>JBBSOT010000129.1:0-11777 GCA_038259455.1 Hyphomicrobiales bacterium | reverse complement strand
TCAACCGCCGCAAGGGGCCGGCCGTGCGCGGCCCCCGGACGCAGGCTGACCGGGCGCTCTATGCCGCAGCGATGCAGAAGGCGATTGCGGACCAGGAAGGCCTTGACGTGCTGGAAGCCGAAGTCGCCGATTTCGACGTTGCGAACGGCCGAATTCAGGCCGTCATCCTCGCCGATGGCCGCCGGTTCCAGTGCGGCGCAGCGGTGTTGACGACGGGCACCTTTCTGCGGGGGCTGATCCATATTGGCGAGCGCAAGATCCATGCCGGGCGCATGAATGAACAGGCCTCGCTGGGCCTGTCCGAGACCATGAGCCGTATCGGATTCAGGCTCGGCCGCCTGAAGACGGGCACGCCACCGCGCCTTGACGGCCGCACGATTGATTGGGCGTCGCTCGAGATGCAGGCAGCGGACGAAAAGCCCGTTCCGTTTTCGATGATGACGGATCGCATTACAAATCCACAGGTCGAATGCGGCATAACGCGGACGACGTCTGCGACCCATGATGTCATTCGGGCCAATCTAAACCGCTCGGCGATGTATTCAGGATCGATCGAAGGTGTCGGGCCGCGTTACTGCCCCTCTATAGAGGACAAGATCGTCAAGTTCGGCGATCGCGACGGTCATCAGATATTCCTGGAGCCAGAGGGGCTGACCGATAGTACCATCTATCCGAACGGGATTTCGACCTCGCTACCCGAAGACGTGCAGGTCTCGCTGCTCAAGACGATCCCCGGTCTCGAAAAGGCAGTCATCACCCAGGTCGGCTATGCGATCGAATACGATCACATCGATCCGCGTGAACTGGAAGCGACATTGGAGACGCGAAAGGTCAAAGGGCTCTACCTTGCCGGACAGATAAACGGCACAACCGGCTATGAAGAGGCAGCAGCGCAGGGAATTGTGGCGGGTTTGAACGCCGCCCTTGGGGGTGTGTATAAAAAACCGGTCACTTTCAGCCGCACAGAAGCCTATGTCGGTGTAATGATTGATGATTTGACGTCTCGTGGAATATCAGAGCCCTATCGCATGTTCACGTCCAGGGCTGAATTCAGGCTTTCTCTGCGTGCCGACAATGCCGATGATCGGTTGACACCGTTGGCGATCGACCTCGGAATAGTGTCGCCTGAACGGCGTGCCCGGTTCGAGTCGCGTGCTGAACAATTGGAGCACGCCCGCTCGCTTGTAAAGTCTGTCAGCATCACCCCGAGCGAGGCCAAGAAGCGCGGGTTGGACCTCAATCAGGATGGTGTTCGAAGGTCCGCATACGAACTTCTCGCCAACAAGGGCTACTCCGTAGCAAACCTGTGCGATATCTGGCCTGAGCTTGGCTCAATTGACGAAGCCACTTCCGAGCGTCTTGAAACAGAGGCGCTTTACGCCGTCTATCTCGACCGGCAAAAGGCGGACGTGATTCAGATGCAGCATGAAGAACAGCGCCTGATCCCGGCCGGCCTCGACTTCTCCCGTGTCCCCGGATTGTCGAACGAAATCAAGCAGAAGCTCGTCTCGCGTCAGCCACGCTCGTTGGCCGAAGCGCAGCGGATCGATGGCATGACGCCCGCTGCGTTGGCCATCATCGTGACCCACCTCAGGCATTCCGAGCGCCAGGTGGGTGCCGCTTGAAGGTAGACCGCGCTGCCCTGGAGTTGCTTGCAGGACCCGTTTCACGTGAAACATTCGATCGCCTGGCGGCTTTCGAACGGATGTTTCAGAAATGGTCGCGGCGGATCAATCTCTCCGCGAGCTCGACCTTGGACGATGTCTGGTCGCGCCACATAATGGACAGTGCCCAGCTTGCCCGGCTCGCACCCTCGGCGACGTCGTGGCTGGATCTTGGGTCAGGTGGCGGTTTTCCGGGTCTGATAATTGCGTTCCTGCTTGCTGAGCGCCCGGGAGGACACATCGATCTCGTCGAAAGCAGCCGCAAGAAGGCGGGCTTTCTGCAGGCTGCCGTCGGCGAGTTTGGCCTTCCGGCCCGCGTTCATGCGCGCCGCATTGAAGACGTAGAGGTGGTGATCCCATCTCCGGAAATCGTTACGGCGCGCGCCCTCGCGCCTCTTCCGACGCTGCTTGCATTGACCTCGCCGTGGCTCTCTTCGGGGGCAGCCGGCCTGTTCCATAAAGGCCGGGATTACCGGCAGGAGGTGGAAGAAAGCCTTAACCATTGGAGCTTCGATCTGCTAGAACATACCAGCAAGGTCGATCCTCAGGGTGTCGTGCTCGAGATCCGGAATTTGGCCCCGCTCAAGCAAACAGACAATTAAACCACTGATATCAAAGCGCTATGATGAACACCGGACCTCGCATCATAACTGTCGCCAACCAGAAGGGCGGCGTCGGAAAGACGACAACGGCGATCAACCTCGCCACGGCACTGGCTGCCATCGGCGAGCGGGTGCTGATCGTCGACCTCGACCCACAGGGCAATGCAAGCACCGGTCTGGGAATCGACCGCCGGGATCGGGAGGTTTCGTCCTATGACGTCCTGACCGGTGCGCTGACCCTCGAGCAGGCAGCCGTGCAGACTGCGGTTCCAGGGCTGTTCATCGTTCCCTCGACGCTTGACCTCCTCGGGATCGAGATGGAAATCGCGAGCGCGCCTGACCGCGTACTGCGCCTGCGCAATGCGGTGCGTGCCTCTTCGGCGCGGCATGCCGGCTTTACCTATGTACTCATCGACTGCCCGCCATCGCTCAATCTGCTGACGCTCAATTCAATGGCCGCAGCGGACTCGGTGCTGGTACCGCTGCAATGCGAGTTCTTCGCGCTGGAGGGCCTCAGCCAATTGCTTGAGACGGTTGAACAGGTGCGCAATTCGATCAACCCGGACCTCGTTATCCAGGGCATCGTGCTGACGATGTTCGATGGGCGCAACAATTTCGCCAACCAGGTCGTCGATGATGTGCGCGCCCATATGGGCGACAAGGTCTACAAGACGGTGATCCCCCGCAATGTCCGGGTCTCGGAGGCGCCGTCCTACGGCAAGCCCGCAATTCTTTACGACCTCAAATGTTCGGGAAGCCAGGCCTATCTGCAGCTTGCCTCCGAGGTGATCCGCCGCGAGCGCAATTTGCATGCGGCTTGACCGCGCTCGCCACTGAAACAATTGGAATGATTATGGCTGAAGATCTTTCAAAAAAGCGTCTCGGGCGCGGGCTGGCCGCTCTGATCGGCGAAATGGACAAGCCCCAGGCTGCCGAGTCGAAAGTGTCCGCATCGGTCGACGGACGGGTGCCGATCGAGTTCGTCACGCCTAATCCGAAGAACCCGCGGCGCCATTTCGGCGATGCCGAGCTTATCGATCTCGCACAATCGATCCGTGAGCATGGCGTTGTCCAGCCGGTCCTCGTCCGGCAAAAGGGCGAAGCAGGCCACTACGAGATCATCGCCGGCGAGCGCCGGTGGCGGGCCGCCCAGGCTGCGGGTCTGACCGAGATTCCGGTGCTGGTCCGCGATGTTGATGACCGCACGGCGCTTGAACTGGCGATTATCGAGAATGTCCAGCGCGCCGATCTCAATCCGGTCGAGGAAGCGCTCGGTTATCAGCAGCTGATCGACGAGCATAGTTACTCGCAGGCCGATCTGGGACAGGTCATCGGCAAAAGCCGCAGCCATGTCGCCAACACGCTGCGACTTCTGAAACTCCCGAACGTGATTCGCGACATGCTGGTCGATGGCGCCCTCTCGGCGGGCCACGCACGCACGCTCGTGACCGCCGCCGATCCAGCCGGCCTGGCGAAGCGAATCGTCGATGGCGGGCTGTCGGTGCGCCAGGCCGAGGCGCTCGCACAGCAGCCGGATACGTCTCGCGGCCAGCGGTCGCCGTCGCAGCCGGCGGTCAAGGATCCCGACACGCTGGCTCTGGAAAAGTTGCTCGCCGACGCCACCGGCCTTTCGGTAACGATAGGCCACAAGGACAGGGGCGGCGAGGTCCGGATTGCGTACAGGACGCTTGAGCAGCTTGACGATCTCTGCCGTCGGCTGCAGCAATAGCTGCTATTAAGCCGGCTAAATACCACTGTTCGAGTGGTCCTGACCCTAGCCGCGCCGGGCGGCACGGGCACTTTCTATCGCTATGCCAAGCAACGCCTGACGCGCGATGGCCACCGCCAAATCCGGGCGGCGTCGTGACGCCAGCACCGCCGATTGAAGCCTGATCAAGGCACGTTGTAGGGCCGGTCCAGTCCAGCGTTCGATTGCTGCCTCGATCGTTTTCCTGCGCGAGAAGAAAATCGGCGGCCGCGCTCCTGCGACGAGCGAGGCGACGTTACGGTTTCCCCCATCCATGCCGGCGCGCATCAGCTGGATTGCCTGCATCTGGCGCATTGCCGCCGCGAGAACGAGATAGGATTGGCTGCCCGTCAAGGAATGTCGGGTGAAGACACTATCGAATGCGTCGACCCGTCCTTCCAGTACCGCATCCACCGCGTCATCGACCGACAGGCCCGACACATCGCCCGTCATGGCTTCCACATCGGCCAGGTCGATCTCGGTCTGGCCGTGGGCGTAGAGAACCAGCTTTGCCACCTCGCCGCGTGATGCCAACCGGTCACCGCCGAGATTGCGACGCAGCAATTGGCGGGCATCGGCGCTGATCGTCATGCCCGCCTTGCCAAGCTCGGAATCGATCACCGCATCGACATCGCGCTCCGCATCCGCGTAGCAAGGCAACGCCATCGCGGCACCACTGGCCTCGACGGTTGCCCGCAGGCCGACACCCTTTTTGAGGTCGCCGGCCTCTATCAGCACGATGGCATCGCCTGGCGGCTCGGCGCAAAGGAGCTTCACCTGCTCTGCCAAGCCCTTCTGCGCTCCGGCATTGCGGACCCACAATAGCCGCTTCGTCGAAAACATCGGCACGGTTCGCGCCTCGTCGATAAGACGCCCCTGCTCGGCATCGATCTCGGCGGCGTCCATGCGCACCACGGAAAACGGGTCATCGAGGGGCAAGCCGGTCTTTACGGCAAAGGCGCGGGCGCGCTCGGACACCAGACCGCGATCCGGCCCATAGACCAGCACGACTGCCGTGTGCTCCCCCGGCCGGGCCAGCCAGGCGTCGACTTCATACGCTTTCTTCTGTGCCATCGTGTCTCGATAGCATGGCGGTGCGGCCCGCGAACAGCCGCAACTGGTCGGACCTTGAGCGAATATGAGCGGTCAATTCTCACTTTGCTCCAGAAAGACCCAATCGCCCGGCCACGTCCATTTAGCGGGCAATCCGACGCAACATCCCCTTGACCGTGGACGGCAGGAGGAGGTCAATCCGCTGGATGCTCCATGCACAGAGTACGCAACGATCGGAAAGCGCAAAGACATGCCACGACCGACGCCGGAAACCGCGTTTCCAGATTTCGGACTGACGCCTAAACAGCGGCGTTTCGCGGTCCGTGGCCACTATTATGAGTATCCCGGCATGGACGGCGAGCGCGGTGAGATCTGGTGCTACACCGACCGTTTTTCTTACCGCCTGGGCGAAAGTGTATCGCTGCACGTCAGTTCTACGGCGCCGAACTTTGCCCTGGAGATCGTGCGCGACGGGGCCGGCGAAGTGACGGTGCTCGAACAGGCTGGCATTGCCGCGCGCTGGCAGGACACGCCGGACCAGTGCTCAGTTGAAGGCTGCGGCTGGGAGACGACTTACGAATTCCCTGTCGGCGCCGACTGGCCATCGGGCGCCTACCGGATCACGCTGAGAGCAGAAGGCCGGCAGTCGATCCACTGCCAGCATCTCTTTATCGTCAGCCCGGAGCCGGGCAGCAGGCCGGGACGGGTGCTGCAGATCGCTGCGACCGGCACCTGGCTCGCCTACAATACATGGGGCGGATCGAACGCCTATGAGGGCATCACCGGGCCCGGCCGGGACCAGTATGCGCGCATGGTCTCGACGCAGCGGCCGTGGTGCCGTGGCTTCGTCGCGTTGCCAGGGGGCGCACCGCGCGTGCCGCTGGAGGTGACGATGCCGCCAAAGACGGTGCCGCGCTATCCGCATATGGAATGGGCCTATGCCACCGGTCACTCCAAGAAATACGCCTCGGCCGGGTGGGCGAGCTATGACAGCCATTTTTTTCGCTGGGCCGAGCGCGCTGGTTATCAGGTCGACCTCGCGAGCCAGCACGATCTGCAGGCCGGGCCGGAGATCCTGGAGGGTTACGATTGCGTGGTCTTCGTTGGCCATGACGAATACTGGACATGGGAAATGCGCGACGCGGTCGATTCCTATGTTGCGCGGGGCGGCCATGCGGCGCGCTTTGCCGGCAACTTCATGTGGCAGACGCGGCTGGAGGACGAGGGACGGCGGCAGGTCTGCTACAAATACAAGGCGCGCGACGAGGATCCGGCCTACCAAGGGGGAAACGTCACCCGCGCCACCAATTCCTGGGACGCGCCGGAAATTGGCCGACCAGGAGCGCTGACTTTCGGTCTCAACTCGACCAAGGGCGTCTATGCGGGCTGGGGCGGCTGCACGCCGCGCGGCGTGCGCGGATTTCCGGTCTACAGGCCAGAACATTGGGCTTTCGCCGAGACGGGGCTGTTCTATGGCGACGTGCTGGGTAACGAAAGTCATGTCTACGGCTATGAGGTCGATGGTCTGGACTATGAAATCCACAATGGGCGGCCTCGGCCAACCATGGATAGCGGGGCGCCCGCCGGTCTCGAAATACTGGCCATGGGCATGGCCAGCCAGGTCGAAGAGGCCGATTTCCTGACGCCGGAAGATCAGTTCTTCGGCGACGAGGATGGCCGCTTCATCGCCGAGACGCTCTATGGCGATGCGAGTGACGAAAACCTCGAGAAAGTGCGCTACAGCAACGGCATGATCGTCAATTTCCAAAAGGGCAAGGGCGAGGTGTTCCACGCCGGCAGCTGCGAATGGGTCGCCGGTCTTTTGCGTCAGGATGCGATGGTCGAGCGTGTCACGGCCAATGTCCTTGATCGCTATCTCGGCAAACGGAAATAAATCATGACCCAGAGCACCGCCGATAGCACGGTCAATACGCGCCCCTCGCATCTCTTCTACGTGACGCGGCTGCGCCGGCCCCTGGTCGACCGCGCCGAGGGCATCTATCTTTGGACGCAGGACGGCCGCCGGTTCATCGACGGCTCCAGCGGGCCGGTCGCGGTCAATCTCGGCTACGGTAACCGCCATGTGCTCGACGCCATGCAGCGGCAGATGCAGAAGACGACATTCGCCTACCGCCTGCATTTCGAGAACGAGCCCGCCGAGGAACTGGCGCGGGACATCGCAACTCGCATGCCGGGCGGTCTGGACAGGATCTTCTTCGTCTCTGGTGGCTCGGAGGCTGTCGAATCCTGCATCAAGCTGGCGCGGCAGTGGGCGGTGGCGACAGGTCAGCCAGGGCGCTGGAAGGTCGTCAGCCGAATGCCGTCCTACCATGGCGGGACTTATGGAGCGCTTTCGGTAACGGGCGACGGTGCGTTGACCGCGACGTTTTCGGACCAGTTGCGCCTGATGCCGACCATACCGGCGCCGACCGCCTATCGCGATCGCGACAATCTGTCGATGGATGAGCGCGGGCTGAAATATGCCGACATGCTGGAGGAAAAAATCCTCGCCGAGGGGCCGGAAAGCGTCGTCGCCTTCATCATGGAGCCGATTGGCGGCGCGGCCACCAACGCGCTGGTCGCACCCGACAGCTACTATCCACGGATCCGCGAGATCTGCGATCGCTACGGCATATTGCTGATCCATGACGAGGTGATGAGCGGGGTGGCACGAACCGGCAGATTCCTCGGCGGCGACCACTGGAATTGCCGTCCGGACATCGTCTCGCTGTCCAAGGGCATCGGCTCCGGCTACATGCCGCTCGGCGCCATGGCAGCACCCGAGCGCATCGTGCGACCGGTACTCGATATGGGCGGCTTCCAGCACGGCCACACCTATGCCGGCAACCCGCTGGCCTGCGCCGCCGGGCTGGCGGTGATGCAGGAGATCGACAGGTTGGGGCTGGTCGACAACGCGGCGGCGCGTGGCGAAGAGTTGCTCGCCGGCTTGCGCGGGCTGGCTGTCCGCTTTCCCTTCATCGGCGATGTCCGGGGCAAGGGACTGATGACGGCGATCGAGTTCGTTGCCGACCGCGAAACCATGGCGCTTCTGCCACCCGGCATGAACATCGGCCAGCGGGTGCTCGACCTTGCCTATGAGCGCGGGCTGATCGTCTATTTCAGGCGCGTCAAGGGCGGCGTCCAGGGCGACTGCGTCATGGTGGCGCCGCCGTTGATCGTGACGTCGGCCGAGATTGAAGAGATCGTCGTCATCCTCGGCGAGGCGATCGCCGCTGCGGCGGTTGAATTCAGCCTGCATGTGAATGGCTGAGGTGCCATGATGTCGAACCGCGACAGCAAGGATCCATCTAAGGCCGTGCAGATCCGCCTCGCCTCCGTCGCCGACGCAGAAAGCATCCATCGCGGCCTGCTCGGCATTGCGCAAACCGTTGGCGAGCTGCATCTGGTCAAGAGTTCTGTCGATGACATCCGGCGCTACGGTTTTGGTGACAGGCCAGCCTTCGAGGTGCTAATCGCCGAGGCCGACGGAGCATTCGCCGGGATGTGCCTCTACTTTCCAGTCTTCTCGACCTGGATGGGGCGACCAGGTGTCTATGTGCAGGATCTCTTCGTCGATCCTGCGTTTCGCGGGCGAACCATCGGCGAAAGGCTGCTGCGCCGCACGGCGGCCCGGTGCCGGCAGGGCGGCGGTTTCTATCTGCGGCTGTCGGTCGACACCGGCAATGCCGCGGCGATCCGGTTCTACGAGCGCATGGGCGTGGTGCATTCGCCTTCGGAGCAGACCCACAAGATTGCCGGCGAGGCGTTCAATGCGCTTGCGCAGGCCGATCATGCCGAGGCTGTGCCTGGCGGCTGACCGCCGGCTGGGCGGCAGGTCGGCGCGGCCTCGGTCACGTCGGTAGATTCACCCTTGTATCTGTAGAGATTCTTTGGTTTCAAACGGCCTTGGCAAGGTGGTCTGGTTGAGTACTGGACCGGAACGGGCAATTCGGTGCAGATTGTCCGGTCAGGAGAACATGGGAAACCGGATTATGGACGCTGCGACGGGGAACACAAAACAAGCCCGAACGCCTTTCGACCAGAGCCGCCTCGACCGGTTGATGGAAGAGGCAGGGCTGGACGTGCTGATTGCGACGTCGAAGCACAATGTCCAGTATATGCTCGGCGGCTACAAGTTCATCTTCTTCTCGGCCATGGATGCCATCGGTCACAGCCGCTACCTGCCGGTTGTGGTCTATGAGCGCGGCCGCCCGGACAATTCGGCCTATATCGGCAACGGGCTCGAGCGCGGCGAGCACCAGAACCACCCTTTCTGGACACCGGCTGTCCATACATCGTGCTGGGGAACGCTTGATGCAGCGGCGCTGGCCGCCGAGCATGTCGACAAGATCGGCCGGCGCGATGCGCGTATTGGCATCGAGCCCGGGTTCCTGCCCTCCGACGCCTATATCTCGCTGCGCAAGGCGCTGCCGGAGGCCAAGGTCTTCGACGCGACCGCGACATTCGAACGTATGCGCGCGCTGAAGACCCCGGCCGAACTGGAGAAGTTGCGCACGGCCTCGGAACTGATCACCGAATCCATGCTCGCCACCATCTCGGCGGCGCATGACGGCATGACCAAGAACGAGATCATCGAGCATTTGCGCCGCGAGGAAACCAATCGAGGTCTGCAGTTCGAATATTGCCTGCTGACGCTGGGAGCGAGCCACAACCGCGCCGCGTCGCTGCAAAGCTGGGCGCCGGGTGAAGTCCTTTCGATTGACTCTGGCGGCAACTATCATGGCTATATCGGCGACCTGTGCCGCATGGGCGTTCTGGGTGAGCCCGATTCGGAACTTGAGGATTTGCTTGGCGAGGTCGAGTCGATCCAACAGGCTGCCTTCTCCAAGGTCAAGGCAGGGGCACTTGGCGCCGACGTGATCGCCGAGGCGGAAGCCAAGCTGAAGGCGTCGCCCTCGGCCGAGTTTACCGACTTCTTCACCCATGGCATGGGGCTGATTACCCATGAGGTGCCGTTCCTGATGACCAACCATCCGGTGGCCTATGAGGGCATCGATGCCGACCGGCCGCTCGAGGAAAACATGGTGATCTCTGTCGAGACCACCATGCTTCATCCGACACGCGGCTTCATCAAGCTGGAGGATACTGTGGCGATCACCGGCAGTGGCTACGAAATGTTCGGCGACACCGGGCGCGGCTGGAACCGCGGCGGCACGGCCTGAAGCGTCGCCACCAGCGACGTCAGGTCAAAGCCGGTTTCGGCCGAACGGGTTCCATCGCACAAAGCCCAGCCGGATGCGCTCGCGCGCTACGGTCAGGAGGCCCGAACCGGCAATGATCGCCAGTCCGAGGATCGACCACTGATCCGGCCGTTCGCCGAAGATCAGCGCGCCGATCAGAACGGCCCAGGCGATTTGTGAATAATGGGCCGGCGCCAACTGGTTTGCCGGTGCCAGCCGCGTGGCGCGGAGCAGACCAATATTGCCGGTCGCCGAAAAAACGCCGGCGACGAGCAGGATACCGATGTCTCGCCACGTCGGCACCACAAAGCCGGTCGCAGCCATGCCAATGCCGTTCAGGACGACGGCGTAGAGGATCAGGTAGCCGAGCATTGTCGTGCGCGTTTCCTGCCCCGACAAGGAGCGCATCAAGATGATGCTGACTGCGGCAAGCAGCGCCACAGCCATGGCCGCGAAATGCCCGAGTTCCAGCGTGCGGAAACCTGGTTGCACGACGAGCATCACACCGGCAAATCCGGCGACCACGGCAAACCAGCGCCAGAGCCCGACCTGTTCCTTGAGCACCAGGATGGACAGGATCGTGACGAAGAGCGGCGCCAGGAAAATGAGAGCGTAGACTTCGGCAAGCGGGATCGTGGTGAAGGCGATGACGCCCAGCACGCTGGCAACGACGCCCGATAATGCCCGCGCCTGAACAGCCATCGGTCGCTTCATGCGCCAGAAGTCGAGCCAGTGCTCGTCCCTTGGCGTCGTCAGCACGATGCAAGTGCCCGAAATGAGCGCCAGGAAGAAGCCGATTTCGAAGATCGAGAGGGTGCTGCCCAGTGCCTTTACCGCGGCATCGCTCCACGAGTAGGTGGCATAGGCCAGCAGCGCCAGAAGGATACCGTTGTTCACGAGGGTGCTTTCGAAAAGTCGCCCGCGCTCGGGCAAGCGCGGGCGAATCACAGTCTACAACGCCACCCCGGTTTCGGCGCGCTCGACTTTCAAGCGTCCGGCCGTTTTATGGAGCCTAGTTGCCGCCTGGCGGCACCAGGCGGAAGTCGGGAAGGTCGCGCAGCGCCAGCTCTGGACCAGCCGGGGAATAGACGACAAAAAGCTGCATCGGGCCGTCGCCCGTGTTCAGCGTCGAGTGAAAGCGGCTTTCGGGCACGTAGACCGTGCAGCCCGCACTGACCTTCTGGACCACCGGATTGCCGTCCGGGTCCTCGACCATCTGCTCGCCATTGCCCGAGATCACGAAGATGATCTCCTCGGCGCCCGGATGATTGTGGCGTGTGTGGCCCTGGCCAGCGCCGAGATCGACGATACCGCCGGAAAAGCGGGTAGCGCCGTTGGTCTCTGGTGCCACCGTCAGTGCCAGCTTGCCCCAGTCGAAGGCGAAGGTGTTGACGTCCTTGGCGTAGAGGAAATTGCGTTCGTTGCTCATGGCCTGTTCTCCCGGGCTCAGTTGCTGGAGGTTGTCTTGCCGACAGCGATCTTCTTGAAGCTCGCTGTCTGGTCCTTGATC
>JBBSOT010000128.1:0-11821 GCA_038259455.1 Hyphomicrobiales bacterium | reverse complement strand
GACCCGAAGCGCGAGCCGGAGCGCCTGCGCCGCTATCAGGCGCTGGCCTTCGCGCCGTTCGGGCCAGTTCGCAACGATGCCGGGCTGAAGCTCACCGATCTTTTCTGGGAACCGTTCTACCAGCTGTTTCGCCAGCAATTGCTGGCGGCGCGCATGCAGATCGAGCACGAGGACGACGCCGAGCGCATGCGGGTGCTGCACATTGCGCCGGCGGCCAACCTGAAGCTCAGGCGGGTCACCTCGCCGGCGCTGCGCGCGCTCGACGGCGATGCCTTCGACATCTATCGCCAGCTGCTGGTCGAGCCGCAGGATTTCGTCAGCCGCTCGACGGAATCGCTTTTCGCGCCGCTGATGGCCGGTGCGCCTGCCGACGACCCGTGGGCCGGCTATCTCAACCAGCGCTATGCCTTCATCCAGGACGCCGTCGCGCAGGATTGATGGTGCCGGTCAGCGCCCCGCGGTTGCCCCCGCCTCCCGCCGCGCGCTAACCTCCCCCGTACCGAACCAACCGCGCCGAGCCCGCATGACTGCCATTCTCGTTCACATTCAGGGCCGCGTGCAGGGCGTCGGCTTTCGCGCCTGGACCGAGCGGCAGGCACAGGCGCTCGATCTCGACGGCTGGGTGCGCAACGAGCCGGACGGCTCGGTCAGGGCGCTGGTCTCGGGTCCGGACGATGCCGTCGCGCGCATGCTCGCGCTGCTGCGCGGCGGGCCGCGCCACGCCTCGGTCGCCAGCCTCACGAGCGAGCTGGCCGGCACAGCGGCCATTCCGCAGGGCTTCCGCCAGATCCGGTAAGGCTGCCGCCGGTCTGCAAAAGCAAGGCCCGATCGAATCTGGAACTCTCGCCCGTCCTGTCCGTTGTGCTGCATCCCCAATCAAGGAGACAATGATGCAGAACATTTCTGGAAAACGTATCGCCATTCTATCGACCCACGGGTTCGAGCAGTCGGAACTCGAAGTGCCGCTGAAGAAGCTGCGCGAGGCCGGCGCCACCGTCGATGTCGTGTCGCTTGAATCGGGCGAAATCACCGGCTGGGACAAGAAGGACTGGGGCCGCTCGGTGCCCGTCGACAAGACGCTCGACGAGGTCACCCCTGCCGATTACGACGCGCTGGTGCTGCCGGGCGGCCAGATGAACCCCGACCTGCTGCGCGTCGAGCAGAAGGCGCTCGATTTCGTCAAGGGTTTCTGGGACGCCAAGAAGGTGATCGGCGCCATCTGCCATGCGCCGTGGCTGCTGGTGGAGATCGGCGTGCTCAAGGGCCGCTCGGTCACGTCCTACAAGTCGATCAAGACCGACGTCGTCAACGCCGGCGGCAAGTGGGAAGACTCCGAGGTCGTTGTCGACCAGGGTCTTGTCACCAGCCGTAATCCCGACGACCTCCCCGCCTTCTGCGCCAAGCTGGTCGAGGAGATCGGCGAAGGCCGCCACGAGCGCCGCGCCGCCTGATCGAAAACTACCGACGGCGAAAGCGGTCCCGGTTTCAGGGGCCGCTTTTTCTTTGCAACTGACACGACCGGCTTCCTGCAATTTTTAGTTGAGTGGATTGGTGGTTCTGCAACCGCGAATCGCCTAACCTTGTCAGACTTGCAGGGAGAAATGCGATGGAAAGCTGCACCGGCTCTGATGGCGATACATGGACAATCTACAAGTCCGATGGCTGGCGCTGGTCGCGCACGGCATCGAACGGCAAGATTGTCGGCGCGTCCACGGAAGCCTATGTGAACAAGAGCGACTGTATCGCCAATGCGAGGCGCAATGGCATGACCTGCACGCCGCGGTGACAGGCGGCCGGGCAGTCAAGCCCGGCCCAGCCAGCTTCTCTATGTGCTGCCGACTTCAGCCCTGTCCGGCTTCGCCGCTCCTCTGGTTCGCCACAGCGAATAGGCGATGCCCGCCGCCAGGATCGCGAAGGTGATCCCGAGCGACCATTGCGCCGGGATCTTCCCCCAGCCAAGCATGTCGGCCGCAAACACCTTTCCGCCGATGAAGATCAGCAGCACCGCCAGCGCCTGCTTCAGGTAGGCGAAGCGGTGCAGAACGGCGGCGAGCGCGAAGTAGAGCGCGCGCAGGCCCAGAATGGCGAAGATGTTGGATGTGTAGACGATGTAGGGGTCGGTGGTGATGGCGAAAATTGCCGGCACCGAATCCACGGCGAAGATAACGTCGGCGATCTCGATCAGCACCAGCGCCAGGAACAGCGGCGTGAGGAACAGCGCTGTCCCGCCCTTGCCATCCTCCTGGCGCACGAAGAAGCGCTCGCCATGCAGCCGGTCCGTCACGTTGAAGCGCCGCTTCATGAAGTTGAGCAGCGGATTTTTCGCCAGGTCAGGTTCGGACTCGCTCCACCAGAGCATCTTGAGGCCGGTGAAAATCAGGAACGCCGCAAAGACGTAGAGCACCCAGGCGTAATCGGCGACCAGCTTGGCGCCGAAGCCGATCATCACGCCGCGCAGCAGGATCACGCCGAGAATGCCCCAGAACAGCACCCGGTGCTGGTATTGTCGTGGAATGGCAAAAAAGCCGAAGATCATGGCGATGACGAAGATGTTGTCCATCGCCAGGCTTTTCTCGAGGATGAAGCCGGTGACATATTCGATGCCGGATTGCGCGCCGAGTTGCCACCAGACGAAGCCGCCGAAGGCAAGCCCGAGGATGATGTAGAAGGCTGAAAGCGCCAAGCTTTCCCTGACGCCTATCTCCTTCGAGCCGCGATGAAAGACGCCGAGGTCGATGACAAGTAGCGCTGTGACCAGAGTGAGAAAGCACAGCCACATCCAGAGTGGCTGGCCAAGAAATGCCAGTGCGATGAAATCCATTGGGTCCTCTCCCGTTGAAGGGAACCCAAAACCGGCTGCATGCTGGTAGCTGACAGGACCCGGCATCGAGTTCACCCGATGCGGTCCGACATCACGATCGTCGATCGTCAGAGGGGCCCGGCCCGCTCGCCCGATATGGGGGGCGGGTTTTGTCCGGTCAAGGGCTCGTCAGCCGGCCACGCGGCTCAGCCACCGCCGCCAGTCATCCTGGTCGCCGTGGAAGACGTTGAGATCGATCCGTCCCTCGACGCCGTGCGAAAGGCCAGATCCCGAATACTGCCAGAACACCCACTCGCGGCCCGGATAGACCTTTGACGGGTGGGCCGCCACCGAACGCAGCCAGAACGGATAGTTCTTGAAGGCGCCCTTGAGGTTGTCGGCGTAAAAGTCCGGCGCGGTGTAGATGATCGGGCGCTGGCCATAATGGGCTTCGAGCATGTCCATGAATGCCTGCATCTTCGCCAGCACGGTTTCGCGCGACGGCCGCTTCTTGCAGCGCGACGTGTGGTTCCATTCCACGTCGATCACCGGCGGCAGCGCGCCTTTGACCTTCGGCACGTTGCGGATGAACCATTCAGCCTGCTCGCGCCCCGTACGGCACCAGTAGAAGAAGTGATAGGCGCCGCGCTTCAACCCGGCCTTTTCGGCGTCGCGCCAGTTCTTGCGGAACATCGGGTCGAGATGGTCGCCGCCATCGGTCGACTTGATGTAGACGAAATTGGCGCCCTGCCCGCGCAGCTTGGCCCAGTCGATGTCGCCCTGCCAGCGCGAGATGTCGACGCCATGCACGGCCAGTTGCTTGGGCGATGACTTGCCAAAATTGATCGGCTTGGCATCGCGAAAGCGGCGCTCGTTGATGACGATGTTGGCGTAGGCGGCATCGGCGGCCTTGGCCTTTTCCGGCGCCACGAGCGCATTCGCCGTCACCGGTACATCGTCTTCGTCTGCCGCTTCGGGCGCGTGTTGCTGCACCGCTTCCGGGGGCCTGACGCTGGCCACCACCGGCGCGTCGGGGCGCTGGATCGAGCTCGTCGTCTCGCTGGAAAGGCCAAGCCCGTCAATGCCCGAACTGGACGTACAGGCCGCAATTGCCCCGCAGGCAACCATGGCGATGATGATGTTAGGCAAACGCATGAAAACTCGCACCCGATACTGAAACTGACGGCCCCCCCTGCCCGAAGATCCGCCGAAAGAACTTTGCTAATGGAAAATTACCAAGAAAGATTGAATGCGAATCTTAACGTGCCCGTGGCCGTCAAAACGGCTGCTTCAAACTTCCGACAAATTTGAAGGTCCCCCTGCGTCATGCCCGGGCATGGGGTGTGGGCATTCACAGGCAATGGGATCCGGAACATGCATCTGAAATCAATGGTGGTGGCGGTCATGGTCACCGCGGCTTCTTTCGTCGCGCCAGCACTGGCGCAAGACGGGCAGGCCCTCACGCCAGGCATCGTCGAACAGTTCGACCTGGCGTCCAAGCTCACCAATTATGGAATGGAACGCAGCGACCCGATCCTGCTCCTGGCCGCTGCGCGTCTGATGAGGACCGTGGCACCGGAGGTCGCCAAGTCGCAACCGGGGATCGGTGCTGCCGACCTGATCGCCAAGGCCAGGGAGATGGCGGGGTCCAATCCGGCTGTAACTGCGCTAGCAGACGAGATCGATTCGGAAGTTTCGCGCGGCCTCTGCTACGGGCCTGGCACTGTCTACGGCTGCTTCTGACATCGAAAACCCGGGGTGACGGCCCTTGTCATCCCCGGCTACCGGCCTGCCAATCAGGCTCGTCGAATGCGCCCGTCAGCGCCGACATGCTTACGCGTGCGGTCGGCGTCGCTTGTAACTCTGGTCAATGACGTGTGGGGCCAGCTTCTGCTCGGTATTGTTCTGAGCCTTCTCAACCAGCATCCGAACATATTCGGGACTGACGTGGTCCCGCGCCATCAACAGCCGCACGATCGGGTCGCTCAGCAACTCGTCCAGTTTCTGTTTGTCCTTGGTCATAAGTCGCCTCCTCGAAGGCCACCCGCATCACGTACATAAGAAGCCCAACATGGCATGCAAATGTCACTTCGATGATTTTTCGGTGTCAGCGCGATTTCTATCGTGGTGACACGGCCATCGCGCGCAAGACAGGCACAAGCGCATCCGGCAGATCTTCGGCAATCAGGCCGGGTCCGAAACCAGAGGCCGCTTCGGCATGAAGCCATACGGCAGCACAGGCCGCGTCAAAGTCCGGCATGCCCTGCGCCAGAAGCCCGGCCACTATGCCTGCCAGCACGTCGCCGGAGCCGGCGGTCGCCAGCAGGGGCGTGCCATTGGCGTTGATCGCCGCACGGCCGCCCGGTGTGGCAATCACCGAATCTGGCCCCTTGAAGATGATCGTGGCGTTGGCACGGCTTGCCGCTGCGCGTGCCTTCTCGAGTTTCGACAGGCCTGCGTCATCGGCGATATCCGGGAAAAGCCGATGAAATTCGCCGGCATGCGGCGTCAGGACGAGGCCCGGAGCTTCAGGGCCCCGCGCCGCCTGGAAAAACGCTTCGGGATCTTGCGAGAAGACGGTCAGCGCGTCCGCGTCAAAGACGATATGGCCAACAAGGGCGGCACTTGCGCCAATCAGGGCATGCGCGAAACTGGCGGCCGTTGTCTCGGTCCCAAGACCCGGTCCCAACAGCAATGCCGAGGGCCTGCGCTCGCGGATAAAGTCTTGCGCCTCCTCGAACGTGTCCATGCGCCGCAGGATGGTCGAGGTCAGGTGCATGGCGTTTACCTGCAAGGCGCTGCCAGGCGAGAGCATCGTCACCGCACCGGCCCCGGCGCGCGCCGCAGCCAATGCCGACAGCCGCGCCGCGCCAGTGGCCGAGGCACCGCCGGAGAACACGCCGACATGGCCGCGCGAATATTTGTGTGTTTCGGTTGCCGGGTTCGGAAAGGTGCCGCACCAAAGCTTCGGCGTGTTCTCGAAACAGCGCACGTCGAGCGTTTCCAACACCCGTGCCGGGATGCCGATCTGCGCCACGACCGTTTCGCCACAATGCCCGCGCCCTGGATAGAGCAGATGGCCGGGCTTCTTCCGGAAAAACGTCACCGACACAACCGCTTTCACGGCGCTGCCCAGCGCCGCCCCGCTGTCGCCCGAAATGCCGCTCGGCAGGTCGACGGCCAGCACGGTCGCCCCGGACGCTGCAACCCTGTCGATTGCCGCCGCGTAGATGCCGGCAAGCGGTTTCGACAGGCCAGCGCCGAACAGCGCGTCGATGACAAGCCCGTCTGCGGCAGGCTCGAAATCGTCGAGTTCACCCGCAGTCAGCGGGCAGTCGCCGGCAGCGGTTGCGGCATCCGTGCCCGTCCCTGGGGCATCTGCCCGCCACAGCACGACATCGACCCCTGCCTCATGCAGCAATCTCGCCACGACATAGCCATCGCCACCATTGTTCCCCGGTCCGCACAGCACATCGACGCGCCGGACGCCGGGAAATCGCTCAAGGGCAATGGCAGCCACAGCCGCACCGGCCCGGCGCATGAGCGCCATTCCGTCATGCGGTGCACCGGCAATCGCCAGTCGGTCGGCTTCGGCCATTTGGCCGGGGGTCAGAAGTTCATGTGTCATTGGCCATCTGGTCACGATGCTGTTCGACCAGCGATACATGATACCGCGTTATGGAGGAACCTGGACGTCGCAGCCAATGACAATCATTCTGCTCAATTTTTCGTCTCTATGCGTATTTCTTAGGCAGTTACTGCGACTGGCCTTTGGGCCAGGCACAAGAAAACACCCTCGCAGCGCAGGAAGATGCCGGTAAAAATCAAAATTTTGGGCTATCGATGCACGCAGTGGAATTTCGTCGCAAATCGTCCGGACTGGCACAGAACGTGCTAGAAACCTGAACAAGCGGGCGGGAATCTCGTCATATCGGCATTTGGAGGCCAGGAAAGAATGAAAAAGATCGAAGCGATCATCAAGCCGTTCAAGCTCGACGAGGTCAAGGAAGCGCTTCAGGATGCGGGGCTGCAGGGCATCACCGTCACCGAAGCCAAGGGGTTCGGACGCCAGAAGGGGCACACCGAACTCTACCGTGGCGCCGAATATGTCGTCGATTTCCTGCCCAAGGTGAAGATCGAGGTGGTGCTTGGCGATGATGCCGTCGAGGGCGCCATCGAGGCAATCCGAAAGGCAGCGCAAACCGGGCGCATTGGCGACGGCAAGATATTCGTGTCGAACATCGAGGAAGTCGTTCGCATCCGCACCGGCGAAACCGGTATGGACGCGGTCTGAGACATCCTATTTTATCAAACCATCAAGAAAACATTCCAGGGAGTCACCGAATGACGACAGCCAAAGACATTTTGAAGCAGATTAAGGATAACGACGTAAAGTTCGTCGACCTGCGCTTCACGGATCCGAAGGGCAAGCTTCAGCACGTCACCATGGACGTCGGCGAAGTTGACGAGGACATGTTCGCCGACGGCGTCATGTTCGATGGCTCCTCGATCGCCGGCTGGAAGGCGATCAACGAGTCCGACATGGTGCTCATGCCCGACACGGAGACGGTTCACATGGACCCGTTCTTCGCGCAGTCGACCATGGTCATCCTGTGCGACATCCTTGATCCGGTCTCGGGCGAATCCTACAACCGCGATCCGCGCGGCACGGCCAAGAAGGCCGAGGCCTACATGAAGTCGGAAGGCGTGGGCGACACGATCTTCGTCGGCCCAGAAGCCGAGTTCTTCATCTTCGACGACGTCAAGTACAAGGCTGACCCCTACAATACCGGCTTCAAGCTCGACTCCACAGAACTGCCGTCAAACGACGACACCGACTACGAGACCGGCAACCTCGGCCACCGCCCGCGCGTCAAGGGCGGCTATTTCCCGGTGCCGCCGATCGATTCGGCGCAGGACATGCGCTCCGAAATGCTGACCGTCCTCACCGAAATGGGTGTGCGGGTCGAGAAGCATCACCACGAGGTGGCAGCCGCCCAGCACGAGCTCGGCGTAAAGTTCGACGCGCTGACCCGCAACGCCGACAAGATGCTGATCTATAAGTATGTCGTGCATCAGGTCGCCAATGCCTATGGCAAGACGGCTACCTTCATGCCGAAGCCGGTGTTCGGCGACAACGGCTCGGGCATGCATGTCCACATGTCGATCTGGAAGGACGGCAAGCCGACCTTCGCAGGCAATGAATATGCCGGCCTGTCGGAAAGCTGCCTCTACTACATCGGCGGCATCATCAAGCACGCCAAGGCCATCAACGCCTTCTCCAACCCGCTGACGAACTCCTACAAGCGGCTGGTTCCGGGCTACGAAGCGCCGGTGCTTCTCGCATATTCGGCGCGCAACCGCTCGGCTTCCTGCCGCATTCCCTTCGGTTCGTCGCCGAAGTCGAAGCGTGTCGAAATTCGCTTCCCCGATCCGGGCGCAAACCCGTACCTGGCCTTCGCCGCCATGCTGATGGCCGGCCTCGACGGCATCAAGAACAAGATCCATCCCGGCCAGCCGATGGACAAGGATCTCTATGACCTGCCACCGAAGGAACTGAAGAAGATCCCGACCGTCTGCGGCTCGTTGCGCGAGGCGCTGCAGTCGCTCGACAAGGATCGCGGCTTCCTGAAAGCCGGCGGTGTTTTCGATGACGACCAGATCGACGCCTATATCGAACTCAAGATGGCCGAAGTCATGCGCTTCGAAATGACCCCGCATCCGGTCGAGTTCGACATGTACTACTCGGTCTGAGACCGACCGTCGAACCAAACCACGCCAACAAAAGCCCCGGCAGCAATGCCGGGTTTTTTGTTTCGATTCGCTTCATTCGCTGAAACGGTCGCGCAGCCAGCTGCTTCGCCTACTGGCCGATTTGCTCGACCACGGCCTTGTCGGGCTCGACGATCAGTGTGCTGATGTCCGGGGCCGGCGCGCTATGAACGAGATCGTTGGTAGGCTTGCCGGTCTTGATGAAGGCATCGATGTCCTTTGCCACGGTATCGAAGGCAGCCCATTGCAGATTGTGGCCGATGTCGGTCTCCTGGAAGCCAGATGCCGGCAGCGGCAGCACGCCATACTCTTTCCAGTAGATCGGCTGGCCGTGCTTTTTGGCCGCGACCGCAAGCGAAGCCTTCACGGCGTCCTGGTCGGAGGCCAGGAAGATGCTGTCCTGTACGCCCCACATCACCAGCGTCGGCACCGCCATGTCCTTAAGCCGCTCCGTGTTGTCCTGAGAAAGCAGCGCTTTTGTAGCGCCGATCCAGGTGCCAAGCTTTACGGAAGCGGTTTCGGGCAGATAGGGAACCAGGAACTCAGGGTCTGCCGATGGATCGACAACCCAGTTTGCCGCGAGCCATTCGCTGACCTTGGGATCGGCGTCCATCGGCGTCAGCGTGTAGAAATCCGTCGGATAACTCTTGCCGCTCTCCTCGATGACGATTTTCCAGGAGCCTTCCACGGGCTCCTTGATGACATAGTCGGCCAGCGCCACATTGCTGACGCCGCTGGCGGCCGTAGCGTCAAGAACGGCATGAGTCACCATTTCGGGATGGGTCAGCGAGACTTCCTGGACGATGAATGAGCCCAGCGAATGACCGGCAAGTGCCGCCTTGGAGATCCCCTTGGCCTGCATGAAGGCGACGATATCCTCGGCGAAATCGGCCGGCCGGAAGCATTTTTCAGGCGCCGGCGCGCACACTGCAGCATCCGGCATGCTGCTGCGACCGTGGCCGCGCAGGTCGACCGCCATGATGTGCAGGTCCGGATCGACCTCATGCAGGCTTGCCATGGTGGTTGCCCAGGAGCGCACATTGTCGGTCAGTCCATGAATGAGGATCACGGCTGTCCCGTCCTTGGGGCCGACCTCAATGTAGCTCATCTCGATGCCGGTCGACAACGTCTGCGAGCAGCGATCCGAGTCGAGGCTTTCGCAACTTTGTGCCCATGATGCACCGGCATGCATCGCTGCCAGGGTAAGACCACTCAGCAGAAGGCCAGCCAACCGCCCGGCGCCATAACGATGAAAACCCATCTGCAACTCCTTCAAGAGGCCGTCGTCGGCGCCCATTGCGCCATGCCTCTGATGCCAAGCTATTCACCTTTGCTTATCGGTTGCAAGCACGCCGCTGGCGGCGGCGCCGTGGCATTGCGTTGTGCGTCAGGCAACAAAAAACCGGCGAGGCGCTTGCGCGCATCGCCGGTTCTTTTGGTGTGGCTGTTTGGCCTATGCCGGTCCGCTTACGCTGCGGCGGCGGCCTTGCCTTCGGTCGGCACTTCGGCGATCGTCTTCAGGATCTGCGAGGCGATCTGGTAGGGGTCGCCCTGCGAATTCGGACGACGGTCTTCCAGATAGCCCTTGTAGTCGTTCTTGGCGAAGCTGTGCGGTACGCGGATCGATGCGCCGCGGTCGGCCACGCCATAGCTGAACTTGTTCCACGGCGCGGTCTCGTGCTTGCCGGTCAGGCGCTTGTCGTTGTCTGGACCGTAGACTGCGATGTGGTCCATCAGGTTCTTGTCGAAAGCCGACATCAGAGCCTCGAAATAGGCCTTGCCGCCGACTTCGCGCATGTGGGTTGTCGAGAAGTTGGCATGCATGCCCGAACCGTTCCAGTCGGTATCGCCGAGCGGCTTGCAGTGGTACTCGATGTCGATGCAGTATTTCTCGGTCAGCCGCTCAAGAAGATAGCGGGCGATCCACATCTCGTCGGCGGCCTTCTTGGAGCCCTTGCCGAAAATCTGGAATTCCCACTGGCCCTTCGCCACTTCGGCATTGATGCCTTCATGGTTGATGCCGGCGTCGAGGCACAGGTCGAGATGCTCTTCGACGATCTTGCGGGCCACGTCGCCGACCTTGCTGTAGCCGACGCCGGTGTAGTACGGGCCCTGCGGCGCCGGGAAGCCAGCCGTCGGGAAGCCCAGCGGGCGTCCGTCCTTGTAGAAGAAATATTCCTGCTCGAAACCGAACCAGGCGCCTTCGTCGTCCAGGATGGTGGCGCGCTTGTTGGAAGGATGCGGCGTCACGCCATCCGGCATCATGACTTCGCACAGCACGATGGCGCCGTTCTTGCGCGTCGAGTCCGGAACGATGCGAACCGGCTTCAGCACGCAATCCGAATTGCTGCCTTCGGCCTGCAGCGTCGAACTGCCGTCAAAACCCCACAGAGGCAGTTCCTCGAGAGCCGGGAACTTGTCGAACTCCTTGATCTGCGTCTTGCCGCGAAGGTTCGGAACAGGCGTGTAGCCGTCGAGCCAGATGTACTCAAGCTTGTACTTAGTCATTGCCATCCTCTTGTAATCTTGCGTCCTGAATGAGCGAATTCCGATGCGTGGTTCGGCCACCCGCCTTCCCTATTGCAACGCAACAAACATGCCAGTTGGCCGCTGCTTGCCTGGATTGGTTAAAATCCTCCGCCCTTTTGCCGGTTCAGGCATCGCGCCGGCACGAAAATGCCACCAGAACCAAACCCGCGCTCACACGTTGTGACTGGAGACGGGCCAGAGACCGCCGCAAAGGCCCGTTTGGTGCCCCTTACCCCCTGCATCCAAACAGGCACAAGTTGAAGATGCCTAAACTATAGTCACTTTCAGTTTCTATTTTAGGCATATTGCATAAATCGCAGGCAAGACTTATATTGAGGTTAGATTCCCGATGCTGCTGTGCAGCATAGAAGGAGAAAGAACAATGCAGATGGATTCAGGTCGCCCTACTGCGAAGATTCTGGCTTTCCCAACTGGAGGACGCGCCGGCGTTGCTAAGCGCGGGAAGCAACTCCATTCTGCAGCCAATGCTTCCGTTGCGCCGGACACCAGCAACGTCATTTCGGACAGCTGGTACCATGAGGCTGCGGTGCGCGAGGCCGAAAGGTCGTAAGAACGCCGCTGGCGAGACTATCTTCCAGTCGATGGCTTTCTGCTGCGCTTCGCACAGTTGAGCATCCCGGGGCGCGTTCCGGAATAAGACACAAGGTGGCGACGGCCTCCCTGTCAGACCGAACATTTTCACTGATTGAACTGATGGGG
>JBBSOT010000127.1:0-11837 GCA_038259455.1 Hyphomicrobiales bacterium | reverse complement strand
CTCACACTAGAGACGGTGAGCCGCCAGTTGACCAGGCTACGATCGGATGGCGTGATCCGGATCGAGAACAACCGGCGAGTTACTGTCGACAACCTGACCCGGCTGCAGCGGCGCTCGGGCATGTAAAGCAATTCAAGGAAAACCGTTGACGATTTACGTGCGCAATTGCGTCGAAAGAGGCAGGTGGAGCGGTCCGGCGTTCGTCAGACGATGAACCACTGCACGATCAATTGCCGATCCCGATCATCGGCAAGACGTGCTCGCGTTCAAAGGCGATATGCCTGCGCAAGCTTTCGAAGAAGCCGCGCAACATGAAGCCGACTGCCTCGGCATTCTCGACCCGCTCGCCATGGCCGATGGCCAACAGAATTTCAGTCACCTCACCGGCAAAGCATTCGTCCTCGACATGTTCGGCGCGCAAGCGCCGGGTTGAAGCAAGGTTGGCATCGCTAAGCGACGCGACAGCTTCGTAAACTGGAAAGACCACTGTCTCTTCGTATTGATGAATGCTTCGCAACAGCGGGACGATCGCATTTGCCGTGCTCAGGCATTTCAGACGATCAACCTTTGGCAAGGTGTCGGCGATTCTCTCTAGGGCATCGCAAAGCTGCAGCTTTTCTCGATGTGCACGTTTCATCACCGCCGCCAAAACTTCCTCCCTGCCAGAACGAGCTGCCGGTATCGTATTTTCCAGGCCTGTTTCGCTCTGCGACGACGCCAGCTCCCTCTCCCTGTTCAACGGCAGCCCCCTGATCGCTTGTAAGACCGACGCTCTCCGATCCAGGAAGAAATGACCTTGATCTAAATCAAGGCAGCGATGCGCAGACTGCTGAATTGGTGTCGACGCGGGTTGGCGACCGCGCATCACAGTCCGGGGTCGGGGGAATTTCATGAAGTTCGGCACGCAAATCTTCGCTTTGAGCCTGTTCGCATTCGCAGCGCTCGTAGCCGCTGCCTTGGGGGTCGATGAGCCTTTCCGGCAGCATATGTGGGTGCTGTTCTTTGTGCTGCTCGGTTTTGTTGCAATCCTCATCCGCAACACCAGTTTCGAAGCTGCCGCTCCAATCGATCCTTCCGCCTATATGGACGGGCCGGTCCGCTACGGCACAATCGCCACCATGTTCTGGGGCGTCGTCGGCATGCTGGTCGGCGTGGTTATCGCACTGCAGCTCGCCTATCCGGATCTAAACATCCAGCCCTGGTTCAATTTCGGTCGCCTGCGTCCGCTTCACACATCCGGAGTTGTCTTCGCTTTTGGCGGCAATGCGCTGCTGTGCACGTCAATGTACGTTGTCCAACGCACGTGCCGCGCGCGGTTGTTCGGCGGAAATCTCGCTTGGTTCGTGTTCTGGGGTTACCAGCTCTTCATCGTCATGGCCGCAACCGGCTACCTGCTCGGCATCACAGAGAGCCGAGAATATGCGGAACCCGAATGGTATGTGGACATCTGGCTGACCGTCGTGTGGGTAGCCTATCTCGTCCTGTTCCTCGGCACGCTCCTGAAGCGCAAGGAACCGCACATCTACGTCGCGAACTGGTTCTACCTCGCCTTCATCGTAACCATTGCGATGCTGCATGTGATCAACAACCTCTCTATGCCGGCCTCTTTCCTCGGTTCCAAAAGCTATTCCGCCTTTTCCGGGGTCCAGGACGCATTGACGCAATGGTGGTACGGTCACAACGCCGTCGGCTTCTTCCTGACCGCCGGCTTCCTCGGCATGATGTACTATTTCGTGCCCAAGCAGGCGAACCGGCCGATCTATTCCTACCGGCTGTCGATCGTCCATTTCTGGGCGATCATCTTCCTCTATATCTGGGCCGGCCCGCATCACCTGCACTACACCGCCCTGCCCGACTGGGCGCAGACGCTCGGCATGGTGTTCTCCATCATGCTCTGGATGCCGTCATGGGGCGGCATGATCAACGGCCTGATGACGCTGTCTGGCGCCTGGGACAAGCTGCGCACCGATCCCATCATCCGCATGATGGTTCTAGCCGTCGCCTTCTACGGCATGTCGACATTCGAAGGCCCGATGATGTCCATCAAGGCGGTGAATTCGCTTTCGCATTATACCGACTGGACCATCGGCCATGTGCACTCCGGTGCGCTCGGCTGGGTCGGCATGATCTCGTTTGGAGCAATCTACTTCATGGTGCCGAGGCTGTGGAACCGTGAACGGCTCTATTCGCTGCGACTCGTCACCTGGCACTTCTGGTTGGCGACGCTCGGCATCGTCGTCTACGCCGCTGTCATGTGGGTTTCCGGCGTCATGCAGGGCCTGATGTGGCGCGAATACGACGAGCAGGGCTTCCTGGTCTACTCGTTCGCCGAAACCGTGGCCGCCATGCACCCCTACTATGTCATGCGCGCCATCGGCGGAGCCATGTACCTGTCCGGCGCCCTGATCATGGCCTGGAACATCGCCATGACGATCCTTGGATACCAGCGCGAGGAGGAGCCGATGCCCGCCTCCTTTCCCGCCATTCAGCCTGCCGAATAAGGAGCCAAAATGGGCCTGATGGACAAACATGCACTGATCGAGAAGAACGCTACACTTCTTCTCGTCGGCTCCCTCCTTGTGGTGACCGTCGGCGGCATCGTCGAGATCGCGCCGCTGTTTTATCTCGATAACACGATAGAGAAGGTGGAAGGCATGCGGCCTTACTCGCCGCTCGAACTTGCTGGACGAAACATTTATGTGCGCGAGGGTTGCTACCTCTGCCACAGCCAGATGATCCGGCCGTTCCGCGACGAGGTCGAACGCTATGGCCATTACAGCCTGGCAGCCGAGTCGATGTACGATCATCCTTTCCAGTGGGGATCGAAGCGTACCGGCCCGGACCTCGCCCGGGTTGGCGACCGGTACTCGAACGTCTGGCACGTCGATCACCTTTCCGATCCACGTTCGGTCGTGCCGGAATCGATCATGCCGAGCTACGCGTTCCTGAAAGACGCGCCGATCGACGTGAAGGATTTCTCGACGCATCTGGTAGCGAACGCGCGCGTCGGCGTCCCGTACACCGACGACATGATCTCTTCAGCCAAAGAGGACCTGATCGCACAGGCCGACCCGAACGCCGACAGCTCGGGCCTTGAGGCGCGCTATCCGAAAGCCAAGGTCGGCGACTTCGACGGAAACCCGCAACAGGTTACCGAAATGGATGCTCTTGTCGCTTATCTGCAGATGCTTGGCACACTGGTGGATTTCAAGAATTACGACGAAGCAGCCGGCTACCGCTGAGGAGTTTTATCCATGGATTATAATTTGATGCGTGAGTTTGCCGACAGCTGGGCCCTGCTCGCCATGGCGCTTTTCTTTGTCGGCGTCATTGCCTTCACCCTGCGCCCCGGCAGCCGCAAGCTGGCCGACGAAGCTGCACGGATTCCCCTTGAGGACGAGTGATCATGAGCGACGAGCATATCGATGAAGTCTCTGGCATCTCTACCACCGGCCACGAGTGGGACGCGATAAAGGAGCTGAACAACCCGCTTCCTCGCTGGTGGGTCTGGACGTTCTACATCACCGTGGTCTGGGCCATCGGCTACACCATAGCCTACCCGGCATGGCCGCTGCTGAACTCGGCGACAACGGGTGTGCTCGGCTATTCCAGCCGCAACGAGGTCAAGCAAGAGCTGGCCGCGGCCGAGGTCGCGAAGGGCGCATACGTCGCGGCGGTAGAGGCAAAGACAGTCTCGGAGATCGCTGCAGACGATGCGTTACGTGAGTTCGCCGTCGCTGCCGGTAGCGCCGCGTTCAAGGTCAACTGCACGCAGTGCCATGGCTCGGGTGCTCAAGGCTCGGCAGGCTTGCCAAACCTCAATGACGACGATTGGCTGTGGGGTGGCAAGGCGGAGCAGATCCAGCTGACCATCATGCATGGCATTCGCTTTGCGTCCGACCCCGACACGCGCCTTTCGGAAATGCCGGCCTTTGGAGAGATCCTGACCGCTGACGAGATCGCTCAGGTCAGCGCCTACACCGCAAGCCTTTCCGACAATGTCCAGGATGCCAGTCTGATCGAGCCAGGCGCAAAGATCTTTGCCGACAATTGCGCAGCCTGTCATGGCGACAACGCAAAGGGCAACAAGGAGCTCGGGGCCCCCGATCTGACCGATGCGATCTGGCTCTATGGCTCCGGCCAGGCAGCCATTGCCACACAGGTGCGCGCACCGAAACAGGGCGTAATGCCGGCCTGGGGCGAACGTCTGGGCGAGACCAAAGTCAAGGAACTGGCGGTCTACATTCATTCGCTTGGCGGTGGGGAATAGGAACGGGAGCCCTATTCCCTGACTTCATCCGCAAGGCGACGAGGCCCGGCTCTGCCGGGCCTCGACTTGCATTGCCGCCCCGACGATTGACCTACATCAACGCGGCGCAATCCAGCGCGCGGCAAAGTCTATCCACGCTTGGCAAACCTGCCTGAGAGAAATCAGGCCGGATTGTCCAGACGACATGAAAAGCTGTGCGACTGGAGATACCGGTGCTGGACAATACGCAGGTAGAACGACTCGAAGCTGAGGCGGTCAACTCGGCTCGGGTGCGCCAGCCAATGTATGCCGCGCGCAAGAAGATATTTCCAAAGCGCGCTACGGGCAGCTTTCGCCAGTTCAAATGGATCGTCATGGCGATCACGCTCGGCATCTACTATCTGACGCCGTGGTTGCGATGGGATCGGGGTCCGTTTGCCCCCGACCAGGCGGTGCTGCTCGATCTCGCAAACCGGCGCTTCGACGTCTTCTTCATCGAGATCTGGCCGCAGGAGTTCTACTATGTGGCCGGTCTCCTGGTGATGGCCGGCGTCGGTCTTTTCCTGATCACCTCGACCGTTGGCCGTGCCTGGTGCGGCTACACATGCCCGCAAACCGTATGGGTCGATCTGTTCCTGGTCGTCGAGCGCGCCATCGAGGGTGACCGCAATGCTCGAATCAGGCTTGATAGCGGCCCCTGGACCGCCCGCAAGCTCTTGCTGCGCGCATCGAAACACGCGATCTGGCTGGTCATAGGCGCGGCAACCGGCGGTGCCTGGATCTTCTACTTCGCCGACGCGCCGACGCTGTTCGGCCAACTGTTCACCGGCACCGCCCCACCCGTCGCCTATATCACCGTCGCCGTGCTGACGGCGACCACCTATACATTCGGTGGACTGATGCGTGAGCAGGTCTGCACCTACATGTGCCCATGGCCGCGCATCCAGGCGGCCATGCTCGACGAAAGTTCGCTCACCGTCACCTACAATGACTGGCGCGGCGAACCACGCTCACGTCACGCCAAGAAGGTTCTCGCCGCCGGGGAGCCCGTTGGGGACTGCGTCGACTGCAATGCCTGTGTCGCCGTCTGTCCGATGGGGATCGATATTCGCGACGGTCAGCAGCTCGAATGCATCACCTGCGCGCTTTGCATCGACGCCTGTGATGGTGTCATGGACAAGCTCGGCAAGGAGCGCGGGCTGATCTCCTATGCGACGCTCTCGGGCTACAACGCCAACATGATGCTGGCGACTGCGGGCGGCGCCACTTCGGTAAATCCGTCACTGGTCAGGACTGCCGATGGTCATTTCTCCGACAAGGTTTCTCATTTCCACATCCGAAAGATCTTTCGGCCGCGCACCTACCTGTACACGGCCATGTGGTCGCTGATCGGCTTGGGTCTGCTTTATGCGCTGCTGACGCGCGACCGGCTCGAAGTCAACGTGCTGCATGACCGAAATCCGCAATTCGTAACGCTGTCAGACGGTTCGATCCGCAACGGTTACACGGTCAAGCTGCTCAACATGATTCCCGAGCCCCGGACAATCATTGTCACGATTCAAGGCTTGCAAGGAGCCGAGATGAGCGTTGTCGGCGACGACACGCCGGCAGGCCGCTCTTTCAGCATTCCGGTGGAGCCCGATCGTCTCAAGATGCTGAAGGTCTTTGTACGCCAGCCGGCAGAGCAGATCCAGGCTGCGGCGCAAACGTTCATATTCCGTGTCGAGGACAAGGCGAGTTTCGAGGCGGACGAATACACAGCCACCTTCAACGCGCCGGAGATCGCCCGATGAGCGCCCATACGCAAAAGTCGCGCGAATTCACCGGCAGGCACATGTTGGTCGTGATCCTCGCCTTTTTCGGTGTTGTCGTCGCGGTCAATCTGACGATGGCCACGCTCGCCAGCACCAGTTGGACCGGCCTTGTCGTCGAAAACACCTACGTGGCAAGCCAGCAATTCAACAAGAAGGCGGAGGAAGGTCGGGCACAAGCAGCGCTCGGCTGGACGGGCAAGCTGACAATCGCATCGGGTGAGGTCCGCTATACCCTTGCAGACGCCACCGGCAAGCACGTTCCTCTGTATGGCGTCAAGGTACTGTTTCGCCATCCCGCCTACGAGCAGGAAGACAAGGCGGTCACGCTCGCCCTCGCCGCTGATCAGGAGTTCGCGGCACATCACGTGCCGAAGGATGGTGTCTGGATCGTTGAAGTCGATGCCGACGCCGGCCTGGCGGATGCCTACCGTGACGTCCGAAGGGTCATGATTTCCCATGGAACCGTGCAATGAGCTGTTGTGCACCGGGCGCTGAAATTGCGCTGGACCTGGTCAGCACCGGATCGCTCCCTCCCTCCAGCCAAGAAATAAGCCTGGCAAGCCGCTCGCTTGGCGGCGATCTTCGCCAGACAGACCTTTCGGTGCCGACGGTTCATTGCGCTGCCTGCATCCAGACGATCGAGGCAGCGCTGGTGAAGCTCGACAATGTCGAAAGTGCTCGCGTCAACCTCTCGACGAAGCGGGTCGCGGTGCGCTGGCGCGGGAGCGAGGCCCCGCCATTCGTTTCCGCGCTGGGACGACTGGGCTACCAGGCGCACCTGTTCGAACCTGAGGTCGGCGATAAGGACAAGACACTATCGGAGTTGATCCGGGCCGTCGCGGTTTCCGGTTTTGCAGCGGGAAACATCATGCTGCTTTCGGTCTCGGTCTGGTCCGGTGCAGAAGGCGCAACCCGCGATCTGTTCCATTGGGTCTCGGCGCTGATCGCCATCCCCGCCCTCGCCTTCGCCGGGGGCATCTTCTTCCGCTCAGCCTGGAACGCGCTGCGCCATGGCCGCATGAACATGGATGTGCCGATCGCGGTCGGGGTATCGCTCGCCTACGCCATGAGCCTCTATGAAACGATCAATCATGGCGACCAAGCCTATTTCGACGCGTCCGTATCGCTGCTTTTCTTCCTGCTGATCGGCCGCACGCTCGACCACGTGATGCGTGAGCGTGCGCGGACCGCCGTAAAGGGCCTCTCGCAGTTGGCGGCGCGCGGCGCGATGGTCCTGCGCGGCGACGGCGTACGCGACTACCTGCCTGTGGCCCAGATCGAACCAGGGATGCAACTGCTCATTGCCGCCGGCGAACGGATCCCCGTCGATGGCAAGATCATTCACGGGGCGTCGGATCTGGACTGCTCGCTGGTCTCCGGCGAAAGCACGCCCCGAAGCGCGGCGCCAGGTGAAGCCGTGCAGGCCGGTGTCCTCAATCTTACCGGTTCTCTGACGATCGAGGCGACGGCTGCCGCGGAGGACTCCTTCCTGGCGGAAATGGTTCGCCTGATGGAAGCCGCGGAAGGCGGTCGCGCGCATTATCGCCGGATCGCCGATCGTGTTTCAGCACTCTATGCGCCCTTGGTTCATCTGACCGCCTTCGCAACATTTCTCGGTTGGATCGCCGCGACTGGTGACTGGCACCGGGCAATGACCATCGCCATTGCCGTTCTGATCATCACATGCCCGTGCGCGCTCGGCCTCGCCGTGCCGATCGTGCAGGTGGTTGCGGCGCGGCGTCTTTTCGAGAACGGCATCATGGTCAAGGACGGCACGGCGATGGAGCGCCTGGCAACGATTGATACCGCCGTCTTCGACAAGACCGGAACGCTCACATTCGGGCAGCCCCGGCTTGTCAATGCATCGTCGATCGATCCGGGTATGCTTGCCATCGCCGCAGAGATGGCCGTGCACTCTCGGCATCCGTTTTCCAAGGCCATAGCCGGCCTGGCTGCTGCTGGCGGGTCACACAAATTCGATGCCGTCACCGAACACCCTGGTTCTGGTATCGAAGCGACCGACGCAGGCAGCATCTGGCGGTTGGGCCGACGCGGATGGGCCGGATCGATAGGCCGCACCGGTGATCAAGGCAAAGATGGTGATGGCGGAACGGTCTTGACGAAGGACGGCTTCATTGTGGCGACCTTCGATTTCGAGGACGCACTGCGCGCTGACGCCAGGGCGGCCATAGCAGAAGTGAACGCTGCCGGGGTATCGGTTGAAATGCTGTCGGGTGACACCGCGGACGCCTGTGGCAAAGTGGCAAATCTGCTTCGTATCGAAGACTTTGTTCCGGGACTGCTGCCGTCCGGCAAGGTCGAGCGCATCGAGACCCTGGCGAGGGGCGGCCACAAGGTTCTGATGGTTGGCGATGGCCTCAATGACACGCCGGCACTGGGCGCGGCGCATGTCTCGATCGCACCGGCCACCGCTGCTGACATTGGCCGCAACGCGGCCGACTTCGTCTTCCTGCGCGAGAGCCTACTGGCGGTTCCCCTGGCGATTGATGTATCGCGCAAGGCAGGAAGCCTGATCCGCCAGAACATCGCGATCGCAATCGTTTACAACACGGTCGCCGTGCCGATCGCCATCATGGGGCACGTGACGCCACTGATTGCGGCGATCGCCATGTCCGCATCATCGCTTCTTGTCATTGGAAATGCGCTGCGATTGCAACCATCGATGCAGAACTCACCATCGAAGGATGTTCGCCGTTACGACATCAAGGGACTGGCGCGCTCATCATGACAAACCTTACATACCTCATTCCCGTGGCCCTCTTCTTGGGGGCGCTCGGCCTGGCCGGGTTCCTGTGGGCTTTGAAAAGTGGCCAGTACGAGGACCTTGACGGAGCCGCCGAGCGAATACTGATCGATGGTGAAGACAAGAGCGACAGCTGATCCGGGACGAGGCGGTCATCAGAGCGCCGATCAGGCGAGCTGCGCCATGATGCCTGCATCCGAAGCAAAGCAACCTTGAAGCTATGAGGAACCAGCCGGAGAAAAAACGAGTGCCCGCACTCCTGCCGCGCGAGCGATGCTATTCTGGTTCTTCCTCGCCGATACTCTCGAAATTGCCACTCTCGATCGCTTCGCGGATGAACGATCTCAGATCGCCAATTTCATCCTCGATTTCTTCTTCACGGATGCCGGCGGCTGCAGCCTCGTGAATACAACGACCGGCCAGCACCTCGACGCTTTCCACGCGATCTGTCGATGGCATGTCGCCCATGTTCTTCTGTAGCCAGGACTGTACGAATATCGTCGCCTTCGCAGTCATCTACTGTCTCCATGACCCGTCCGTGGCAGTCCTTGGTGGCAATGCCCCGGTGATTGAAAGCATGGCCTTTTTCAGCGGCGCCCGAAAGGTCTTTCGACTATCCGGTCTGCGATGGCCGAGCAAACCGGCAACCGGGCTCCCCCTCGTCCCACCGGTGCCTCCGCCCTGCCCGTAGGCCGGGACGCAAATTTTACCGCAAAACCATGATGCATTCTCCTGCCGCTGCCGCTAGGCTGCTGTCAGGTCATCGTTTTATCGTCCCGGTTCAAAGTGCGCCGTTTCCGCTGCGCCACATCGTTGGAGTGATCCATGCCAAACATCCTGCTCTCCCGCCGTTCCCTGTTGCAGACCACCGCCCTGCTTCTGGCCTCTACGGCGATGCCCCTGGGCGCACGCGCGCAGGAAGGTGGACGCCTGATCGTCGCGGCCGATTCCGAGCCGAAGAATCTCAACCCGGCAATCGCCGCCTCCAATGGCGTCTTTTTCATCGCAAGCAAGGTTATCGAGCCACTGGCCGAAGCCTCGTTCGACGCCGAAGACGGCCTTGCGCCGCGTCTTGCGACAAGCTGGGAGGGATCCGATGATGGTCTGTCGGTCACATTCAAGCTGCGCGAGGGCGTGACCTGGCATGACGGCAAGCCGTTCACCTCGGCCGACGTCGCCTTTTCGGCGATGAATGTCTGGAAGCCGCTGCAGAACCTTGGGCGCCTGGTGTTCGCCAATCTCGAAAGCGTCGAGACACCCGACGAACACACTGCCATCTTCAAGTTCTCCAAGCCGACGCCCTTCCAGCTGATCCGCAATGCGTTGCCGGTTGTGACCAGCGTCGTGGCCAAGCACATTTTCGAGAACAGCGCGGATATCGCGGCCGATCCGGCCAACAACCAGCTGGTCGGAACCGGGCCATTCAAGCTCACGGAACACAAGCCGGGCGAATATTATCTTCTGACCCGAAATGACGATTATTGGGGTGAAGGCGAGCCGAAACTCGCGGAAATCGTGTTCCGGGTCCTGCCCGACCGAGCCGCCGCCGCCGGCGCGCTCGAAGCCGACGAAATCCAGCTTGCAGCCTTCAGCCAGGTGCCCCTCACCGATCTGGAACGGATCTCCAAGGTCGACGGCATCAAGGTCTATTCCGAGGGTTATGAGGCACTGACCTACCAGCTGGTGGTCGAGATCAACCACCGCCGCAAGGAGCTCGCAGACCTCAAGGTGCGCCAGGCGATGGCGCATGCGATCGACAAGGACTTCGTCGTCAACACCATCTTCCTCGGCTACGCGAAGGCTGCCACCGGAATCGTGCCGCAGGACGCCAAGGAGTTCTACACGCCCGATACCGAGCAGTATCCCTTCGATGTCGCCAAGGCCAATGCACTTCTCGACGAGGCCGGCTATGCCAAGGATGCAAACGGCGTACGCTTTACGCTGAAGCTGCTGCCGGCACCCTTCTTCAGCGAAACGCGCCAGTTTGGCGACTATCTGCGTCAGGCGCTTGCGGCAATCGGCATCAACGCGGAGATCGCCAACAATGATGCCGGCGCGCATCTGAAGGCCGTCTACACCGATCATGACTTCGACATCTCCGTCGGTTCACCGGTGTTCCGCGGAGATCCGGCGATTTCGACCACGATCCTGGTCAAGAGCGGCACCCCGGACGGCGTCTTCTTCTCCAATCAGGGGGGCTTTGCCGATCCGGCGCTGGATGCTTTGATCGACAAGGCCAACGAAACCGTGGACGTCGCGGCCCGCACCGAATTGTTCAAGGATTTCCAGAAGCAGGTGTCGGAAAAGCTGCCGCTGATCAACGTAGCCGAATGGGGATTCATTACAGTCGCCCGCACCAGTGTCGGCAACGTTTCCAACAACCCGCGCTGGGCGGTTTCCAACTGGGCCGACACAACGCTCGGGTCGTGATCGGGCGAGCAGGCCTCACTCCGGAGTATCGACCAGCGTGAACCGTGCGTTTCGTCTGCTTCGCCGCAGGGCGATGAGCAGCATTCCCGTGCTGCTGATCGTCATTGTCGGAACATTCTTCCTGCTGGAGATGGCGCCGGGTGACGCCGTCGACGCTTACCTCTTGTCGATTGGTGGCGGCGATGCCTCGCTTGTCCAGTCACTGCGCACGAGCTACGGGCTCGACCAGTCGGCGCTCGCGCGTCTCTGGCTCTACATCAGCGCGCTTTTCCGGCTGGACCTCGGTTGGTCGGTCACTTTCGGCCGGCCCATCTCGGACCTGATCGTTGAACGGCTGCCCAACACCTTGTGGTTGATGGGCAGCGCCGTTGCCCTGTCATTCAGCCTCGGTTCCATTCTAGGGATTGTGGCCGGCGCGCGTCCCGGAAGCGCCACCGACAGGGTTCTATCGGTGGGTTCGCTGGCGCTTTATGCGGTGCCGAGCTTCTGGCTCGGTCTGGTGCTCAGCGTCGTGTTTTCGGTACAACTGCGCTGGTTTCCGACGGCCGGCATCGAGACCATCGCCTCCGGCAAGCATGGG
>JBBSOT010000126.1:0-11851 GCA_038259455.1 Hyphomicrobiales bacterium | reverse complement strand
CGATCGACACAGCGGTCAGCACGAGAATGCAGATCAACGGCGACGGGATCGATTTCGTGATCAGGGGAAACAGATAGATGATGCCGAGCCCTGCGGCGACCATGACATAGGTCAGCCACGGCACGCCGATCAGTTCGGGCAGTTGCGCCATGAAGATGAGGATCGCCAGCGCATTGACGAAGCCGGTCATCACCGAGCGCGACACGAAGCGCATGACGTAGCCGAGCCTGAGCAATCCGGCGCCGATCTGGATGAGGCCGGCAAGAACGGTGGCTGCGAGCAGGTACTGCAGGCCATGCTCCTTCACCAGCGTGACCATCAGAACCGCAGTGGCGGCGGTCGCGGCCGAGATCATGCCGGGGCGCCCGCCGGTAAAAGCGAGAATGATGGCGATCGAGAAGGAGGCGTACAGGCCGATCTTGGGGTCAACGCCGGCGATGATCGAAAAGGCGATGGCCTCGGGAATGAGCGCAAGGGCGACGACAAGGCCGGCCAGCACGTCGGCGCGTACATTGCCGAACCACTGGTTGCGGTAGGAGTGAAGGGAGATCATGAAGCCGGCATTCCATGCACGCCCGGCGCATTGCACTGTCAGATGCTGGGCGTCGCTTTGATGGGTTGTCCGGCGGATCGGCGGCCGGAAGAGCCACCCGGGCTCACACCGGGTCCAGTCGAAAGGGCTCTATAGGACATATTGATGCTGCGATGCAACATCGCGCTGATCCACGGCCACTCCCCGCCGCCCAAAGTCCTTGCCCCGCGCCCCCGAATCCTGCCAGTCAGGCCGATGGAATTTTCTCCTCAACAGGACGAGGCGCTGAAGGCTGTCGCGCGCTGGCTGAAGGTCGGCCAGCCGCAGATTTTCCGGCTGTTCGGTTATGCGGGCACCGGCAAGACGACGCTGGCCCGCTATTTCGCCGAGCATGTCGACGGGCAGGTGCAGTTCGCCGCCTTCACCGGCAAGGCAGCGCAGGTGCTGCGCTCCAAGGGCGCCGTCAACGCACGCACGATCCACTCCTTGATCTACCGGCCCAAGGGCGAGGAATCGATCTCCGACGAGGTGACCGGGAAGACGTCGATGTCGCCGACTTTCTCGCTCAACCGGCAAAGCCCGGTGACGCGGGCAAAGCTCATCATCGTCGATGAATGCTCGATGGTCGACGAACAACTCGGCCGCGACTTGCTGTCGTTCGGCACGCCTATCCTGGTGCTTGGCGATCCGGCGCAGCTGCCGCCTATTTCGGGCGGTGGCTTCTTTACCGAGCACGAGCCCGACATCCTTCTGACCGAGATCCACCGGCAGGCGCGCGACAATCCGATCCTGCGGCTGGCGCTCGATGTGCGCGAAGGCCGCGAATTCATCCGCGGCGACTCTGGCACCGCGCAGGTGATCGGCAAGGAAGAGGTCAATCAGGAGCTGGTGCTGAAGGCCGACCAGGTGCTGGTCGGCACCAACCGCACGCGCAAGCGCTACAATCAGAGGCTGCGCGAGCTGAAAGGTTTCACCGCGATTTATCCGCAAGCCGGCGACAAGCTCGTCTGCCTGCGCAACGACCCGGCCAAGGGGCTACTCAACGGCTCGCTGTGGAAGGTCATGACATCGTCGCGCGAGACCGTGAAACCCGGCATCAATTTGCTGGTATCGCCGGAAGAGGACGATCCCGATCGCGGCGTTGCCAAGATCAAGCTGCTGAAGGCAGCATTCGACGATCCCGATGCCGATATCCCCTGGCAGCAGAAGAAGCGATTTGACGATTTCGACTATGGCTATGCGCTGACCGTGCACAAGGCACAGGGCTCGCAGTGGAACGACATCGTCTTGTTCGACGAGAGCTATGCGTTCAAGGAAACGCGCCAACGCTGGCTTTATACGGCTATCACCCGCGCCGCCGAGCGGCTGACAATTGTTCGCTGATCGTTCGGCGCCCCGTCAGGCGACGAGGTCGAAAAGCAGCGCCGTGGCATCGTCCGACACCTTGAAGCGCGGATAGAGGCTGCCGTCAGGGTCATCGAGGCGCTCAATGTGCCTGAGTTCGGCCAGCATGGCCTTGAGACCTGCCGACTTCGCCGTCGCGACCATTTCGGCCGGGCTGTAGCGGCCGTACTGGTCGCACAGGGCGGCAAAACCATCTGTGCACAGCAAACCGGTCGCCGGGAACGCCACAGGCAGCCTTTCTTTGGCGACATGCCTGGCCGCCGCAGGCTCGGTGCCGAGCGTCCACACTGACGCTCCCTCCCGGTTATAGGCAGCGCGCTGACGGCGCAGCTCGTTGCGGACCGCCGGGTCCTTGTTCAGCGACTTGCCGCTTGCCAGGCTGCCGACAAGCGCCATGGCGCGCCGCGCGCCTTGCTGCTCCCGTTCGCTGCTGCCGCGCAACGCTGTGGCTTCGACCGTGACGCGGTCGGCATCGGTCAGGAACAGGCGGCAATCGCCGAGCCCGTAGGTAACCAGCGCATTGTCTTCGACGCGCACCAGCTGGAAGCCGGCGACGGGCAGGCTCCAGGCGGCGATGGGCAGGCCCCCTGCAGCATCGTGGACCACGGTGCTCACCTGCTTGTTGAGCGTACGCACGACATCATCGATGGCGCGAACGGAGGTCACATTCTGCTCGAAGAACGTCTTTGCCACCCTTGCCAGCCAGGCGGCGTCGGAGCCTTCCAGCCCGACGATACTCTTTTCACCAAGCCCGGTCGCGCCATCGATGACGAAGGCGCAGCTGCGGTTGCCGCCGACCGCATCTTCGTTGATGCGCGCCGGGTCGCCGGCATCCGTGAGGATGTCGGTTATGCGAATCGTCGGATCGGGCTTCATCACATTGTTCTAGCAGTCATGCCCGCCTTTTGGACATGGCTCATGTCGGGCATGTGACTTGCGGCAAGAGACCGAGCGGTGACCGATAGACAGGTCAGCCGGGGTCGACGGGCATTGCCCCGATCCACTCCCAAGCGTCCTGAACGCGGTCCGGTTCGAAATGCTTCATCTCCAGCGACAAGAACGGCTTGGAGACGTTGATGGCGGCCGCCATCCAGCCCGGGCCGCCAACGACGGCATATCTTCGGATATGCTTCAGGGCATGCGTCTTGCCGACCATGGTCGTCTCCGTGAAGGCGGCACTCCAGTCAAAGCCTTCGTAATCGTGGACCAGAACCAGCAGATCGATCTTGTCGTGCAATGCATAGCCAGCCTCGAGCAGGCCATAAAGGTTCTCGATGTCGGCGGACGTGATATGGCCCGTGACTTCGAAGGCATAGGCATCGTCGCGGTCGGCATCGATCCGGCGGATGCTGGGTGGTGTCTGAACGGGCATGTCGGCTCCATTTTCGGCGGGCAGGTCGTGCCTAGCAAATGCGCGCTCGCCCTGTCGGTTCCGCACTTTTGCCTGGTGAGGGTGGTCGGCTGCCCGGATCATACCATGTCGGCCAGCATTTCGATAAATCTCCTCGCTGTTTCCATCTTGGCAACGAATCAGACGCTGGCTCCGTAGGGTGCCGATCGTCACCTGCCTGACACGGCGGAACTTCGCCGCTCACGGGGCGTTGCTGGGGCCAATCATCTCGATTCCAGCTAAAAGGGGCTGGTCTCGTGTGGCTTTCTTGAGACGCAGCCATGTCCATGGAGGTCCCTTGCCGTACGCGGCGCGGACCGGCCGGTCATCGACCGTGTGCCCGAAGGGCTTCTCATGGCGGTTCATCTCTAGTACCCAAGGAACTGCAAATGCCTGGAAAGAGCGCCGATGCTGCTGCGGTACCCAGTATGACCGTTCATGCCGCAGGGGAAATGAAGCTGGGGCCTTTTCTGGCGCTGTCCTCGGCACGTTCGGGCAGCAATTGCGAGTCCTTCAGGCTCTTCGAACGGGCTTTGACCCCGGCATGTGCGGTATCGTCCGGCAAGCCCGCGACGATCAAGCGTTTCCTTTTCGTCAGCGGATGGTAAAAGGCGCACGCCATGCGGCAGATGCAAGGGTCGAGGCCTGCGCCCTGCAAAACGGCATTTGCTTTGACTGGCCGGCAGGCGTAAAGCCGCCCGCTTTATCGGAGTGGCAGTGTTGATGGACCAGAAAGACACCGGGAGCGAAGTGCCGGCTGCCGGCGCGACGGAACATGCTCCGGCCGCATCCCAGAGCACCCGCGTCCTGATGCTCGGCGCATTGGGCGTCGTGTATGGCGATATCGGCACCAGCCCGATCTATGCTTTTCGCGAGGCGCTGCACGCAGCATCGGATGATCAGGCGGCAACGCGGATCGAGGTGCTGGGCGTGCTTTCGCTCATTGTCTGGGCGTTGACGCTGATCGTGACGATCAAATACGTGATTTTCGTTCTGCGCGCCGACAATGGCGGCGAGGGCGGTACGCTGTCGCTGATGGCGCTTGCGCGCCGCGCCTATCCGCGCGCCAGCGGCGCCATCCTGACCATCGGCATATGCGGGGCGGCGCTGTTTTTCGGTGATGCCATTATTACGCCGGCGATCTCCGTCCTGTCGGCCGTCGAGGGACTGACCGTCGCAACGCCTGCCTTCGAGGAGTATGTGGTACCCATCACGCTGGTCATCCTGGCCGTGCTTTTCGCGGTCCAGCGATTCGGCACGGGTGGCGTGGCCAAGGTCTTCGGGCCGGTCACGGCAATCTGGTTCCTCGCGATATCGGTGGCCGGTATATCCCATATAGCGGATGATCCATCGGTCCTGAATGCGCTCAATCCCTATTACGGCGTCCTCTATCTGACAGCCCAGCCCGAGGTCGCCTTCGTCACCATCGGCGCGGTCTTTCTGGCCGTCACCGGTGCCGAGGCGCTTTATGTCGACCTTGGCCATTTCGGCCGCAAGCCGATCGTCGCGGCGTGGATCGCGGTCGTTTTCCCAAGCCTGCTGCTCAATTATTTCGGCCAGGGCGCATTCGTCCTGGCAAATGGCGGAGAGCCGCGGAACCCGTTCTTCGAGATGCTTCCCGAATGGGGACTGCTGCCGATGGTCGGGCTTGCGACCGCGGCAACCGTCATTGCCAGCCAGGCGGTTATTTCGGGCGCCTATTCGCTGACCCGGCAGGCCGTGCAGCTAAGCCTGCTGCCGCGCTTTGCGATCCAGCATACGTCCGAGATGCAGTCCGGGCAGATCTACATGCCCAGGGTCAACATGCTGCTCGCCATAGGCGTCATGTTGCTGGTTGTCGGCTTCGGCGAATCAAGCAATCTGGCCTCTGCCTACGGTATCTCGGTCACCGGCGAGATGCTGGTCACCACGATCCTTTTGTTTGTCGTCATGCGGCATCGCTGGAAATGGGCACTTGGCGGGGCAATCGCGCTTACCATCGTGTTTGGCATCATCGATACGGGTTTCTTCCTCGCCAACGCCGCCAAGATCGCCGATGGCGGCTGGGTGTCGATCTGCGTCGCATCGATGATGGGTCTCGTCATGTGGACATGGGTGCGCGGGTCCAAGCTCCTGTTCGAAAAAACGCGCAAGAACGAGATCCCGCTCGACTTCCTGGGTGACAACCTGGCCAAGAAGCCGCCGACACTGGTGCCTGGAACGGCGGTGTTCCTGACCAGCGATCCCTACAGCGCGCCGACGGCGCTCATGCACAGCCTGAAGCACTACAAGGTGTTGCACGAGCAGAACGTGATCCTGAGCGTCGTGACCGCACAGCAACCGACGGTTCCGGAAGGCGACCGCGCCCAACTCGAGCCGATCAATGACCTGTTCATGCGCGTCACGCTGACCTTCGGCTACATGGAACAGCCGAATATCCCCAAGGCGATGTCTATCTGCCGCAAGCAGGGCTGGAAATTCGACATCATGACGACGTCATTCTTCCCGTCGCGGCGCTCGCTCAAGGCGTCTGCGACTTCGGGGATGCCGCTCTGGCAGGACCGGCTGTTCATCGGTCTGGCGAGAACCGCGTCCGATGCTACCGAATACTTCCAGATTCCCACCGGCCGAGTGGTCGAGATCGGCACGCAGGTCGCAATCTGAGGTCGGCACGTCGAGCAATGGCGACGCGGCGCAAACTCGAAATCGCCATCGCAGGCGCCGGGCCTGCCGGACTTGCGGCGGCGCTGTTCCTGCATCGGGCGGGGCACAGGCCGGTGGTGTTCGAGCGCTTCGAACGGCCGGCACCCGTCGGGTCGGGGCTGATCCTGCAGCCGACGGGCCTTACAGTGCTTGATGCCCTGGGACTGTTCGATGCGATCCGGGCGCTCGGCAGCCGGATCGACAGGCTGCACGGCACCGATGCCACCAGCGGTCGTACCGTCCTCGACGTCAGCTATGCTGCCCAGGCCAAGGGGCGGTTCGGGGTTGCCGTGCACAGGGCGGCGCTGTTTGGCGTTCTCCACGCCGCTGCCATCGCCGAGAACATCGCGCTTGAGACTGGCGCCGAAGTCGCTTCAATCGACGCGGCCGGGCAAAAGGCCGCGCTCGCCGGCTCGAACGGACGCGTGCTCGGCTCTTTCGACCTTGTCATCGACGCGACAGGTTCGCGCTCGTTGCTCAAGCGCCAGGCGCTGCGCCCGGCTGAGCCGAGGCCGCTAGCCTATGGCGCCTTCTGGGCCTCGCTCGGCTGGCGCGACAGGGGTTTCGACCCTCATGCCCTGATGCAACGATACGACCGTTCGATCGTCATGATCGGGGTCCTGCCCATCGGAAAGCCCGATCAATCGGCCGAGCAGATGGCGGCATTCTTCTGGAGCATCAAGCCTCGCGACGCGGACAAGGTACGCTCGGACGGCCTGCAAGCCTGGAAGGACCGGGTCGTTTCGCTGTGGCCGGACTGCGAGGCTTTTACGAGTCAGATCAAAAGCTTCGAGCAGCTTTCTCTTGCGCAATATGGACATCATACGCTGCCAATTCCGGCTGGACGCCGCCTTGCCGTGATCGGCGATGCCGCACATTCGACCAGCCCGCAGCTCGGGCAGGGAGCCAATATGGCGCTGCTCGACGCCGCGGCGCTGGCCTACGCGCTCGAGCACGGCAGAAGCGTCGAGGATGCGCTCGACGCCTATGCGCGGTCGCGCCGCCGCCATGTGCGCCTCTTCCAGGCCCTGTCGATGGCCTTCACGCCGTTCTATCAGTCCGACTCGCGCGTGCTGCCCTTCGTTCGCGACCGGCTGGTGGCGAGCATCGCCAAAATCCCGCCGGCTCCGCAGCTTCTGGCATCCATCGTTGCGGGCACGGTGATCGATCCGTTCCGGTCGATCGGGCTGACGGAGTGCGACTGGTCGCACAAATGACGCTTGCAATTCTCCCGTCCATCGGGCATTGAGCGCCCGAACCGTAACGTACGGTACGGTATAGCGATGATCCGCTGGCCACCTCGAGCGCGCAGGACAAGGGTTGCAAACCACCACCGACAATGGCGAGGCGCTGACGGCGCGGCAGACCGAGGTGCTCGACGTGGCGCTGCGCCTGCTTGTCGAGGGTGGGGATTCGCTGACCATGACGGCGGTGGCGCGGCGCGCCAGCTGTTCCAAGGAGACGCTCTACAAGTGGTTCGGCGACCGCGACGGACTGCTCACCGCGACCGTGCGGTGGCAGGCCTCGAAGGTGAGGACCGGCAACTATGACCGGCAACAGCTCGACGCCGCCACGTTGCGTGAGAGCCTGGAGGGCTTTGCGGTAAACTGGCTGAGTGTCATTTCGAGCTCGACCTCGATCGCGCTGAACCGTGTCGCCGTCTCGCATGCCGGGTCCGGCAAGAGCAATCTCGGCGGGATCGTTCTTGCCAATGGCCGCTTTGCCATCGGCGAACGGCTGAAGCCGCTGCTGGAAGCGGGCAGGGCCGCCGGGCTGCTCGCCTTCGACGATGCGGAGGAAGCGTTTCGTACCTTCTTCGGGCTGGTCGGGCGCGACGTTCAGATCCGGTTACTGCTCGGTGATACGCTGAAGCTGTCACCGGCTGCCATCGCGGACGATGCAAAACGTGCCGTCGACCGGTTCTTCACCCTTTTCGAGGCGGCAAACCGCCCGAAAATCCGTTCACTCTGAAATTCAACCAGGAAGGAAACGTAAAAATGCGTGTCTATTACGATCGCGATGCCGATCTCAATCTCATCAAGGGCAAGAAAGTCGCCATCATCGGCTACGGTTCGCAGGGCCGGGCGCATGCGCTCAACCTCAAGGATTCAGGCGCCAAGGAACTGGTTGTCGGTCTAAAGGCCGGTTCGGCCACCGCCAAGAAGGTCGAGGCTGACGGCCTCAAGGTGATGACGGTCGCCGAGGCGGCCAAGTGGGCCGACCTGATGATGATGGCAACGCCTGACGAATTGCAGGCCGACATCTACCGCGACGAAATCGCGCCGAACATCCGCGATGGTGCGGCGATCGCCTTTGCCCACGGTCTCAACGTCCATTTCGGTCTGATCGAGCCGAAGTCCACGGTCGACGTGCTGATGGTGGCGCCGAAGGGCCCGGGCCACACGGTGCGCGGCGAATACCAGAAGGGTGGCGGCGTGCCGTGCCTCGTCGCCGTCCACCAAGATGCGTCCGGCAATGCGCTCGACCTCGGCCTCAGCTACGCCTGCGGCGTCGGCGGCGGCCGTTCAGGCATCATCGAGACAAATTTCAAGGAAGAGTGCGAGACCGACCTGTTCGGCGAACAGGTGGTTCTGTGCGGCGGCCTGGTTGAACTCATCCGCGCCGGCTTCGAGACGCTCGTCGAGGGCGGCTATGCACCGGAGATGGCCTATTTCGAGTGCCTGCACGAGGTCAAGCTGATCGTCGACCTGATCTATGAGGGCGGCATCGCCAACATGAACTACTCGATCTCGAACACCGCCGAGTGGGGCGAGTATGTCTCGGGTCCACGCATCATCACCGCCGAGACCAAGGCCGAGATGAAGCGCGTGCTGAAGGACATCCAGACCGGCAAGTTCACGTCGGAGTGGATGCAGGAATACCGTTCGGGGTCGTCGCGCTTCAAGGGCATCCGTCGCATGAACGATAGCCACCAGATCGAGGAAGTCGGTTCCAAGCTGCGCGCCATGATGCCATGGATCGCCAAGAACCAGCTGGTCGACAAGGCCAAGAACTAGGTTTCTGGCGGCAACAAAAACAAAGGGCCGGCGGGGCAACCCGCCGGCCCTCTGCATTTCTGGTGAATTGTCAGTCCGTCTGCGGCTGAGAGTCCATGCGGTGCGAAGGTCTTCGAACGCTGCTTCCGCGCGAGAAGCTCGCCCTTCGCTTACCCGTAATGCCAGTGCGGCTTGGGTTGCGTGCCCAGGAAACGGACACCGCAGCGGTCCAGCTTGCGCCAGCGCAGTTCGCATTGATAGGCGATCGCATCGGCCGCGACATAGAGCAGGAATTCCTGCGGCACACGTGCCTCAGCGTCGACGCGCAGTTCGGCGCCGTTCTTGTGCATGTTCTTGATGACGCAACTGACGACGGAATTATTTATCCCTGACAGTATGGCGCCGCCCTTGATGACGCGGTTTCTGTGTTCTCTCTCGACTTTTGGATCGCTCATCAAATATTTCGGATCTGGGTTGTCACGCATCCAGCCCTCAAGCCTGCGTCTACTGTTGCGGTCGAATTGCGGCGTTTACGCTGCCCGGCAAGGGCCCGACCGTGTGTCGCAACAAATGCGCGCTGGCGGTGTATAAAGGGTTACGATCGATGAGAAGGTCGCTGCATGCAACCGTCCTCATCTGCGCCACAACATGTGATAACGCGCGGATCGGAAAATAGTTCCGGAAACAGGAAATCGGCGGGCGCGCACCGTCTTTGGCGCCGCCCGAACTTGCCTTGATGACCGGCATCAGCGCCGATAGGGCGACCAGCATTGGCGGCGTGGGCCGTGGTACGGCTGGAAGGTATTGTCCCACGCGCGGTAGGACCGGTAGCGATTGTAGCACCATGCGACATGCGCTGAGCGCCGACCGTAGTAGCGTCTTGGCTGCGCGTGGTAATAGCGCGGATAGGACGGGCCGATATAGTATCTTGGATAGCTGCGCCTGTAGCTGCGGCGATCATACCGCTTGTGGTGGCGGTAATGGCGCCGGTCCTTGCCGTTCCAGTAGCGGCCGCACCGGCCGTCGCGCCCGCAACGGCGGGCGCTGCGATAGCCAGCAGCCTTGATATCCGTACTGTTTTGCGATGCAGCGCCCGTGACCGCCGAACGGTCGAGACCGGCCAGAGGCGCTGCTGCGGCCGGCAAGGAGAGCCCGGCCACAAGGCCGAGCGCCACAAGGCCCGAACGCAAATGCGCGTAAATCCGCATGGTCATTTCATCCTCCATGAATGCACAGCCCCACGCCGCAGCCTTTCGAGGAGGACGGCACTATCGCGGCCAGCGCCTGAACCGCAGATGAACGGACAATTCGCTGGCTGCCTGACATCCCGGCCTTGTCTTTGACGCCGTCCGGCTGCAAAGGTCGCGCCATGTCGCTTCGCCTTGCCACCTTCAATGTCGAGAACCTGATGAACAGGTTCGACTATTCCGGCTTCCGCAACCAGCTGTATCAGGACCGCACGCTGGCCCTCTTCGAGATCAAGGACGAGGCCGAGTACCGGCAACTGGAGCAGGCACGCACAATCGCTCATACCGACGACACAAGGCAGCTGACTGCGCTCGCCATCGCCGCCACGGGGGCCGACATCCTCTGCCTCCAGGAGGTCGACAATCTCGAGGCGCTGAAGGCCTTTGAATATGGCTATCTGTTCAAGATGGTGGGGCAGGGCTACATCCAGAAATACACCGCCACCGGCAACGACATGCGCGGCATCGATGTCGCGGTGATGCTGCGCGCCGAAACGGCGCATGGCGAGCCGATCGAGTTTGTGAGCATGACCAGCCATGCCCATCACACCTTCGCGGATTTCGGCCTGGCCACGCCAGACCTTGTCGAACTCGGCAACGGTCCGAACGAACGGATTTTCCGCCGCGACTGTCTTGAGATCGACGTCAAGATCGGTGGCAGGCCGCTGACCGTCTATTCGGTGCATTTCAAGTCGATGGGCGGCGGGCGCAACGGAATGAACGGCCGCGATTCGACGATGCCGATCCGGATCGCAGAGGCCAAGGCGGTCAAGCGTATCATCGAGGAGCGGTTCGGCAAGGACCGTGCAGCGGCCGAGCGCTGGGTGATCTGCGGCGACTTCAACGACTACCGCCAGCGCGTGGTGATCGGTGACCAGCCCGGCGGCGGCTATAGTCTGGACGTTGTCGACGAAGCCGTGTCGAGCCTCGACATACTGCTGGCTGACGGATTTTGCGAGAACATCGTCGAGAGACGGCCTGAGCTCGATCGCTGGACGCTATATCACACGCGCGGGCCACAGGAGCGGCATCTGTGCCAGCTCGACTATATCTTGCTGTCGCCGGCGCTGGCGCGGCGCAACGCCAGGGCAGTGCCCGATATCGTGCGCGGCGGCCAGCCGTTCCGGACCATCTTTCCGCCCGGCCAGGAGGCCGAGCGATACCCGCGCGTCGGCTGGGACCGGCCGAAGGCGTCGGATCACTGTCCGGTTGCCGTAACGCTTGATATCGACTGACGGACGGCCATCTTGAGCTTCGACATCCCCAGCAACCTCATCCTGCCGGTCGATGCGGTCGACGTGGTGCTGGACCCGGCGCCGCATCCCTTCGAACTCGCCCATGCCGAAGCGATAGACGGCAACTGGCAGTTCGAGCGGCAGGCCAAGCCGGCACTGTTCGACGGCACGGTCGTGCTGCTCTCCAAATTCGGCTATGCCGACCGGCGGCTCTACGGCTGCTGCCACGCGGTGCGCTATGCAACCTTCATGTACTGGCGGCGCGAGCGCGCCGGCACCGCAGCGCACGCCTTTGCGCATCCCGTTCTGGTGGCGAGCGACAATGCGCTGGTCGCCATCCGCATGGCGGCGCACACGGTCAATGG
>JBBSOT010000125.1:0-11896 GCA_038259455.1 Hyphomicrobiales bacterium | reverse complement strand
GGGGCGCAGCCTGGGCCAGCTCGATTTCGGTTCGAACGATGGAGAGATCATGCTCCTGCATCTTATCTCTCCACGAGCGCCTTCTTGGCGTTGAACCAGTTCATGAAAGCCGAGGTGGTCAGGCTCAGACCGAGATAGACAACCATCCAGATGGCAACAATCTCGATAGCCTGGCCGGTCTGGTTGAGAATCGTGCCGCCGATGGCAACGAGATCGGGAAACCCGATGGCGATCGCCAAGGACGAGTTCTTGGTCAGATTGAGATACTGGCTGGTCAGCGGCGGGATGACGATGCGCATGGCCTGCGGAATAACCACAAGCCTCAGCGCCTGGCTCGACCTCAGTCCGAGCGCCGATGATGCTTCGGTCTGACCCTTGCTGACGCCAAGGATACCGGCGCGCACAATCTCGGCGATAAATGCGGCCGTGTAAAAAGAGAGGGCCAGGTAGAGCGACAGGAACTCCGGCTTGACCTGGATCCCGCCGACCAGATTGAAGGTCGACGCTACCGGCAGCTCGATTGTTGCCGGAAAGCCGGCAAGCATGAAAGCCAGGATAGGCAGGCCAATGATAAGCGCAAAGCCGGTCCAGAATACGGGGAACTGCTCACCGGTCGCCGCCTGCCTTATCCTGGCGCGGCGTGCAACAAACCAGGTCAGTGCGATGGCAACCACAAGGGCCAACAGCACAAGCCACGAACCCTGCTCCCAAATCGGCTTGGGAAGAAAAATCCCGCGGTTGTTGAGGTACGTCCCGAAGCTCAGAAAATTCTCGCCGCCCAGCGGCACGCCGATATGGATGCTTTCGCGTGGCTGCGGCAGGACCGACAGGACGCCGAAATACCAGAAGAAGATGACCAGCAGCGGCGGAATGTTGCGGAAAATCTCGACATAAACGGTACAGATCTTGCGGATCAGCCAATTATGGGAAAGCCGTCCCACGCCGATGGTGAAACCGATTATCGAGGCCGTCACGATGCCGCATACGGCAACCAGCAAGGGGTTGAGGAAGCCTCCGACAAGGCCGCGTGCATAGGTGGAGTCGGAACTGAAGGGGATGAGGCTGGTGCTGACGTCGAAGCCGGCGCGGCCGCGAAGAAAACCAAACCCGGACGAGATGTTGGAACGGCGAAGATTTTCGATCGTGTTGCCGACGATCCAGTAGATCAGCGCGAAGAGAAGAATGACCACCAGGGCCTGAAAGAAAATACCGCGAATTTTGGGGTCATAGAGGAAAGACCCGCGACCGACGTCATTTGTACCAGCAATATCCTGCAGCGCCATCCGAACTCTCCGATGCGAGAAACCGGAAGGTGGAGAAATCCACCTTCCGGATCAAATCCGCGATTAGCGGATCGGAGGTGCGTACTGCAGGCCACCCTTGGTCCACTGCGCATTGATGCCGCGCGCAATCTTCAGAGGGCTGCCAGCGCCGACATTCTTTTCGAAGATCTCGCCATAGTTGCCGACCGCCTTGACGATGTTGACAACCCAGTCATTGGAAAGGCCGAGGTCGGTGCCGATCTTGGTATCAGCCTCAACGCCCAGGATGCGCTTGATCTCCGGGTTGTCGGAGGTCTTCATTTCCTCGACATTGGCTTGCGTGATGCCGAGTTCCTCTGCCTGAAGCAGCGCGAAGTATGTCCACTTGACGATATCAAACCACTGGTCGTCGCCCTGGCGCACGGCCGGTCCAAGCGGCTCCTTCGAGATGATCTCAGGCAGCACGACGTGGTCATCCGGTGCGGTCAACGTCAGCCGAATGCCATAGAGGCCCGACTGGTCGGTGGTGTAAACGTCGCAGCGGCCGGAGTCGTAGGCGGCGTTCACTTCCTCGAGCTTCTCGAACACGACCGGATTGTACTCAAGGTTGTTGGCCTTGAAATAGTCGGCGAGGTTGAGCTCGGTAGTTGTGCCGGTCTGCACGCAAACAGAAGCACCGGAGAGCTGGAGCGCCGAATTGACGCCTGGCAGCTTCTTGGCGTTGATCATGAAGCCCTGGCCGTCATAGTAGGTCACGCCGGCAAAATTCAGACCAAGTGCCGTATCGCGATTGATCGTCCAGGTCGTGTTGCGCGACAGCACGTCGATCTCGCCCGACTGCAACGCCGTGAAACGCTCTTTCGCGCTGAGTGGCGTGAACTTGACCTTCGATCCATCGCCGAAAACGGCGGCAGCTACGGCGCGGCAGAAATCGGCATCGAGGCCGAGCCAGTCACCCTTGTCGTTAGGGGCGGAGAAGCCGGCAAGGCCGGAACTCACGCCGCACTGCAGAAAGTCCTTTGCCTTGACGTCGTCCAACGTTGCCGCCGAAGCAGCCGAAGCAGCAACGCCGAATGCCGCGGCACCCACCAGAATTGTCAGTTTGTTTTTCATACTCAAGAAACCTTTCCCATTTTTGCCGGTCTTCGACCTGCATTTCTTGAGGCCCCTGCATCATCGGTCCGGGATTTCCGCCGGACCCACGCATCGTTTGCCGACACGGATGCTGTGCGCCTGTTCACGAAGTACATCGAAGGCGATTATTCTTGTGAGGTCAAGCGGTATGACCCGAAAAGCCTGCCAGTCGCGAAAGTGCCGGCCAGATCAACAAACTGCTCCGTGGCCGTCAGCCTCGTCTGGAATTCGTCACAAAGGTCGAGCACCGACGACCTGCCTCGACGGGCAGGGTTCCAGAGCCGGAGCAGACACACGCAGCCGGGCCGAAAGAAGTCACGCGACAGGTTGCGCCGCTGCGAGAGGCACACTATTCGTCAGTTTTTCTGTCAGGCGGACCCTATGGCAAAGCGTAATCTGGAAAATGCAGGTATCAACACGCGTCTGACCCACGGCGGAAACGATCCGCACGACTATTTTGGCTTCGTCAATCCGCCAGTGGTGCATGCGTCGACTGTGCTTTTCCCGGACGCCGCCACCATGGCCTCGCGCGGTCAGAAATACACCTACGGAACGCACGCCACGCCGACCAGCGACGCTCTCACCCAGGCAATTGACGCACTGGAGGGTTCGGCCGGCACCATTCTGGTGCCGTCGGGCCTTGCAGCGGTAACCATTCCCCTTCTGGCTTTCCTGTCGGCCGGCGACCACGCGTTGATCGTCGATTCGGTCTATCATCCGACCCGTCGTTTCGCCGACACGATGCTCAAGCGCCTTGGGGTTGCGGTCGAGTATTATGATCCGGGGATCGGTGCTGGCATTTCAGAACTGATGAAACCCGAGACCAAGGTTGTCTTCACCGAATCTCCGGGTTCCAACACGTTTGAGATCCAGGACATTCCGGCAATTGCCGAGGCCGCGCATAAAGCGGGCGCGGTCGTGATGATGGACAACACCTGGGCAACGCCTTTGTATTTCCGCGCCCTTGATTTCGGCGCGGACGTCACGATCCACGCGGCGACGAAGTATCCCGCAGGGCACTCCGACATCTTGCTGGGCATGGTTTCGGCCAATGAAAGATGCTGGGAGCAGTTGCACGCCACATATACCGCCATGGGTTGCTGCGCCGCCCCCGACGACACCTATCAAGTTCTGCGTGGTCTCAGAACAATGGGAATCAGGCTGGAGAGACACCAGAAGAGCGCCTTGGAGATCGCTCTGTGGCTGGAGTCGCAGGACGGCGTCGCCCAGGTCCTGCATCCCGGACTGGAAAGCCATCCCGGCCATGGGCTGTGGCAGCGTGACTTTTCGGGAGCAAGCGGCATCTTCTCGGTCGTGCTTGACGGCGGCGGCCAGAAGGCGGCGCACGCTTTCCTCGATGCACTCGGGCTGTTTGGCCTTGGATACTCCTGGGGTGGCTATGAAAGTCTCGCGGTCCACGTCTCGCTCGCAGACCGCGTCATCGCCAAGGGGCCCTATCAAGGACCGCTGATCAGATTGCAGATCGGCCTTGAGGACGTGGAGGATCTGAAGTCCGACCTGTCGAACGCTCTCAAGGCATCGCGGGCTGTCTGATCTGCCCGCATACGCCTGTCAGCCGACACGGAAGGCCGACAATACCTCTTAGCCCTTGTTGTTGGCTTCCTTGGATTCGACCGCGTCTTCGAGTTTGGTCGTCATCAGTTCCTCGAGGTTGCCGACTTCTTCCTCGATATCTTCAATTGGAACGCCAGCTTCCGCAGCTTGCGCCGCGCATTCTTTTGCAAGCATCTCTGCTTCCTGCTCGATTTTGGCAGGGCCTGGCCGGACATGGACTTTTTCGGTGATCCATTCCTGCAAGAACTCGATCGCTTTCTCGCTCATCGTTACCTCTGGCCACCGGCGTCGTTGTTCATTGGCATGAAAGTCACTGTCCTGAAGGGTGATGATTGATGTGTGTGCTGCCGCAGCATCGCGGCTGCGCCAAAGTCTGACCGGTCAGGCCGATCGACCGAGTGCCGGCTCTATATAGGAGCTCATCGCAGTGCACAAAACCTTTTCTTAACGACTCTGACATTTGGCTGACGTCCCAGCTTGTCACCGGCCGTGGCGGGCATTCGAGTGCGCCCTTGCACCTTTGGGCGCGTGGTATGCAACTATGGGCTCCAAGGGTCAAGCCTCGCTGTGATGCCGCAGGGGCATTCCCGGATTGCACATGCCCAGGACGCTGATGGCTGGAACAAACCATGCAAGCCTGCGGTCCTTGCGCGCATGATGACCTGCAGCTGGATCGTGCAGAGACGGCGAACAGTCTGTTGCACACGCTGAAGCCGGTGCGGGCCAGCAAGCCTATGCCCGAAAAGTGAAGTGGCGATCCCGGCAGGATTCGAACCTGCGACCATCGGCTTAGAAGGCCGGTGCTCTATCCTGCTGAGCTACGGGACCAGGGGCCAGTGCAAAGTACACGAGCCCATACTCGAAAACGCAAACAGATTGCCGTTCAGTGCGTCCACGGAATCTTGCGATCATAGCGGAAATTTTCGGCATAGGAGATCTGGCGCCGACTCGACTTCTTGGGTTCCTGGACCCTGAAGGACAGGCCATTTTTCTCGGCATAGGCGACCGCCTCCTCCTTGGTCTCGAAGGTCAGTCTTATCTGGCTTTTCATGTCGCCCGAGGTCGTGTAGCCCATCAAGGGATCGATCTTGCGCGGCATTTCGGGATCGAACTCAAGCACCCAAAGCCCGGTCTTGGCCTTGCCCGACTGCATCGCGGTCTTCGAGGGACTGAATATGCGTGCTGACATGCCTGTTTCTTTCTCACTGCAAGTTTAGGTGAAAGCCTTCCCCCAAGCCGATTGCTGCGTCAACCTACTTTGCAGCGCGCAATGCCTTATCAACGATCCAGGGATGACTTGGTCGGAGCGGCAGGATTCGAACCTGCGACCCTCTGGTCCCAAACCAGATGCGCTACCAGACTGCGCTACGCTCCGTGACCGTTTCCGGCGTTGCCGTGCCTAGAGTTTTCGCGCTGCAAACGCAACCCAGAAAACGCGTTTCCATCAGGCTTGTCAGAGGTCATGCCTCGCGGCAGCCAGCCGGCGCCATCGCAGCGTGCAGGGACATCGCCCATGCAGCGCTTCAGAACCTCCTAAATGTCGAGTTCGACTTGCCCCTGATCAAGGGCATTGACCGTCTGTGCGGCAAGTGCACGCGTGATGCGCGATTTTTGCTCAAGCGCCACCCGGTCGAGCCGGTCGACGACGCCGATGGCCGTCGAGAGCGAGCGCTCAATGCGCCGTACCAGAAACTGCACGACGTGGGTGTCTACCTCAACCTGCCTGTCTGCGAAGAGCTTGGTGATCACCGCCGCAAGCAGATGATCGTCCGGTTCGAAAATCTCTACCGTCGCCGCGGTTTTCAGCCGCGATGCAAGATCGGGGATCGTGACGCCCCATGATGAGGGGAACCGTCGCGATGTAAGCAATAAGTGCGACTTGGCGCTGCGCACTGCGTTGATGAGATGAAACAGGCCGTTCTCGTCGAGGTTTGTGTCGGCATCGTCGATGAGCAGCGATCGGGAAACGGAAGAAGCCTGCAACCAGTCTGCGATCGACGCCGCGTCAAGCGAGACAGCATCGGCGGCCTCCGCCCAGATTGATGCGAGGTGCGACTTGCCCGACCCTGAAGGGCCTGCAAGCACTACGACATCGGACGGCCAGTCAGGCCAGCGATCGATGAGGGCGACCGCCTCCCGGTTGGCCTCCGATACGACAAGCTCGTCACGCGAATGACCGGTCGAATGACCAAGGTCAAATGGCAATTGCCGGGGCTGTTGAACGTCGCCCATAACGAAACTTATTTTTCCCCTGCCGGAAGGCGACGAGGCCTTGCGGCTGGTTTCACTTCGGCTTCCTGGATTTCGCCCTTGTAAAGCGGCGATTCAAGATAGCGGGCAATCGCAAAACGGACGAGGACCGCAACCGCGGCTGCGGCAGGCACGGCGATCAGAAGCCCGACGAAACCAAACAGCGCGCCGAATGCAAACAGAGCAAACATCAACCAGACCGGATGGAGCCCAACGCTCTTTCCGACGAGCCGGGGTTGCAGGATGTTTCCCTCGATGAACTGGCCAACGAAAAATACGCCCGCAACCGCCGCCACCATGGTCCAGTCCGGCCAGAACTGCACGAATGCAACGCCAACCGACAGTACAAGTCCGACCATCGACCCGACATACGGTATGAAGCTGATCAGTCCGGCGAACAGACCGATCAGCACGCCGAAATTCAGTCCCGTCAGTGTCAGCCCGATCGCGTACATGACGCCAAGCACGAGACAGAGGGTGCCCTGCCCCCGCACAAAGCCGGCGGTCGCTGCGTTGATGTCTGTAGCGATGGCGCGGACGGTCTGGACGTTGTTGCGCGGCACCCAGCCGTCGATTGTCGTGATCATGCGATCCCAGTCGAGAAGCATGTAGAAGGCAACAACGGGCGTCACCACGAAAAGTCCTGCGACACTGAATATCGCGACACCGGAACTCCAGATCGACTGGAATATCGTGGTGAAGAAACCAACTCCGCTCGTCAGCAGCGAATTCAGACCTTCCTGCAGGCTTCCGGCATCAACGCCGAATTTCGATTCCAGCCACTGCGGATCGTAGTTGGTGATCAAGGTCTGCAAACGCGTCAGATATTCGGGGAGCTTTTCTAGCAGACCGGCAAGCTGCGAAGCCAGCACCGGCACCAGAATGATGAGGCCGACCGTAAGTACGACAATGAAGGCCACCAGGATCAGGCTTGTCGCCGCGGTGCGCGAAAGACCTACGCGTTCAAGCCTGTCAGCAACCGGGTCGAGGAAGTAGGCCAGCACCATGCCGGCAACGAACGGCAGCAGAATGTTGCTGAATATGTAGAGAAACAGCACCAAAAGCGCGGTGCCAAGCAACCAGAAGCGTATCTGGCGATGGAACGCTGCAGTAGCGATCGCGTCGTCACTTCGTTTGTCAGCCAGAGTTTTCGCCTTCGCCATCACCGCCCATGTGCCTTAGCCAAGCGACGAGATAGGCCGCCGCCGAAGCCATGGTCAAGAGGCCGGACACGACAATGAGCACCAGTCTCGCAGGACCGAACTGCGTGCTGAATGCAAGTTCGGCGAGGACCGCACCTGCGAGAATGATCTGGATGGCCGTATTGGCCTTGGAAACCATAAGCGGCTTCATTTCGACGGGATGTCCCATCACCGTCGACAGGAGTACGGCGGCAATAATCAGCGCGTCGCGGCTGACGGCGACGATCACCAGCCACAGCGGCAACTCACCGATAAGGCCGAGCACGACAAACACGCTGACCAGAAGCAGTTTGTCGGCCATCGGATCAAGATAGGCGCCAAGTTTGGAACGCTGGTTGAAATGCCGAGCGACAAATCCGTCGACCCCGTCGGAAATTCCGGCGACCAAGAAGCCTGCAAACGCCATCGGCCATTGCGCGGCCAGCATCCAGTAGACAACGGCCGGAACCAGCAGAAACCTCAGGATTGTGATCATGTTGGCCACGGTCACGTGCCCAGTCCTCCGCTCGCAGTACAAGAGTGCATAAGTGGCAATGATGCTACCGATGGCAAGTGATACGAGCGGTGACCCATCTATCCCCCTGACTTCCAGGATCACTGTCTCGACATCGCCGGTTCTTGCAGGGCATACCTGTTCCATGCGAAGAGCCGCTGCAATTCAAGGCGATCAGGATCAAGCATGAGCAAGCCGAACAACGGTCTCACCTATGCAGAAGCCGGTGTCGACATCGATGCTGGCAATCTTCTGGTGGAGAAGATCAAACCGATGGTGCGCTCGACCCGGCGTCCGGGGGCCGATGGCGAGATCGGCGGCTTCGGCGGACTGTTCGATCTAAAGGCGGCGGGCTTTAACGACCCCATCCTCGTTGCTGCCAATGACGGCGTGGGGACCAAGCTGAAGATCGCCATCGAGGCGACCAAGCTTGACACGATCGGCATCGACCTCGTCGCCATGTGCGTCAACGACATCATCGTGCAGGGCGCCGAGCCGCTGTTCTTCCTCGACTATTTTGCCACCGGCAAGCTCGACCCCGACGAAGGCGCCCTGATCGTCAGTGGTATTGCCGAGGGCTGCCGACAGGCTGGCTGCGCGCTGGTCGGTGGCGAGACCGCCGAGATGCCCGGCATGTATCACGGCAAGGATTTCGATCTCGCAGGCTTTGCTGTCGGCGCTGCGGAGCGCGGCCAGATGCTGCCTACCGACGACATCGTAGAAGGCGACGTGCTGCTCGGGCTCGGCTCGTCCGGTCTGCATTCCAACGGCTTGTCGCTTGTGCGCCGCATTGTCGCGCAATCGGGTCTCGGCTGGGCCGATGCGGCGCCATTTGCCGCTGGACAAACGCTTGCCGAGGCGCTGCTTGAACCGACGCGGATTTATGTAAAGCCGCTGCTCGGGGCTATTCGCGGTACCCATGGCATCAAGGCTGTCGCGCACATTACCGGAGGCGGCTTCCCCGAGAACATTCCACGGGTGTTGCCCAAGGACTTCTCCGCCGAGCTCGACCTCGACGCGATCGAAGTGCCTCAGGTTTTTTCGTGGCTGGCAAAAACAGGTGGCGTGGCCGCATCCGAAATGATGCGCACCTTCAATTGCGGTATTGGCATGGTGCTGGTCGTTGCGTCCGGGCAGGCGGCGCAGGTCGCAGCAGTCCTGCAAGAGGCCGGCGAGACGGTAACCCCGATCGGCATCATCGTGCCGCGACGTGACACGGGCGTCATCTACCGGGGTCAGATATCGCTATGAACGGCCAGCCCAAACGCACCGTCATCCTGATTTCGGGCCGAGGCACCAACATGTCGCGGCTGATCGAGGCGGCTGCCGAACCGGACTATCCGGCCGAGATCGTCGGCGTCATCTCGGACACGCCCGAAGCACCTGGCCTGCTGTTTGCCGACAGCCGCGGGATCGAGACACACATCTTTCCTCGCGCCGATTATTCAAGCCGAGAGGCGCATGACGGCGCAATTCATTCCGCGCTCGAAACCCTTGATGCGGAAATTGTCTGCCTGGCAGGTTACATGCGGATACTCACGGGCCGCTTTGTCGAGAAATGGCGCGGCCGCATGATCAATATCCACCCTGCCCTGCTGCCTTCGTTCAAGGGGCTCGATACACACCGACGGGCTCTTGACGCCGGTGTCAGGGTGCATGGCTGTACCGTTCATTTCGTGACGGCCGAAATGGACGATGGGCCGATCATCGCGCAGGCTGCGGTGCCGGTCCTTGTCGCCGACACGGAGGAAACGCTGTCGAACAGGGTTCTGAAAGCGGAACACCAGCTCTACCCGCTCGCACTGCGGCTGATGGCCGAGGAACGGGTGCGGATGGACAATGGGCGCGCCCTCTATGCCAACCTCCACGAAGACGACAAGGATGGACTGGCCCGATTGTTTTCGCCGACGTCCTGGAGCGCAGAGATCGATCTCGAGGCGCTGGCGCGCTCGACGCCCTGAACCGTCAGCCACAGGGGCCAGTCGATGACGACGCTGCTCCTTCTGCGGCATGCAAAATCAAGCTGGGACGACAGGTCGCTGGCCGATGCCGACCGGCCGCTGGCGCCGCGCGGCGTCATTGCGGCGACGCGGATGGGCAGGGAGATGGCGCGGCGCGGCTGGCTGCCGCAGCGAGCGCTCGTGTCGCCGGCCGTTCGCACCCGTGAGACATGGCGACTGGTTTCGGAAGAATTGCCAAGCGCCACGGAATTCGACCTCGTCCCTGAACTCTATGATGCCACGGATGCACGATTGCTGAGCGTCCTGCAAAAGACCGTGCCCGCCGTCCGCATCCTGCTGATCGTCGGACACAATCCCGGCCTTGAAGAGCTGGCCCACGGCCTGGCCGGCGACGATTCCGATCGGAGGGCGGTCGACCTTGTCGCTGAAAAATTTCCGACCGCAGCCCTGGCCCGCTTCACCTTCGAGGGCAGTTGGACAGAACTGCGGTCCGGTGCTGCGCGGCTCAGCCATTGCCTGCGGCCGAGAGATCTCGCGTGACGGCAGTGAAGCCACAAGGTCGGCTCAGGCCGCCGCCCTCACCCAGACCTTGTTGTCGTGAAATGCCGCACCGCCATAGGGCGCGGGCGCATCGGCGCCCGTCAACACGTTGATGCCTTCGCCGCGCTCATGGGCGTCGTTTGGCCAGATACCTTCGGCGATCACGACACCGCGCTGCAAGCCGGCGAAAAGCCTGGCGTGCAGCACGACTTCGCCGCGCGCATTGCCGATCTCGACGCGCGTGCCATCGCCGATGCCCAGTTGTCCCGCATCGTCGGGATGAAGCAGCAATTCCGGCCGGCGCTCGTTCTTTTGGGAAACCGGCGTCTCGGTGAATGTCGAGTTGAGGAAATTGCGGGCCGGCGAGGTAGCGAGCCTGAACGGATGCGCTTCGTCCGCCGTCTCGATCAGGTCGACATGGTCGGGAAATTTCGGCAGTTGGTCGTAGGGACCAAACGCCACGCCCATGCTCTTGGGCGGCTTGTTTGGCGCAGCACCGCCGGCCCATTGCGGGCTGAAGCGGAATTTTCCGTCGGGATGGCCGAACCCGCTGATGAAGTGAGCGGTTTCGAAATCGGGCTGCACGTCGGCCCAACGCGCCTCACGCAACGTGTCGAAGGTGCCGAGGTCTCGGCTCTTCAGCAGGATGTCGATGTGCTCCCGCTCGCTCATGCCGAAGCCCGGCATGTGAGAGACGCCAAGCCGCCTGGCAAGCTCCTCGATGACGAAATGGTTGCTGCGCGGCCCTTCGGGTGGCTCGATCAGTTTCGGCCCGAGCGTGACGTGCTGGTTGCCGCCACCCTTGTAGATGTCATCGTGCTCGAGAAACATCGTGGCCGGCAGGACAACGTCGGCAAGCCTGGCCGTGTCGGTCATGAACTGCTCGTGCACGCAGGTGAACAGGTCGTCGCGCAGGAAACCCTGCTTCACCAGCCGCTGCTCAGGCGCGACATTGGCTGGATTGGTGTTCTGGATCAGCAAGGCTGTCACCGGTGGGCCGCCGTAGAGCGCGTCGGGTGCGTTGGTCAGCACCGGGCCGATGCGCGAATGGTCGAGATGACGGATGCCGGGGTCGCGCAGGCTTTCGCCCTCGAGCAGGCCCTTGTCGAACTGGAAGCCGGAAATGCCCGAGTTCGAGTTGAAGGCGCCGCCCCCTTCGTACTGCCAGCAGCCCAGCACGGCGGCCACCGACACGGCGGCATGCATGTTGGCGGAGCCGTTGCGCTGGCGGGCAAAGCCGTAGCCGAGCCTGAAATAGACGCGCCTGATATCGCCGATCAGCCGGGCGAAGGCCTCGATCTCGGCCACCGGCAGGCCGGTGATGGCCGACGCCCATTGCGGCGTGCGCGTCTTGAGGTGCGCTTCCAGACCGATGGGATCATCCGTGTATTTTTCGAGATAGGCGCGGTCGGCCAGTCCGTCGCGGAACAGGATATGCATGGCCGCGCACGCCAGCGCGCCATCGGTGCCGGGCTTCAG
>JBBSOT010000124.1:0-11904 GCA_038259455.1 Hyphomicrobiales bacterium | reverse complement strand
GTATTCCAGTGCTTCGCGCACCCTCGGGTCGTTCCATTTCACTCCTTCACCCTTCAGCAAGCTCGCATAATCGGCGACGCCCAACTTCCTGACGAGTATTTCTGCAGTCAAGAACGCGCCCGGGAAAGGCCGGTCGCCTACGCCCTGCGCCATTGGGGTGATGCCCTGGTCAGCGACCTTCTTGATTATATCGACAAACGCCTGACCAGTTAGCCCTTCAACGGGAATTTCGACTCCAGCCTTTTGCGCAAGCGCGTTGTTCACGTAGGTCTCAACCGTCCACGCTTCTAGCGGGAACCCGTAGACGCCATCCTTGAATCCCCAGACATCTATTGCCCAAGGCTCAATGTTGTCCCAGTTGAGTTTGTCTTTGAGGTCCATCACCAACCCGTTCTGCATGTACTCGGTCTGGCTGGTTTCCGCATAAAAGATGTCGGGACCCTGCCCTGCGGTAAGGGCCGTCTTGAGCGCGGCGTAAAGCGGCTCTTTCTGGTACCAGTTAATCTTAATCGTGACACCAGGATGGGCTGCCTCGAAAGCCTTGGCGGCACTTTCGACAAATTCCACCTTTGCAGCCTGATCCGCCCAATGCGACCAGAGTGTCAGTTCCTGGGCCTGCACTGCCGTTACGGTGGTTAGTCCGACGGCCAAGGCCATCCCGGCCCCAAAAATTCGAAGCGTCATCTCATCCTCCCTGATGTTGCGCCGGGGGTCATTGTTGTGGGGTGAGATACTTTTGTCAATAAAAATATTGATAATCTGACGATTATGCGTTTAGGATAGTCTATACAAAGGAAATTCAACGGTCGGTTTGGGGTTCAAGCGATGCAAGACTCGCTCAGGCAGGATGGAGAACAGTCGGCGTCTGCTCCTTTGATTTCCATCATGCCGGCCCAAACTGCGCCTTCGAAAAGCCGCTGGAATTGTAGACCGTGTCCTTTGGATCACGTCTCGAGAGTCGGATCACTGCCAGAAGCTGTCTGTTCGCTCGTTTACTGCTTGCAGGTCGCCGAGGCCCCCAGTGAAGCGATTCAGCGGCGTCATGGCGGCGGCTGCTCAATTCAGCTGACCGCAGTCGCTCTTGTCGCACCGGGTGCTCTGGCTCAGCTTGTCCGGCGCACAGTAGCTGCCTTGCACCGAGGCCGAAAATCAGGGCAGATCTATCCTGCCACCGTTAGCGACCCACTTTCGATGGACGGGCATCTCCCCGAAGGCTCGAGCCTCGTGCAGCGTTGGGGCCCGACTTCCAAGCATTGCGAAAGGTACGACACATGACGACAGATCGCATCGGGGTGATAGCTGATGATTTCACCGGCGCTACCGACATTGCAGGCCTTCTCGCCCGAAGTCTGGCTTCCGACCATTTTCGCAACTTCGACGACACCGTACGCCCTTGGGTTATCCAAAATCACGTAGAGATGCATGAGAGAATCACGCCATGAGCCCCGAAGGCCGCCGACGGGAAAAGATTTGTGTGTTCGCACGCTCCCTTTTCAAACGAGGTCTCAGCTATGGTTCTACAGGCAATATTTCTGTACGGCTGGATGATGGTCGGTATCTGGTGACACCCACCGGAAGTAGCTTCGGATTTCTTGATCCTGCTGAACTGGACCTTGTCGCACCCAATGTACTCATTTGTCGGGTTTACTGCCGACCAAGGAGATGCCGCCCCACAGCGCGCTCTACCGACTACGTGGCAATGCGTCCGGTGCGGTTGTCCACTTTCACTGGCATCATTCGGTCAGGCTTTCGATGCTCGATTGGATCGACTCTGACAACGTGCTGCAACCAATGACGCCCTACAGCTTGATCCAACTGGGCCATGTCAAACTTGTGCCCTATTTTGCACCCGGCTACCCGGCACTCGGAGAAGCTTTATCGGCACTGCCTCCGACAACCTCGGCTGCCATTCTCGCAAACCATGGCCCGATTGTAGCAGCCGCAACTTTGGAGCAGGCAGTGTTCGCCAGTGAGGAACTGGAAGCAACGGCTCGCCTTGCACTCGAAACACGAGACGATAACCCGCGTCTTCTTAGCCGTGCACAGATCGACGTGTTGGTCGAAACCTTCAAGCCGGAGTTGTAACATATGGCCAGCTCCGTATCCAAAATCTCGGCCGGCCCGTCGCTCGATAAGGTCGTTCACGACCTGGAACTCGATTTGGTTCTGGGACGGATACGCCCACGCGAACGGCTGATCGAAGATGAACTCATATTGCGATTCGGTGCCAAGCGGCACGTTGTGCGTAGCGCACTGACCGAACTCGAAAGACGCGGTCTGATTGAGAGGCGCCAGAACAAGGGAGCGCGAGTTCGAGAGTTCTCCCGCGAAGAGGTAGAAGCCCTCTACGAATTCCGGGACGATTTACATCAATTGGCCGTATCCCGTATGGCACTACCGCTTTCAGACGAAGTCGTTGCGGAGCTTGTCAAGATCTCCAACGCGCATGAAGCAGCGTGGGCCAAAGGCGAACTGGCACTTGTCATCGAGCAGAACAACAGGTTTCACAACATGTTGTTTGACCAATGCGGAAACCCGTTCCTGGCAGAGACTATCCAACGCATGGCTTCAGCCACGAATGCCATCCGATCGTATCGGATCGGTGACCCCGATTTGCTCAAGCTTGCCGTACAGGAGCACCGCCAAATGATCGACGCTGCACGGGCCTGCGACCGACAACAACTGGCGCTACTTTGCCGGCAACATATCCTGCCGTCTCGCGATCTCTATCTCCGAGATCAGATCAGCTGGATTCACTTTTCAAGCGCGGCACCCAGTTGAGAGACGAAGGCCCCGATTGCTGTCTTGAAGCCGAGGCATTTTCTCGGGATCGCGTTGAGGTTCCGGACGATGGCGTCGATGTCCTGTAACAATTTCAAGCTCAACCGCGCCAACTGCTCTCGTCGAATGGCGCCAACTCGGCGCGGCATAACAGACGGCCATGCTGATCTTACTGGGACTGGGTCGCAACGCTCTGACAATGCCTCAGGAAGCGAGAAAGTGCTATATGTATCCGCCGTCCACGATAATCTGTTATCCAGTCACCATTGCCGCGTTAGGTGACGCTAGCCAGATCGCCGTGCTGCATATGTCGGCACCACGAAGCGGAACAGCAAGCGATTGCCGCGCCGTAAACGCTTCGATAGCGCCCGGAGACGCCGAGTTTGCCCTTTTCATCTGCTTTTCCGTGTGTACCTATCCCGGCGCGATCGCGTTGACGCGAATTCCGTTCGCTCCCAATTCGCGGGACAGCGCCCGAGTCATGCCAAGTACGGCGGATTTCGCCGTGGCGTAGACGACCATGTCGCCACCACCAATCATCCATGAAATCGAACCGAGGTTGATGATCGCCCCGCTTCCCGCCGCGACCATTCCCGGCGCGACGGTCTGGGCGCAAAAGAACTGCTGGCGAAGGTTTACCGCGATTTGACGGTCCCAATATTCCGGTGTGACCTTTGCAAATCGTGGCGCGAATCGTCGCCGGCATTGTTGACTAGGATCTCGACATGGCCGTTCTCTGCTGTCCAAGCGGCTATGGCTGCTTGCGTGGATTCTACGTCAGCTACATCGCAAGAGACGAAGTCCGCCCGGCCGCCCGCCTTGGCGACCCGAGGTGTGGTGTCTTCGCCACCGTGCGTGTCAATGTCCAGAAACAGCAGGTCGTCGCCAAGCAGGGCAAAACCTTCGACCAGCGCCGTGCCGATTCCGCTGGCACCTCCGGTTACCAGTACGCGACGCGGGGGGTACACATGATGCCAACGAGATAGTTGAGCCGCGCCAGCTGCTGTGAGGGATTTGCCGCCGGCTCTCGCGCCGCCGGCCCGTCATCGCCAACCAAACTGTAGGAGGACGAGCAGGCTCGGCTGTCCAGGATCCCTGACGTCGTCATAATCAACCAAACGTCATAGTCGGCATATGATCGAACAAGCGAAACAGCGAACTTTCCTGCGAATTCGATGGGAAACCAATCCCGAGGATATTGACGTGCCAGGCCGATGCACGGACAGCTGTAGTTTGGCTTATCAGAGTGATGGTTCGAATGGAGTGGGTTCATAGTTGCGTGGTGCGGCACCAGTCCGTCAATTTCCATATCTGGTCGCGAACCGATGATGAGTGCACATTCTTCGCTCTCAACCCAACGTGAACTCAGCATGAAACAGCCCCAGCTCAGCCCACGGGAACTTGCTGTGACGTTCACCGACACGCAAATCTTTTTTGTCTCTGAACCGTCCTTCTATCGCGTCCAACGGTCTCACAAATTGGGGTCACCTCAGACGCCGGTGCACGCGATTCACTTGAATAAGATGTTCTATGGTGGTCCTTTGGCAACAGGTTTGGCTATTTTCAGTGCCCGAGACGCAGTCCTGTCTCGGTGTCGAAAAGATGCACCGCCGCCAGTGCAGTAGAAAGACGAATGGTCTGGCCGGATTTCAATGTAAAGCGCTCCCTCACCACTACGCCGATTTCCCGGCCTGCTGGCGTTCGGGCAACGAGCAGAGTTTCTGCACCGGTTGGCTCGATGACAGCAATGTTTGCAACGATGGCACCATCTTTGGTGATCTTCAGATCACAAGGCCTGACACCGTAAGTCGCCCTCCTGCCCGGTTCGAGCTTTACTGGCAGCTGGAGTTCCAGACCATCCTCGATCCGCAAACTTGAGCCGCTTTCGTCAACGATGCCCTCAAACAGGTTCATCGACGGAGTGCCGATAAATGTTGCTACAAAGCTGGTTGTCGGACAGTCGTAGATCTCGAGCGGCGCACCGATCTGTTCGACACGCCCGTCTCTTAGGACGATAATCCGGTCTGCCATGGTCATCGCCTCGGTCTGGTCATGCGTGACATAGACAGTGGTTATGCCAAGTCGTTGATGCAGTTCTTTGATCTCGGTGCGCATCGCCACGCGCAGCTTGGCATCGAGGTTGGAAAGCGGCTCGTCAAACAAGAATACAGAAGGATTACGCACGATTGCGCGCCCCATTGCGACTCGCTGTCGCTGCCCGCCTGAAAGCTGGCGGGGCTTTCGGTCGAGATAGGCCTCGAGATCCAGAATTTTGGCCGCGAACGCCACACGTTCATCAATGTCTGCTTTTTGCGTCCCTCTGAGTTTGAGCGAGAAACCCATATTGTCGGCCACCGATAGATGCGGATAAAGCGCATAGTTCTGGAACACCATGGCAATATTTCGATCCTTTGGCGGCAGGTTGTTCACCTGCTTCCCATCGATCTTCATGGTGCCGCCGGAGATGGCCTCAAGCCCCGCGATCATGCGCAGCAAGGTCGACTTGCCGCAGCCGGATGGTCCCACCATCACCACGAATTCGCCATCGGCCATCTCGATGTCGACGCCCTGGATCACGGTAACCGCACCGAAGGACTTGCTTACATTCTCTAGAGAAATTGAGCCCATGACTGTCTGCGGGTATGACCTTCAGGTCGTCCCGTCCCCTTCGTGGTTGACGGCGGTACGCTGGCCCGTCGAAAAGAATATCAGAGCAAACAAAGGGGTATCGCCGGTGCATTTGGCCCAGTGGCGGACGCCTTTCGGGATGCGGATGGCGTCGCCGGGCCTAAGGCTGAATATATCATCGCCCAGCTTGTGATCACATTCGCCCGAAACGACATAGAGAATTTCCTCGCAATCGGGATGCGAATGGAGGGGATTGCGCAGCCCAGGCTGAATCGTGCAGGTACCAAATGTGGATTCTGCGCCAGGCATAGCTTCATCGCTAATTTTCCAGAGTAGTTGCCCCCAGCTGGTCTTGTTGAGTTCGCCCCTGTCGCGGCGGATCACGACATCGTCTCGCATTCTTACTTCTCCCTGTGAAACTGTTTCGAGACGCCTGCCGGCGTGAATCGATAGAAGTCAAACAAGCGCATGATCTCCTCCGAGGTATCGAGCGTGCCCCGATTCAAAGGGTGGCCCTCTAATATGGCGTCGGTCATGTGCAGGATTTCAGGCACATATCCTAGATAGAAGAGATTGTTGTTGTAGAGCTGGCCCAGCGAATTTTCGGGCTCGAACAGAAGGGCGGCATTCTCTTCAGGCTGAATGAAGCTGGCGGCGCGCCCGTATTCGGGCAAGTCGGCACGACGGTAATAGATCAGCTTCGTACCGTTCTCGACCACCGCATGCGCACCCTCGCCGATGATTTCCACACGCTCGAGCGTACCGCCCCAAGACTGTCCGCCTGTCAGGTGCATCGACCCGACGGCACCCGATTCGAAGCGGAAGTTCGTGACAGTAGCTCCCGACACCGGTGACCATTGATATGACGCCTCGGCGATTTCGCCCGCGAGGAAGTGAAGAATGGAGCCGGGGTGAGAGATGTGGTCGACGAAATGTTGCATCCTGTTTAGGTCGGCTCGCTCCGCGAAGGGCGGCAGGCCTTCTGGATATCGGACATTGATCGAGGTCAGCGCGCCAAAGTCCGGCCGGCCGATCAGTTCCTTGAGCTTTTCGATTGTGGGAAAGAAGGTCTTCTTGAAACCTGTCATCACCATGCGACCGGTGCGTGCACTGACCTTTCTGAGAGCGCTGACATCGTCCATCGTGGCGGCCGTAGGCTTTTCCATCCACACATGCGCGCCTGCCTCCATGGCCGCCAAGGCGATGTCGGTGGCTTGAGGACGGCCGTCCGGAAGATAGGCTGTCACGATGAAGACGAGCTCCGGGCGTTCCGACCCAAGCATTTGACGATAGTCAGTATAGCTTGAGCCGGCCCCGAACTGGGATGCAAGGGCTGCTGCCCGACCGGCATCAAGATCGCAGACCGCCACGAGTTCCACGGGCGCATAGCGCAGGGCCGGATATACATTGCGAAAGGCATGGCCGCCCGCGCCGATGAAACAGGCCCTGATCCGTCGGTCATATTCGAAGTTGTAGGTTATGTGTCTTGGCATGTGCGTGAACTGCGACACTGGGTTTATCCTTTCAACGCGCCCTGGGTCAGCCCCTCGGTGAAGCTACGCTGTGTGATCAGGTACAAGATGACAATTGGAAGGAACGAGATCACCGTGCCTGCGAACACCAGGCGGTAGTTCGAAGTGAAGGTGCCCGCGAAGCGTACCAAACCGAGCGGCAGAGTCTGCACGTCGGCGCTGATAAGCACCACGAGGGGCAGAAAGAAATCGTTCCAAGTTGACAGCGCAGAGATGACCACAAGCGCGAGAATTGCGGGCTGCGAAATCGGGAGCATGACCTTGGTCAGAATCTGGAAATGACTCGCGCCATCGATCCTTGCAGCTTCCAGCAACTCCTCGGGAACGCTGCGGAAAAAGCTCCGCATCAGGAAGAGCCCGAATGGAATGCCATTGCTTACCTGCGCAAGGATTATGCCGGCAAGGCTGTCGATCAACCGCAGCGATTGAAGCACCTGATAAAGTGGGATGACTATCGCCTGAATTGGAATCGTGAGGCCCAGAATGAAAAGGTAGAATACCCATTCACGGTAGCGGAACCTCATCTTGGCCAGCGCATAACCGCCTGGCGCGCATACGATGAGCGTGAGGGCGATCACACCCACGAGGTTTATGAGGCTGTTGCCGATCAAGTCACCGAAGCCGCCGACCTGCCAGGCCTCCACATAGTTCTGCCACATCAACTGTTCGGGGAAATCGAACGGATCGGCGATTGATATCTCGCGCGGGGACTTGAAGCTTGAGACGATCAGCCATGCAAACGGCGCCAACACCAAGGCGAGGATCGGCGTCAGCGCCGCGATGATAGGTAGCTCCTTTCGTATAAATCTCATGCGTCACCACTTGCCCGCCAGCGGTTGAAGGCGACAGTGATGGCGACGGCTATCGCACTAAGGACAATGCAGAGCACGGCCGCCTTTCCATGCTGCTGCGCCTGGAAAGCCAGGCGGTAGATATACGTGGTGATGAGTTCGCTGGCGTAAAACGGCCCCCCATTGGTCATCACGAAGACTGTGGCAAAGCCCTTAAGGCCATTGATCAGCGCGAGGGACATTACGAAAGTCATCACGTCGCGCAACCCAGGCAAAGTTACATACCAAAGTTTCTGCCATTCAGTTGCACCGTCTACGTCGGCTGCGTCGTAGAGCGAGTTATCGATGTTTTGCAGGCCGGCCAGAAACAGCAGCATATAAAGGCCGAAGCCTTGCCAGGAGCTCGCAAGGTTCACTGAGAACAGAACCAGCGTAGGGTCAGAGAGCCAGCCCTGCTGCAAGAACCCCAGACCAAGCTTGTCCAGGGAAGTATTGAGCAGGCCGAAATATGGATCGTATATATTGGCCCAGATGATCCCGACCACGCCCAGCGAAACCAGATGTGGCAGGAAGAATCCTGCGCGAAAAAGGACCTGGGCATTTCTCAACCGACCTATCATCAACGCCAGCACGAGACCAAACCCGCCTGCGAGGACTACGTGGAGTACCAGCCAGATTACGGTTTGCCACAGTGCGCGCCAGGCGATGGGATCGGTGGCGAGCGCGGTGTAGTTGTCCAGTCCCACGAAGCTGGCCGCCGTGTTATATCCGCCGCTGTCGGTAAAGCTCAGCCAGACGGTGCGAAAAATCGGGAATAGCGTGAAGGCACCGTAGACAAGCAAGGCCGGCAGCAGAAAGCCAATGGCCGCGAAGAACCCGTCTTCACCTGGTTTTTCAGCAGACAACAGTCGGCGGGCGGGATCCGCTCCCCGACTGTTCTGACGCGCCAGCGTATTTTCGGGACCTTTCGTCATGTCTTGTTGCCCCGAATGGCTTCTCGCCTATTGGGCTTTGTGCATCGTGGCTTCAATCTGAGCGGCACCATCCTCGGGCGTCACCTGACCAGAGATCAGGCCCTGTATAACCTGATAGTAGGTGTCGATCGTCGAGCCGGGCACGTAGACGCTGGGATTGTATCCCACACCATCGCTTGCGGCTTTGAAGATATCCAGCATGACGGGGGTCGCTGGTGTGACGTCCGTTAGCTCGCGAGGGTAGATGGCACTGGAAGTGGGGTGTTCCGCCCGCAGTTTCATGACTTCGTCGCTGAGCAGATAGTCGATCCATTCGCGCGCGAGTTCGGGCTGGGACGAGCTGGTAGGGATCATGTAACTCCAGCCGATGCCACCGGTGGGGATGGATTCGCCGGGCAGATCGGACGGCATGGTGGTGTAGCCGAGATTTCCCAGCGGGTAGTCAGCACCTCGCGCGAGCGCGATGAACCAGGGGCCGCCAACGAACATGGCCGCACGTTCCGACAGAAAAAGGCGAGTGCCCGCGTCGAAGTTGAGCGATGCCATCTCCGGCTTGATAAAGCCGCGTTCAACCAGATTCCGGAACGCCGTGAAACCGGCGACAACGCGCTTATCGGTCCAGGGAAGATTGCCCGAGACGACCTCGCCCATCACTTTTGAGCCAGCTGTAACCTGAAGCACAAGGCCGAATAGGTGGCCGGCCGAACCTGTATTGTTGGGTGCGGCTACGAGAGGCTGCATGCCACTTTCCTCGATCTTCTGCATAAGATCGAGGAAACCTTGGTAAGTGTCCGGGAACGTCCAGCCATTCTTTGCGAACATATCCTTGTGGTACCAGATGCCCAGCGCATCCAGCCCGTCGGGCACTTCGTAGATTTCTCCGTTGAAGTTGCCTTTGAGTTGGGCATCCAGCCAAGGGAAGATCTTTTCTGACCAACCGCTCTTATATTCTTCGGTCAGTGGCTGAACGAGGCCCGCGTCCACCACAACGGTCATGCGACCGATGCCGGAGTTGGTCCAGACCACATCCGGCCCGGCGTCCGACTGAATGGCAGCCTGTACGGCGCCATTGCTTATGGTTCCGGTGGGTGGCATGAACTCGACTGTCACGCCCGGGTTATTGGCCTCAAAGCCTGCCTTGATCTCGTTCCAGAGCTCGGCGGTTTCTGGATTCGCAATGTTCTCCGGCCCCCACATCTTGAGGGTCTGTGCTATAGTGGGAGACGCCAGCATGGTGCCCGCAACCAGCACGGCCACAAAGGCCGACGCGTTCGATTTGAAATAGGTCATTCTCTCCTCCTTGTATGCACGCCGTTGCTGGCGTTGCTCGTTGTGACCGTCAGCTTTTTGTCGTCCCCTGCTGTTCCGGGTGACGTTCGAGCACGGCGGCCTGAACCTCGGAAATGTGGTGATGCATCAGCGCAGCAGCGCCTTCGGCGTCCCGTGCCCTGAACGCAGCGAGCATGTCGTCACGCTCACGCGCCGCTCTATCTGCGAAACTGCGATCTTCATTGGCGATTAGCCGGCAAATCTGAATCTGAAGGCCGAGCCTAGCCAGCGTCTCGATCAGCGCAGTATTGCCCGATCGCCTGGCGATGGTTTCGTGAAACTCACGGTCGCGTGCGGCATACGTTGCCATATCACGCCGATTCAGTGCAGCGAGGCTCTCGTTCAGAAGGCGTTCAAATAGGGCGATGTCCGTGTCGTCAAGTTGGGGGACAGCCAACCGAGTGGCAAATACCTCGAGTGTCTTACGCAATTCGTAAAGGTCGGAAATCTCCTTCTTGGTGAAGCTGCGAACAAAGAAGCCCCGATACGGGCGTATCTCGACAAGCCCTTCCTTTGCGAGGGTGCCAATGGCCTCGCGAAACGGCGTGCGGCTCACATCCAGGCGCTCAGTTAGAGCCCGCTCATCGAGCGCTGCGCCGCTGGGTAACTCGCCCGACACGATAAGTCGGACAATTTCTTCGTAGATGCGCTCGCGGAGCGTGAGATGACGAGGTGAGTTCATTGCGTTTATCTAGCTGACTTGCGTATTGTATGCAATACGCAATATTATGACTGCGACGCGAGTTCGATATTGGAGAGGTGGGATGAAGAAGCTGTTTGTAATCGGCACAATGGACACCAAGGCACCAGAACTGCGCTATGCAGCGGAAATGGCCAAGGCCGCTGGAGCATCCGTCGCAATCGTTGATGTAAGCACGATGGAGAGTAGCGAGGAGTCCGATTTCAGTCCGGCGGATGTCGCAAAATTTCACCCGGATGGAGCGGACGCAGTGTTGGGTCGTACCGATCGCGGCGAAGCGGTGACGGCCATGGCCGAAGCACTGGCCAGGTTCCTAGTCTCACGCGATGATGTGGCGGCAGTTCTGGGGCTTGGGGGCACTGGAAATACGGCCCTTGTCACGCATGCCATGCGTCAGTTGCCGATCGGACTGCCCAAGTTGATGCTTTCCACTGCAGCGTCGGGCAACACAGCTCCATATGTCGGCCCCAATGATATTACGATGATGTATTCGGTGGTGGATATTGCGGGACTCAATGCGATATCGCGCAAGGTCATTGCAAACGCAGCTCATGCAGCTGCCGGCATGGCAACCAACGACGTGCCGCTCGGCGCCGAAGACAAACCTGCAATCGGCTTGACCATGTTCGGGGTCACGACTGCTTGTGTCACAAACATCCGCTCGATGCTGGAAGAGTCTTTCGATCTGACAGTCTTTCACGCCACGGGCACCGGTGGCCAATCGATGGAGAAGCTAGCAGAATCGGGCTTTCTGACCGGGATGATCGACGTCACCACAACCGAGATCGCCGACCATCTGGTAGGTGGTGTCTTTGCCTGTACTCAAGACCGGTTCGGCGCCGCCATTCGCTCCCGCCTCCCGTATGTCGGGTCCGTTGGGGCGGTAGACATGGTGAATTTCGGCGCAATCGAAACTGTCCCCCCGCAACTCAAGGATCGCCGGCTGCATGTGCATAACGCCCAGGTGACGCTAATGCGGACAACGCCCGATGAAAATCGCCAGATTGGTGCGTTCATTGTCGATCGGCTAAACAAGATGGAGGGGCAAGTAAGGTTCTTTCTACCATTGGGCGGTGTCTCAGCTATTGATGCACCGGGGCAGCCTTTTCATGATCCAGAGGCCGATGAGGCCCTGTTCGAAACCATCCGGACAAACTGGCGGCCCGGCG
>JBBSOT010000123.1:0-11931 GCA_038259455.1 Hyphomicrobiales bacterium | reverse complement strand
GGCCCGGTCGGCGTCGAGCAACTGACGTCCTTCAAGTACCGCGTCCGCGGCAGCGGCCAGACCCGGCCTTGACCGACCCTGCGATGCTGTACCCTGGTCTCGGGCGGCACCATCTGATGATGCCGCATGTCGAGAAGGGGCAGGCCGTCGGCTTGTTTGGCGGTTCCTTCAATCCACCGCATGCAGGCCATGCGCTGGTCGCCGAAATAGCGCTTCGACGGCTGGCGCTCGACCAGCTCTGGTGGATCGTGACGCCGGGCAATCCGCTGAAAAGCACCCGCGACCTTGCGCCGCTGGCGGAGAGGATCAGCCGCTCCGAAGCAATGATCAAAGACCCGCGGGTCAAGATCACAGCCTTCGAGGCCGCTCATCATACGCGCTACACCGCCGACACGCTGCAGCTGGTGCGCGACAGGAACCCGGGCGTCGATTTCGTCTGGATCATGGGGGCCGACAATCTGCGCGACTTCCACCACTGGCAGCGCTGGCGCAAGATCTTCACGACATTCCCGATCGCCGTCATCGATCGTCCGGGTGCCACGCTTTCGTTTCTGTCCTCGCCGGTGACCAAGGCCTTCGACCATGCGCGTGTCGACGAGGGCGATGCGCCACTGCTCGCGCGCATGAAGGCGCCGGCCTGGACCTTCATCCATGGCCCGCGCTCGTCGCTGTCATCGAGTGCAATCCGCGCTGCAGCCGGTTAGGAGCAGCTACGCCAAGGCGGCGAAAACCTGGAGACAGCCGGAAGCCGGCTGGATGATGTCGCTTTTGCCGCGGCTGGGCGAGCTTTGAAAGCGCAATCTGCGGCATGACGACCGAACTTGAACACGCAGCCAGCAAGACCGACGTGGCCGGAGCGAAGGCTCCCTCCATCGTGCCGTCGACCCCGGCCATGGCGATCGCCTCGGTGCTTGTTTCAATGGCGCTGGTCGCCGTCGGTAACGGTCTGATGTTCGCCTATATTCCGGTGCGCCTCGGTGCCGAGGGTTTTCCGCCGACATGGGCTGGCGGAATCCTGACCGGCCTTTCCGCAGGCGGCATTGCCGGTTGTCTCATGACAGGGCCGCTGGTGCGCCGTGTCGGCCACGCGCGCAGCTTCATGATCCTCTCGGCGCTTATCGTGCTGTCAAATGCCATTGTGGGTGCTGGAACCTATCCGGTTCTGTGGATTGCGGCGCGTGCACTTTACGGGTTTGCGATCTGCGCGCTGTTCATCGTGGCGCAGAGCTGGCTCAACGATGCCGTCGAAAATTCGATCCGTGGCCGCGTCATGGCCGTGTTTTACGTCAGCTATGTCGTCGGGCTGGGCTGCGGTTCGGCGTTGCTCGGCCTGGTCGACATAACAACCGCTGAAGCACCGCTGGTCGGCATCGTCTTTACCGCTCTGTCTATCCTGCCGGTTGGCATGACCAGACTTGCCCAGCCGCCGGCACCGGAGGGTGCCACGGTGGCGCTGGGACGCGCCTGGCGCATTTCGCCGGTCGGTGTCGCAGGCATGCTTGCCGTTGGCGGCCTGTCGATGATGATTGCCGGCTTCGCTCCGATCCACGCCACCGCCAAGGGCTATTCCCAGCAGGAGGTGGCGACGCTTCTTTTCGCGATGCCGCTTGGGACGCTGCTGTTCCAGATTCCGTTCGGCTGGATATCCGACCGTACCGACCGCCGCTACGTGCTGGTCGCGGCTTCGCTGCTGGTTGCTCTGGCGGGTATCGCGGCCGCCAGATTCGACCACAGTGCGCTGATCGTCGTCATCGCCGTCTACGTGGTGTGGAGCGGCACGTCGGAGTCGATCTATTCCCTGGCCAGCGCGCATGCAAACGACCGGGCGAGCAAGGGCGACCTGGTGACCCTGTCAAGCTCGATGCTGTTTGCCTGGTCGTTGTCGGGCTTCGTCATTCCCGGTGTCGGCACCATGCTGACCGCGCTGTATGGCACTCAATCGTTCATGTATGTCGCGATCCTCATCGCTGTCGCCTATTGCGGGTTCGTGCTGTGGCGACTGACGCGGTCGGACGCCGTGCCGTCGGAAGACACCGGGACATTCGCCCCTATGACGGCGCAGGCGCCGCCGCCCGTCGACCTGGCCTTCGCGGCCGAAGACGACGGTTAGCCCTGGCAGCCGCTACTTCTTTCTTGGAGTGAGGTCGCGGTAGGAAACTTCCTGCTGCGGGAACGGGATCGAAATTCCCTTGCTGTCGAATGCCAGCTTTGCCGCCTTGGTAATGTCGAGTTTGGTGGCGAAGAAGTCGGATGTCGACGTCCAGTAGCGCAGTGTGACGCTGACGGCGCTGTCGCCGAGCGCTGAAACGAATGTGGTTGGCGCGGGCTCTGCGTTGATGCGCTGGTCGGCCTCGGCAAGGTCGATCATCACCTTTTGCGCCAGATCGATGTCGTCGCCATAGCCGATGCCGATGATGAGGTCGTTACGGCGCAGCGTGTTGCGCGTATAGTTGATGACCGGCACATTCCAAAGCGTCGAATTCGGCGCCAGCACGTAAAGACCGTCGAGCGCCTTCAACCGGGTGGCAAAAAGTCCGATCTCTTCGATGGTACCGGATACGCCGCCTGCCTCGACATATTCGCCGACTCGAAAAGGCCGTAGCGCCAGGAGCATGATACCAGCTGCGATATTTTGCAGCGTGCCCTGCAGCGCAAGGCCGATGGCAAGGCCGATGGCGCCGATTGCCGCGATGATCGATGCCGTCTGCACACCGAATTGGCCGAGCACCATCACGACGACAAGGATGAGCACGGCATAGCGGGCGATCTTGGCGAAGAAGCTGCGCAGCGTCGGGTCAAAGCCACGGATCTGGCCAAGTGCCGAATAGACGGAGCGCTGGGCCAGTCCCGCCGCCAGATAGCCGACGATCAGGAGGATGACGGCGCCGACGACCGAGAATGCATAGGAGACAAGAAGACTGCTGATGTCAGCAAGGGCGGCTTGCACTGTGGTCAGGGCTTTCTGGGGGTCAAGATCCATGATTTCTCCAGTAGTTTCAATGCTTCGCAGGCCGCGTGATTGCTGTTGGGCCGGAAATTCGGGGGCCTTTTACAGCAAGGTTGGCGAAGAACCTAATCCTGGCCATGTCTGCATGTCTTGAAAGTGCCATGCGACTCTGCCTATCTATGGGTTGTCGCCTGATTTGGCAGGCGACTTGGTTGTTCCTCTTTCGAAAGGAAAGACACTGCGAACAGCATTGCGGAAGAAGGCCGATATCATGCCTTCGCCGGCCGGGATCAGCGGAAACGATACCGTGTCTCGCGCCATCAAAACGGTCCTTGCCAGTCTTGAAGACTCCAAGGCCGAAAATATCGTCTCCATCGACATCCAGGGAAAATCGACACTTGGCGACTATATGGTCGTCGCGTCCGGTCGATCGCACCGTCATGTCGCGGCAGTCGCCGATCAGCTCCTCAAGGCGCTGAAGGATGCCGGGGTCGTGCAGGTGCGCGTCGAGGGTCTGGCAGGCGCCGATTGGGTCCTGATCGATTCGGGAGACATTATCGTGCACGTGTTCCGCCCCGAAGTCCGTGACTTCTACAATCTTGAAAAGATGTGGCAGGCTCCGGATCTCGAGGACGAGACTCTGCATTAGCCGGTACGCCCCACGGGCCGAGCCGGAGGGGCGACGATGAAGGTGTCAGTGCATGCCGTGGGCCGGATGAAATCCGGCCCCGAGAAGGAACTTGCGGACCGTTATTTCGAGCGCTTTGCGAAAAGCGGACCGGCCATCGGCCTGGAATTCACAGGCATTTCCGAAATTGCCGAAAGCCGGTCACAGTCGGTTACTGAGCGTCGTCGCGAGGAGGGCGAGAAGCTCAGCGCACAGCTTTCGCCCGGCACGGCGCTGTTTCTCCTTGACGAGCGGGGCAAGAACATCTCGTCAGAGGATTTATCCAAACGCATCGCCCTGCTTCGCGACGAGGGTCGCCGGGCCATCGTGATTGCCATTGGCGGACCGGACGGGCACGATCCAAGCCTGCGCGACTCGGCCGAACTGGTTTTGTCCTTCGGTGCTCAGACATGGCCGCACCAGATGGTGCGCATCATGCTGGGTGAGCAGCTTTACCGCACCGTGACGATCCTTTCCGGCCATCCCTATCATCGTGCGTAAGCTTGCGGCCGACCGATGTCATGGGGCAGGTCCGAATTTCGACCAGATGCCGGGCCATAGGCAGCATGATCGGCTCATCATTGGTCGGATGGTTGATGGTTCGTTAAGATGGTCCCGATAGTCTTTGGCGTCTCACGCATCGCCCCGAAATCACAAGCGACGCGACAGGGGAGTTTTTGAAGTCAGGCGATGGTAGCGGCGACGGCGATGAAAAACCGCAAAGTGCGGAGCATACTGACGGCGATCCTTGTCGTTGCCTGCATGCATGTCGGCCATGCCGAGGAATCGGCGCAGGCGCAGGCGGATGCGGCTCGCTCACGCGCCGAATATGAGCGCGTGACGCAGCAGATCAGTCTTTCGGCCGAGCGGGTCGACGCGCTTGCCGCCGAGATCGCGGCCGTCAAGAAGGACCAGTTGACGATCACCGCGGCCCTGATCCAGTCGGCCAAGACCGAACGCAAGCTCAGTCAGGACATCGAAGATATTTCAGACCGGATGGCGACGCTCGAGGCCCAGCAATCCGGGGTGAAGAGGTCGCTGGCCGGTCGCCGCGGGATTCTGGCCGAAGTGCTTGGCGCATTGCAACGGATGGGTCTCAATCCACCTCCGGCAATCCTTGTCACGCCGGATGACGCACTTGCCTCGGTCCGGAGCGCCATCCTGCTCGGCGCGGTGGTTCCGGAATTGCGCCACGAGACCGAGGCCCTGCTTGCCGATCTGGCCGAGCTGGCACGGGTGGCGTCCTCCATCGAAGCCGAAAAAAAGCGTCTCACCGCCGCTTTCACGGAGCAACTCGCCGAAAAGCGGCGGCTCGACCTTCTGGTTGCGGAAAAGCAGCGTCTGCAGAATGAGCGCGAAGCCGATCTCGGTGCCGAAACCGCGCGCGCTCAGGAACTTGCCGGCGAGGCCAAGAGTCTCAAGGGACTGATCGCGTCGCTGGAGCAACAGGCAGCCGAGGCCGAGAAGGCGCGCATCGCCAGGTCCAGGAGAGAAAACCGCGACGCTGAACTCGCCGCCATCCCCATACCGGAGGACAATCGGTTGGCTACGGCGGCGCCGTTTCCGGCCCTCAAAGGCCAGGTTGCGTTGCCAGTGGTCGGCAAGATCAGCCGCAATTTCGGCGAGCCTGACGGTAACGGCGGTGTGATGCTCGGAGACATGGTTGCGACACAATCGACCGCCATCGTCACTGCGCCGTCTGACGGCAGTGTTCTCTATGCGGGGCCGTTCCGTTCTTATGGACAACTCTTGATCCTGAACGCGGGCGATGGCTATCATGTGGTCCTGGCCGGGATGAGTAGAATCAGCGTCTCTCCGGGACAGCCCGTTCTGGCGGGCGAACCGGTAGGGGCCATGGGGGAAGCGAGAGTCGCCAGCGTATCGGCGCAAGACCCCGGAAATGCCACGCCGGAGCTCTATGTAGAGTTTCGCAAGGATGGAAAACCCGTCGATCCGGCTCCTTGGTGGGCGGACCGTCACTCTGGAAGGACCGGAAATGGTACGTAAATTGTCGCTTCTGTTTGCGGGTGCCCTGATGGGCGCTTCGGCCATGAGCATGGTGTCTGGATCGCCCAGTTCGTCGGCCAACGCGGCAGGTTCGGAAACCTACAAGCAGCTTGCCATTTTCGGCGATATCTTCGAGCGTGTGCGGGCCCAGTACGTTACGCCGCCAGATGAAAAGTCGCTGGTCGAGAATGCCATCAACGGCATGCTCACCTCGCTTGATCCGCACTCGTCCTACATGAACCCGGACGCGGCCAAGGATATGCGTGTCCAGACCAAGGGCGAATTCGGCGGCCTCGGCATCGAGGTCACGATGGAGAACGAACTGGTCAAGGTGATCACGCCGATCGACGATACGCCTGCCGCCAAGGCCGGTGTGCGCGCCGGCGATTACATTTCCGAGATCGATGGCGAGGAAGTCCGCGGCCTGACGCTCAACGACGCTGTCGAGAAGATGCGCGGGCTGGTCAACACGCCGATCAAGCTCACCATCCTGCGCGAAGGCGCCGAAAAGCCGATCGACATCACGATCGTGCGTGACATCATCAAGGTCAAGGCGGTCAAGTTCCGTGTCGAGAACGACGTCGGCTACATGAAGGTCACCTCGTTCACCGAAAAGACCTATGACGATCTCGAAGCTGCCATCGCGACAATCAAGTCCGAGGTTCCGGACGACAAGCTCAAGGGCTACGTTCTCGACCTGCGCCTCAATCCGGGCGGCCTGCTCGATCAGGCGGTCAGCGTATCGGACGCCTTCCTCGACCGCGGCGAGATTGTCTCGACCCGTGGCCGCGATCCGAAGGATATCTCGCGTTTCGATTCGCGTCCGGGCGACGACATTGACGGCAAGCCGCTGATCGTATTGGTCAATGGCGGATCGGCAAGCGCTTCCGAAATCGTGGCGGGCGCCCTGCAGGACCATCGCCGGGCAACGATCGTCGGCACGACGTCTTTCGGCAAGGGTTCGGTGCAGACCATCATCCCGCTGTCGGAAAACGGCGCGTTGCGGCTGACCACGGCGCTCTATTACACGCCCGCCGGCAAATCGATCCAGGGCAAGGGCATTTCGCCCGATATCAAGGTCGAGCAGCCGCTGCCCGAGGATCTCGTAGGGCGTGACGTGTCGCGCGGCGAATCGGATCTGAAGGGCCATATCAAGGGCGTCGAGGAGAGCGACGAAGGCTCCGGTTCGGCTGCCTATGTCCCGCCAGATCCCAAGGATGACGTGCAGCTTGGCTATGCGCTTGAATTGTTGCGCGGTGAAAAGACCGATCCGGCGTTCCCGCCGAACCCGGACAAGGCCGTCATGAACAACCAGTAGCAGGCTCGGGCCTGCCGTCCTTGGCGGGCCTGGTTTGAGCCGTCAGTATGATTGAGTGATAGTTTGCTGCCGGGGCCGAAAGGTTCCGGCAGTTCGATTCGGGGACTCCAGCCGGCAGGGGCAGCCGCTTGATGCAATCGACCAAGGAACTCGAACGCCCTCTCGGCCAGACAGCCGAGAACGCGCGCGCGCCGGGGCGTTTCGCCTGGTCGCGCCGGGCCGTCGGCGCGTCTGCGGTGGTGCTGTGCGTGCTTGCTGCTTCAAGTGCTATTGCTTTGCGCGAAGAGCCTTTTCGCGATCCGTCCCTGGTGGCCGTGTCGACCCCTGAAATAGCGGCTTCCGACGCTCCTGCCACTGTGGTCGAAGCGGTTGCGACGCCTGCTGCCGTGCCAAAGCCTCGGGTATCGGGCGGTCCCGCCATCATTCACCTGAACCCCGAGACCGCCAGCAAGGGCAGTGGTGGCATCGTCATCAGCGATCCGTCCGCTATCGGTCAGGATCTGCGGGTCGCGCATTTGCCAGACAGGGCGCTGATAGAACAGACCGAAACGGGGCCGCTGCCGATCAGGTCGGCCGATGGACGTCGGCCTGTCGACGTCTATGCGCGACCTTGGTCCGGGTCGCGTGGCGCGCGTGTAGCGATTGTCGTCGGCGGCCTCGGCCTGTCCCAGACAGGCACGCAGGAGGCGATCGAGAAGCTTCCTTCCGAAGTGACGCTGGCCTTCGCGCCACAAGGAAACAGCATTGGGCGATGGATGCAGGCGGGCCGGCAGAAGGGACATGAAATCCTCATGCAGGCGCCGCTAGAGCCTTTCGACTATCCGAATGTAAACCCGGGTCGCAACACCCTGACCATCGCCGCCACGCCCGAAGCGAACATCGGGAACCTGCGCTGGACGATGTCCAGAACCACCAACTATACCGGCATCATGAACTATATGGGCGCCCGCTTCGTGGCAGACGAGGCGGCCATGGACCCTGTCATGGCCGAACTTGGCAAGCGCGGACTGCTCTATCTGGATGACGGCTCGACAGCACGCAGCGTTGCTGCGGAACTCGCAGCGAAGAACGGCGTGCCCTTCGTCGCAGGGGATGCAATCATTGACGCCCAGCAGGACCGTGGCGCCATCCTGAAGAAACTCGATGAACTCGAGGCCACCGCGCGTGCCAAGGGGTTTGCGCTCGGCTCCGGCTCCGCCTTCGACATAACGGTCGATACGGTCACTGGCTGGATAGCCGAAGCGAAGAAGCGCGGCATCGAGATCGTGCCCGTCTCTGCCCTTACCTTCGATCCAGAGAAAGGCTGACATTTGGCCAGAAAGCATGTCGATCCGGAAACCCTGCCGTACCGGCCCTGTGTCGGGTTGACGATCCTGAACCGAGAGGGGCTGGTGTGGGTCGGCCGCCGCATTGCCGAGCCGGATGGTGAGATGTCAGGGGCGGATCGGTTGTGGCAAATGCCGCAAGGCGGCATCGACAAGGGTGAAGAACCGATCGAAGCGGCGCGCCGCGAACTCTATGAAGAGACCGGCATGCGCTCGGTGTCGATGATCGGCGAGGCTGCGGGCTGGATCAACTACGATCTGCCGAGCGATCTTGTCGGTATCGTGTGGAAGGGGAAATATCGCGGCCAGACCCAGAAATGGTTTGCCTTCCGCTTCGAGGGCGACGAAAGCGAGATCCAGATCAATCCGCCGCCAGGTGGCCATGAGGCCGAGTTCGACCGCTGGGACTGGCGCTCGATGGACGACCTTGCCGGGCTGATCGTGCCCTTCAAGCGCCAGGTCTATGAAGAGGTCGTAGCCGCTTTCCGGCATCTCGCGCCCTGACCGACTGCCCCTGGAGTTGCGGTATTGGCGATACGGCTTTACGGATGCACGCATTCCGACCAGCCGGGACGACGCATGAACGATATTAACGACCAGCCGACCTTTGAGCAGGCTGGTGCCATCCTGACCGTCGATCTTGGCGCGCTCCGCGACAATTACCGCCGACTTCGGTCCCGCATAGGCAACGCCGAGTGTGCGGCGGTGGTCAAGGCGGACGGATACGGCCTCTCGGCGGCGATGATGGCAACGGCCTTGCGCAAGGAGGGGTGTCGCACCTTCTTCGTTGCCCATGCTGTGGAAGGCCTGTCTCTTCGGCGTGCGCTTGGTCCCGAGCCTGACATCTGCGTCCTGAACGGCGTTCACCCCGGCGCCGAGGATTCCTGCCTCGCAGCGGGATTGATAGCGGTCGCAAACAGTGCCATGCAGCTTGCTGCTTGGAAGGACGCGGCACGGCGTCTTGGCATGCAGGATGCGCCGGTTGTGATCCAGGTCGATAGCGGCATGTCCCGCCTGGGCATGTCGCCTGACGAGATCGACCGGCTGGCCGCCGATCCGGCAGCATTCGATGGGCTCGATCTTCGCCTGGTCATCAGCCACCTTGCCTGCGCGGACGATCCTGCCAACCCTGCCAACGAAGAACAGCGCCGGGCCTTTGATCGCTTGAGGCGCCTGCTGCCGCCTGCGCCGGCCTCGCTTGCCAATTCATCCGGCATCTTTCTTGGAGACCACTATCATTTCGACCTCGTGCGGCCTGGCGCAGCGCTCTACGGCATCAATCCGACGCCGGGGCGCGAGAATCCGATGCTGCCGGTGGTCGGACTGGAGGCGAGGGTGATCCAGACCCGACGCATCGACACCGACACCGGCGTCGGCTACGGGCACACATTCCGTGCTGCCGGCCCACTTGAAACCGCAACGATCTCGCTTGGCTATGGCGATGGCTGGCCGCGCCGGGCGGCGACGGTGGCGTGGCTGGATGGCAAGGCGCTGCCGTTTGTCGGACGGATCTCCATGGACAGCACCGTTATCGACATCTCGACATTGCCGCCGCACAGTTTGAACCCCGGCGATCTCGTCGAGTTGATCGGTCCTCGACAGACGGTTGACGATCTGGCCTCATGTTCGGGAACCATAGGCTACGAGATTCTCACCTCTCTTGGCGGGCGCTTCCACCGTCGCTACCGGGGCGGCTGAGGTGAGCGGGCGAGGGGCGATAGGATGAAAGTTGCTGTTCTTGGCGCCGGCGTGATCGGCGTGACCACAGCCTACTATCTAAGCCAGGCCGGCCACGAGGTCGTGGTCTACGATCGCCAGTCTGGCCCGGCCATGGAAACGAGCTTTGGCAATGCGGGAGAGATATCGCCAGGCTATGCGTCGCCATGGGCAGGACCCGGCATTCCGCTCAAGGCGATCAAATGGCTTATGATGCGGCACGGGCCACTTGTGGTGCGGCCGAGGATGGACCCTCAGATGTGGGTCTGGCTGTTCAGGATGCTGCGCAATTGCACAAGCGCACGCTACGCCATCAACAAGGCCCGCATGGTGCCACTGGCCGAATACAGCCGCGACAGTTTGCGGGCACTGCGCGAGGCGACCGGCATATCGTATGACGAGCGCAGCCAGGGAACGTTGCAATTGTTTCGCACGCAGCAGCAACTGGACGCGACCGGCAAGGATATCGAGGTCCTCAAGCAGTTCGCGGTACCTTTCGAGCTTCTCGATGCGGCGGGATGCGTTGCGGCCGAACCGGCCTTGTCTCGTGTTGCTGGCAAGGTCGCCGGTGGCCTGCGTCTGCCAGGCGATGAAACTGGCGATTGCAGGTTGTTCACCGAACGCCTGACGCAAATCTGTCGGGACCGTGGCGTCAAATTCCACTTTGGCGTCGAGACGGGCAGATTGATGCCGAACGCAGCCGACAGCGACATTCTGTTTGTCCGGGCAGGTGACCAACAGATCGTTGCCGACGCCTATGTTGTCGCCATGGGAAGCTATTCGGCTCGCTGGCTGCACAAGCGCAAGGTGTTCGTTCCCGTGTACCCCGTGAAGGGATATTCGATCACCATGCCGATAACGAATGCCGATGCCGCGCCGGTTTCGACGATCATGGATGAAACATACAAGGTTGCCATCACGCGGCTCGGGGATCGGGTCCGGATAGGCGGAACGGCCGAAATTTCGGGCTATGATTTGACCTTGCATGAATCGCGGCGGGCGACGCTCGAGCATTCGGTAACCGATCTGTTCCCGGACGCCGGCAATGCGCGGGATTCAAGTTTCTGGTGCGGCCTGAGGCCGATGACCCCGGATGGTCCGCCGATCGTTGGCGCGACGCACTATCCGAAGCTGTTCGTCAATACGGGCCACGGAACGCTTGGCTGGACCATGGCCTGCGGATCGGCACGGGTTCTTGCCGATCTAATCTCGGGCAGGAAGCCGGAGATCGATGCAAGCGAACTGGGAATGTCGCGCTACGGCTGACCCATTCCGACGCAGTAGGGTGCTGCCCGTTCACAATGTTTTGAAACCAATGTCGCTCCAACGCGTTGTCCGGGCAGTTAAAACCGATGGAGAACCCCAATGGCCAACCCAGCTCGCATTCCGGATCCAAGGTCCGACGATCCGCTCGACCCAGCAGCCACAAGCCGTCTTGACCCGGTAACGGGTGAGCCGCGCACCTCGGCCAAGTTCGATGAACCGCGCGTCGTCAACCGCGTCGAGACGCGTAGTGGCGGTAGCGGCATTATGATCGCCGGTGTCGTCCTGGTGCTGGCGGTTATCGCCTATTTCGTTTTCGCCCCGGCTTCGGATGACGCTGTGGCACCAGAGCCGGCAACGACTGCCGATCCTGCAACCCCGGCGCCCGAGGCCGTGGAACCCGCACCGCCGGCCGCAGACACCACTGCGCCAGCGCCCGAGGCTGTCGCTCCGGAAGCGCCTGCTGCTCCCGAAACCACCGCTCCCGAGGCTGTCGCTCCGGAAGCTCCTGCCGAGCCAGCCCCGGCCGAACCAGCCCCGGCCGAACCGGCTCCGGCTCAGTAAGTCGACCTCCAGTAAAAAAAAGGCCCGCGCAAGCGGGCCTTTTCATTCGTTGGAGGCTTACATGTGGATCGGCTTGAAGGCCGCCGCCATCGCAGCTTCCTTGACCGCTTCGGACATGGTCGGG
>JBBSOT010000122.1:0-11947 GCA_038259455.1 Hyphomicrobiales bacterium | reverse complement strand
CGACGAAGCGCGACCCCGGCGCCTCATAGACTTCGGCGGGCGTGGCGACCTGCATCACTTCGCCCTTGTCGAGTATGGCGATGCGGTCGGCCATGGTCATGGCCTCTTCCTGGTCGTGCGTGACAACGACGAAGGTGAGGCCGAGCGACTGCTGCAGATCCATCAGCTCGAACTGGGTTTCCTCACGCAGCTTCTTGTCGAGCGCGCCGAGCGGTTCGTCGAGCAGCAGCACCTTGGGCCGCTTGGCTACGGAACGCGCGAGCGCAACACGCTGCCGCTGTCCGCCGGAAAGCTGGTGCGGCTTGCGCTTGGCGAACTGCTCGAGCTTGACGAGCTTCAGCATGTCGGCGACGCGTTCGTCGATCTTCGCCTTGGCCATGCCCTCCTGCTTGAGGCCAAAACCGATATTGGCCTCGACCGTCATGTGCGGAAACAGCGCGTAGGACTGGAACATCATGTTGACGGGGCGGCGATAGGGCGGGATGCCGCGCAGATCCTGGCCGTCGAGCAGGATACGGCCCGATGTCGGTTCATCGAAGCCGGCCAGCATGCGAAGCAGGGTCGACTTGCCGCAGCCGGACGCGCCCAGCAGGGCGAAGAACTCTTTCTCGTAGATCGACAGCGAGAGGTTGTTGACGGCGGTGAAGTCACCGAAGCGCTTGGTGACGTTCTCAAAGACAATGTAGGGTTTGGCGTCGGGGTTGTTCCAGGGAGCGAACTCCCTCCTGATGCTTCCAAGCGATTGCATGTGCCCTCCGGACTCAAGGGTCCTGACCCTGGTTTGCCACTCAAAGCAGAAAAGCCCCGGCGCTGCTGGCCGGGGCTTTTGCGATGGTCACTGACCGGTGACGATCTTGGTCCAGATACGCGTAACGCGGCGCTGCGCCTTGGGGTCAAGCGGCACGGTGGTGAACAGGTTCGCCAACGTCGCCTCATCAGGATAGACGGCCGGATCGCCGATCACCTCCTCGTCGAGGAGCGCCTGGGATGCCTTGTTGCCATTGGCGTAGAAGACATAGTTGGACGCCTTGGCGATGACCTCGGGGCGCATGATGTAGTTGAGGAATTCATGCGCTTCCTCGACATGCGGCGCATCGGCCGGGATGGCCATCTGATCGAACCACATCTGGGCGCCTTCCTTGGGGATCGAATAGTCGATCGTCACGCCCTGATCGGCCTCGGCAGCACGGTCGCGCGCCTGGAAGACGTCGCCAGACCAGCCGACCGCCAGGCAGATGTCGCCATTGGCGAGGCCGTTGATGTATTCGGACGAATGGAATTTGCGGATCGACGGGCGGATGCTGAGCAGAAGCTCCTCGGCCTTGGCGAGATCGTCGGCATCGGTCGAGTTCGGGTCGAGCTTGAGGTATTTCAGCGCGGCCGGGATCATCTCGGCCGGCGCGTCAAGCATGTAGACGCCGCAATCGGCAAGCTTTGCCAGGTTTTCCGGCTTGAACACGATATCCCATGTGTCGATCTTCTCGATACCGAGCGCGTCCTGCACCTTCTTGACGTTGTAGCCGACGCCGGTGGTGCCCCACATGTAGTTGATGGAGTACTCGTTGCCCGGATCGTAAATGGCAGTGCGCTCGGCCACGACGTCCCACATGTTGGACAGGTTGGGCAGCTTCGACTTGTCGAGCTTCTGAAAGACGCCGGCCTGGATCTGGCGGGCGAGGAAAGTGCCGGTCGGCACGACGACGTCATAGCCAGTGCCGCCAGCAAGCAGCTTGGTTTCGAGGATTTCGTTGGAATCGAAGACGTCGTAGACGACCTTGATGCCGGTTTCCTTCGTGAAGTCTGCGATGATTGAATCATCGATGTAGTCGGACCAGTTGTAGACATTGACGACGCGGTCCTGCGCCTGTGCGATGCCACCGACCGAGATGAATGCGCTTGTTGCCAGCGACAGTACCAATTTCTTGCTGATCATAGTGCTTCCCCTTTTTGCTTCGATACCGGCTGCAAGTGCCTCCCAGAGCTTACGACCGGCCATTAGGGTAAGCCTATTGACCTTTTTTCGCCGCGACAAGTTTGAATCGGTTTCCCGAACGTTACGGCTTCAGATCAAGACAATATCAGGCGTCAGTTGGGGGTCGGCATGCCGGTGACGCCCGGCTTTCGCGGCCTCGGCTTGCGGCTGAACTCAAGACCGATATGGACCAGCAGTGCTGCGAAAATGACGGCGCCGCCGAGGATCGTTCGGGCGGACGGCGTTTCGCCGTGGATCAGCCATACCCAGACGGGACCGAGCACGGTTTCCAGTGTGCCAAGAAGGGCGGCGAAGGCTGCCGGGATCAGACGTGCGCCGGTGGCAAACAGCGCCAGACCGAGACCGAGATTGAGCGCACCGAAGGCGAACAGCCACGCCATGTCCGGCGTGGCGACCATGAAGGCTGATGCCTGCGTTGCGGCAAAGGCGGCGGCGATGACAGTGCCTACGCAGGTTGCCGGCGTCATGCGGACATGGGCAAAGCGACGCGTGATGACGGTGGCGGTCGAGAAGGCGACGGCGATGAGCAGCGCCAGGCCATCGCCGATCGGCGAGACGGCGCCATCGATGGAATCCGAGACCATGATGGCGACGCCCGATATCACAGCGGCAATGGCGATCCATGTCGGCAGCGAGACGTTTTCGCGAAAGACGATCCAGCCCATCAGGGCGGCGAGCAGCGGCACGCCGGCCTGCATGAGGACGATGTTGGCGACCGTTGTGTAAGACAGCGCCACGACGAAACTGGTCGATGCGGTGGCAAAACAGATGGCGACGGCAAGGCCCGGCGGACCCATGCGACGGGTCATGTCGAGCATGCCGGCGAGGCCATCGCGCCAGATCATGAAACCGATCAGGAAGGCAGCGGCCCAGCTTGAGCGCCAGAACACGACGGTCCATATGTCGTCAATGTCGAGAAAGCGCGCAATCGCGCCGCCGAAGCTCCACACCAGAGCCGACAGGAAGACCAGAACATACCCGACCGGCTCGCCGGTTCGGGCAGGTATTGGATGGGCAGCAGGGGCCGAGGTCTGGTTCATCGCTTCACGCGCTCCGCAGGCCGCCAACGCGCCCTACCCTCCCGCTAGTCGTATTGGGACCGGCCCGCGTGGTCCAGTGGGATCGAGCCATTGTGGCACCGGGTGAACAAAGCTCTCCGACGGGCATCGACGGCCACGGATGAGGCGGCGAGCTGTTGGCCCTGTGCCGGAGCGGTGCGGTTTGATAGACAGGTCGCAAAGCTCAAGGAGATGCAGATGAAAGCGGCCTGGTACGAGAAGAACGGCGAGGCAAAAGACGTGCTGGCCGTCGGCGAGATGGCAACGCCGACACCTGCCGCGGGAGACGTGCTGGTGCGGCTGGCCACTTCGGGCGTCAACCCGTCCGACGTGAAGAGCCGCAAGGGCCGACCGATGGTTGCGCCGCGCGTCATCCCGCACAGCGACGGCGCGGGCGTCATCGAAGCAGTCGGCGACGGCGTCGACGATGCCCGCATCGGCGAGCGCGTCTGGACATGGAACGGGCAGTGGAAGCGGGCCAATGGCACCGCTGCCGAATACATTGCGCTGCCTCAGGCGCAGGCCGTGCGCCTGCCAGACAGTACCGACTTCGCGGCTGGCGCGTGCCTCGGCATTCCGGCGCTGACGGCGCTGCATGCGGTCGGGCTGCACGGCGACATCAATGGCAAGACGTTGCTGGTGACAGGCGCGGCAGCCGCTGTCGGGCATTATGCCGTGCAGATCGCCAGATTGCGTGGCGCGCGTGTCATCGGCACGGCATCACCGGACAGGACAGCGCATGCGCGTGGCGCCGGGGTCGACGAGGTGATCGACTACCGCAGCGAGGACGTGGCCGAGCGCGTCAAGGAACTGACCGGCGGCAAGGGTGCCGATGGCGTGATCGACATGGATCTGTCGACGACGGCCACGCTCCTGCCCAAGGGCCCGCTGGCGCCGCACGGCAAGCTGGTCTGCTACGGCTCGAACGTGCCGGGCGATACACCGATCTCGTTTCCGGCGATGCTATGGGGCAGCCTGACGCTGCAGGTCTTCGTCGTCTACGACCTGCTGGCGAGCGAGCGGTGGGCTGCGGTTGCGGAACTGACGCGGCTGCTGGAAGCCGGCTCGCTGAAACATCCGATCGGCGCACGCTACGGGCTGGACGAGATTGTTGCCGCGCACGAGGCGGTCGAGGGCGGACGCATCAACGGCAATGTCGTGCTGGCAATCGAGTAGGCCCGGCCTCTCAACCTACTGGAAATCGAAGGCCGATAGCCCGGTGACCATCTCGTCGAGACCGAGTGGCCGGGTGACCGGCGGTTCGGCGCGGGCGAGGCAGCCGACGCGTTCGCAGAGCCGGCAAGCGGGCCCGATTGCCGTGGTGGCCACGCCAGGCTTGCCCCATGCGTGCGGCAACGCTGCGCCATAGACGATCTCATCGCTGAAGCCGATGTCGCAGCCAAGCAGGATGGCGGTGCGGCGCGGGCGTTCGCTGAAGGCGCCCTGCGGTCCTTCCAATGTGCGGGCGACGGTCAGGAACTCGGCACCGTCCGGCATTTCGACGGCTTCGACCATCACCTGTCCGGGTTGCGTGAAGGCGGCGTGAACGGCAAGCTTGGGGCAGCCGCCGCCGAAACGGCTGTGCGGGAACCCTTGAGCGCCGGCGCGGCGAAAACGGTGTCCGGCATTGTCGACCTCCAGCATGAAAAAGGGCACGCCGGAAGCGCCCTGACGTTGCAGCATGGTGAGCCGGTTGGCGGCCTGCTCGAAGGACACGCCGAAGCGCGATTTCAGCACGTCGACATCGTAGCGGGCGCGCACGGCGGCAGCGTGGAAGGCTGTATAAGGCATCATGAGCGCGTGCGCGGCGTAGCGGCCAAGTTCGAAGCGGGCGAGACGACGGGCTTCGTCGCTCGAAAGGGCAAGCGTCTGGATCGCACCGGCAACCGCGACACTCATTCGGATCAGGCAGGCTTCCATGGCGACTTCGCGCAGCTGGTCGAAGGGCGAGAGGCGCTCGGACAGGAACAGGCGCTGCGAATGGCGATCATAGCGCCGCCGCCAGTTGGGCATGGTGGCGACCGGCAGAACCTTGACGACGATGCCGTATTCCCGCCTGAGCCAGGCTTTCAGCGCACCGAACAGGTCGTCGCCCGGATCGAGCAGCGCAGTGAAGGATTCCGCCTCTTCCTCGAGCGTGGGAAAATGATTGGCGCGGCGCTCGAAAATTTCGTGAACCTCGTCGATCGGCAGGCGCGCGCCTGACAGTGCCGTCGCCTTGCCTTCGCTGGCCAGCATCTGGTTCAGGTCGGACAGCCGCTCGGCTTGCTCGCGATAGGCGCGGACCAGTTTTATTACGGCGGCCGAAGCGTTGGGCGCGGCTTCGGCGATCTCGATCAGTTCCTGGTCGCCCGGCAGTTCACCGGCAAGCAGCGGATCTGAAAACACTTCCTTGAGGGCGGCGATAGAGCCTGCCGCCTCGCCCTGCAATTCGTGCGGGTCGATCTTGTAGACGGAGGCGAGCTTGAGGATGAGCTGGACGGTCAGCGGGCGCTGGTTGCGCTCGATCAGATTAAGGTAGGAGGGCGAGATGCCGAGCCCCTCGGCCATCGCCGTCTGGGTCAGGCCCTTGGCCGTGCGGATGCGGCGAATGCGCGGCCCTGCGAAGATCTTCTGGTCAGCCATGCGTGCCCTTTGACAGGAATTTTACCGCCATGGCCTTCCGTGCGGCCGACCACAGATCTTTACATCTTTGACAGATTTACACTGCCTGCCGGTAAAAGCCAACACAGGTTTTCCCTTATTATCCGGACAATACGGTGAATTTCGTGGCCTCGCGTGCGCTGCAATGTAAAGCAAGTCACACCGATTTCGCGGCGGGTGCTGCGATCCGGCATAGCGACGAAATGTTTGGAGAGCCTGCGATGACTGATTTTTACAACCTTGTTCCATCGGCACCCGAAGGCCGCTTTGACGGCATCGACCGGCCCTATACGCCGGCCGATGTAAAGCGGTTGCGCGGTTCCGTGCAGATTCGCCAGACACTGGCAGAACAGGGCGCCAACCGGTTGTGGCAGCTCATCCACGGCGAGGACTTCGTCAACGCGCTGGGCGCCATGTCGGGCAACCAGGCGATGCAACAGGTGCGTGCCGGGCTGAAGGCGATCTACCTGTCGGGCTGGCAGGTGGCTGCGGACGCCAACACGGCCGGCGCGATGTATCCCGACCAGTCGCTCTATCCGGCCAATGCGGCGCCCGAACTCGTCCGCCGCATCAACCGCACGCTGCAGCGCGCCGACCAGATCGAGACGGCAGAAGGCGACGGGCTGTCGGTCGATACGTGGTTCGCGCCGATCGTCGCCGACGCCGAGGCCGGTTTCGGCGGACCGCTCAACGCTTTCGAGATCATGAAGGCCTTCATCGAGGCCGGTGCTGCCGGCGTTCACTTCGAAGACCAGCTGGCCTCGGAAAAGAAGTGCGGTCATCTCGGCGGCAAGGTTCTGATCCCGACCGCGGCGCATATCCGCAACCTGAACGCCGCGCGGCTGGCCGCCGATGTGATGGGCACGCCGACACTGGTCATCGCGCGTACCGACGCGGAGGCGGCGAAGCTGCTCACATCCGACATTGACGAGCGCGACCAGCCCTTCGTCGACTACGATGCTGGCCGCACCGTCGAAGGCTTTTACAATGTCAGGAACGGCATCGAGCCGTGCATCGCACGTGCCGTCGCCTATGCGCCGAATTGCGACCTGATCTGGTGCGAGACATCGAAGCCTGATCTGGCGCAGGCCAAGAAATTTGCCGAGGGCGTGCGCCGGCATCACCCCGACAAGCTGCTGGCCTACAATTGCTCGCCGTCCTTCAACTGGAAGAAGCATCTCGACGACGCGACGATCGCCAAGTTCCAGCGCGAGCTGGGCGCCATGGGCTACAAGTTCCAGTTCATCACGCTGGCCGGTTTCCACCAGCTCAACCATGGCATGTTCGAACTGGCGCGCGGCTACAAGGATCGCCAGATGGCGGCCTATTCGGAGCTGCAGGAGGCCGAGTTCGCCTCGGAAGTGAACGGATACACGGCGACCAAGCATCAGCGCGAAGTCGGCACCGGCTATTTCGATGCCGTGTCCATGGCGAGTTCGGGCGGCAAGTCGTCGACCACCGCCATGCATGAGTCGACCGAACACGCACAGTTCACACCTGCTGGACGCGCCGAGTTCCGGCCGGCCGCCGAATAGATCCCGCCCTACGCAAAGATCAAGGAGAAGAACCATGAACGTCAGACCACAAGTCAAGGAACGCGCCGAAGAGCAGTCTTCTGCCATGACCACCGATCAGCAGTCCGCCATCCGCATGCTGGCCAACGACCTGCATCGGCTGAACCAGTCCGTCATGAACGCTGTCGAGGCCGGCGTCTCGGTCGAACTGGTGCGCTCGGCCAGGCACCATGGCGGCAAGGGCAACTGGGGCGACCTCTTGATCCCGGTCATCGTTACGCAGCAGGCCCAGGGCTGACCGGAAGGCGCGCAGCGGCAGGCGCTGCGCGCCATTCCTTTATACGGCTATAGAATCCGGTCGTGGCCGGCCGATGTGTTCTTGCTGCATCACCTCGGGTGCTGCTTGTGGCGGATCACGTGTTTTAACTGGCGGCTGCGCTGGCCTCGCCGTATGATTGACCCAGGGCGAGGAGATCCTTCGGGATCCTGTGGGTGTATCGGGCACATGTCGACATCGAGCGTTGAACCCAGGTTTGGCCGGGACAGTATCCCGGGAAGCCAAACGGCGGCGGCGCGACTTGCTCCCGATCTTTCGAAGGTGCTGGTTGTCGGGAATTCCCAGATAAACCGCGTTGTCGTCTCAAGAATCGTCGAGCGCTCCGGTCTTCGACCGGCGTCGGAAACGCCGTTGACGGCCTTGCGCGTGTTGCCGCTGATGTTTCCCGGCCTGGTCATCCTGGATGGTGGCGCCGACAATCTCGATTGCCAGGCTGTGATCGGCGGCATTGCCGCTTTGCGGCGAATCTCCGGCAACACGCTTCCGGCCGTCATCATGCTGTCGACCCGCAACGGCGATCCTGGTTCGCTTGAACTGTCCCAGCTTATAGACGCCGTGGTAACGAAGCCCTTCACGACAGACCAGTTGCAGCCGGTCGTCGACCGACTTGTCGACAAGGCGCGCAAATACGAAGTCAGCCAGTCCTGATCGAAGCGGGCTGGCTGAGCCGAAACCGGCAATGCCGAGCCGTGCCGCGGTGCCCCCCCTTTCTTTCCACAGCGCCGAACGGCTATAGTTGGCCACCTGCAACAAAGATGGTGATTGATGCCGCCTGCAAAAAAGGAAGTCCGTTCCTCCGCCCGCGCGACGCGTGCGCGCACTCCTGCATTCGTGAAGAATGTTCGCGGCGTGAAAAACTGGAAGGAGGTCAGCGGCTGGCTTGAATGGCGCGGCATCGAAGACATCGAGTGCATCACCCCCGACCAGGCAGGCATTGCACGCGGCAAGATGATGCCGTCGAACAAGTTCACCTCGAATACATCGCTGGCTCTGCCGTCGGCGCCTTTCATGATGACGATCTCGGGTGGCTATCCGGAGAATGGCAACGGCTTCGCCTATCCCGAGGATGATGGCGACCTGAAACTGGTGCCCGACCTGTCGACGCTTTCCGTCGTGCCGTGGGAGGAAGATCCGACAGCACAGGTGATCTGCGATCTCGTTCACCAGGACGGGCGCTATGTTGAGTTCACGCCGCGCAATGTGCTTCGGCGCGTGGTCGCCGCCTATTCCAAGCTTGGGCTGACTCCGGTGGTGGCGCCTGAAATCGAATTCTACCTCGTGCGCAAAAATCCCGATCCCGACTATCCGCTGACACCGCCTGTCGGCCGGTCCGGCCGCGCGATCGGCGGCGGCGCCGGCTATTCCATCGCCGGCGTCAACGAGTTCGACGAACTGATCGACGACATCTATCATTTCTCGGAAAGCCAGGGCCTGGAGATCGATACGCTGATCCATGAGGAGGGTGCGGGGCAGCTCGAGATCAACCTGCGCCATGGCGACCCGGTGAAGCTGGCCGACCAGGTGTTCCTGTTCAAGCGGACGATCCGCGAGGCGGCGCTGAAGCACGAGACCTACGCAACCTTCATGGCCAAGCCGATGCAGGGGCAGCCCGGATCGGCGATGCACATCCACCAGTCGATCGTCAGCGACAAGACCGGCAAAAACCTGTTTTCAAACGATGACGGCAGCGAATCCGACGCCTTCTTCCACTTCATCGGCGGCATGCAGCGGCACGTGCCGAGCGCGCTGGCGATGCTGGCGCCTTACGTCAATTCCTATCGCAGGCTGACGCAGGCAGCCTCGGCGCCTGTCAACACAAAGTGGGGCTACGACAACCGGACCACGGCCTTCCGCGTGCCGCGCTCCGATCCGGCGGCACGGCGTGTGGAAAACCGCATCCCCTCTTCGGATGCCAACCCCTATCTGGCGCTGGCAGCCTCGCTGGCGTGCGGGCTGATCGGGATGACCAAGAAGATCAAGCCGGACGATCCCATCGTGACGACGGCCAACGAGGCGGAGATCGACTTGCCACGGGGGCTGCTCGAAGCGGTCGACCTGTTCGAGGCCGACGAGGACCTGCGCGACGCCCTTGGCGCCAGCTTCGTGTCGACCTACGCGGCGATCAAGCGGGCCGAGTTCGAGACCTTCATGGAAGTCATCAGCCCGTGGGAACGAGAATTCCTGCTGCTCAACGTATAATGCGCCAAACCGCCCCGCAGCACCGGCCGCGCCCGTGCGCACCCCCGGCCCTGTTCAACGCCAGAAGACGCTGTGCCACATGACATACCAATCCCCGATCTCCCCCGGCTACTCCTGGTACGAGGACACTGCCGGACCAAGGCCGGAATATCCGGCGCTCGACGGCGACCGCAATGTCGATGTGGTGGTGATCGGGGGCGGGTTTACCGGTCTTTCGGCTGCCACCCATCTCGCCAAGTCGGGCACCAGCGTGGCGCTGATCGAGGCGCACCGGTTCGGCGACGGTGCTTCGGGTCGCAATGGCGGGCAGCTCGGCACCGGTCAACGCGCCGGCGCCGAGGAGCTGGAGGCTGAGCTTGGATTTGAGCGCGCCAAGGCGCTTTTCGATGTCGCCGAGGAAGCCAAGGCGCATCTGCTCGACTTCGCCGCCACCAACAAGATCGAAATCGACTTCCGCCCCGGCCATCTGAACGTGTCGCACAAGAAGCGCGAACTGCCGGAGTACAAGGAGCACGTGGAGGCCATGTCCACGCGTTTCGGCTACAAGCATCTCACCTATATGGACGCCGCAGAGACGGCGGAGCGCCTCGGTTCGGAGCACTATTTCGGGGGCGTGCGCGACACCGGAACAGGCCATATTCACCCGCTGAAGCTGGCCATCGGCACGGCGCGGGTGGCAGCCGAATCAGGTGCCGAACTGTTCGAGAACACGCGCGCGACAGGCATTGCGGTCAATGGCGGCAAGGTGATCGTCTCAACGGCAAGTGGCACGATCATGGCACAGAAATGCCTGATCGCGGTCAACGCCTATGGCGGAGAGCTGGAGCCGCAAAGTGCCGCCCACATCATGCCGATCGGCTCGTTCATCGGCGCCACGGTGCCGCTCGGCGATGACAGTCCGGTTCTGCCAGGGTGGGAATCGGCCTCGGATTCACGCTTCGTGGTGCGCTATTTCCGCAAGTCGCCGGACGGCAGGCTGTTGTTTGGCGGTCGCGAAATCTATGCGGTCAACGACCCCAAGGACATCCAGATCCACATCCGCAAGCAGATCGCCGAGCTTTACCCGGCGTTGAAGGATGTCGAGATCACGCATGGCTGGGGCGGCTTCGTCGGCATCACCATGCCGCGCAAACCCTATGTGCGCGAGGTGATGCCCAACGTCATTTCGGCAGGCGGCTATTCCGGCCACGGCGTCATGCTGTCCAACTATGTCGGCAAGCTCTATGCCGAGACAGTGGCCGGCAACCGCGACCGGCTGAAACTGTTCGAGGAACTCAAGATCCCGGCGTTTCCAGGCGGCCGGCGCTTTCGCGCGCCATTACTCTTCCTGGCGCTCAGCTGGTATGCCCTGCGCGACAGGCTCTAACGCCCGCGGCACTGCGCCATAGGGCAGATCGCCGGCCGCAGGCCGACGTCGGCGCGCTTCCTTCTCGGCCCGGGACAGCTGACCATGCTCCTCGAACGGAAGCTCGTAGAGCCCGCAGCTTCGGCAATCGACACCGGTGCCACACGACTGGACCCAGCAGCGAATGTCGTGCGTGTAGGCCAGTGCAATTCGTTCAAGGTGCAGGTTTGTAGATCCCTTGAGAAGGACAAGTTCGTTCTCGACCGCTGTTTCACGGATGTAGTCCGCTGCCGCCTTGACCGACACAAACTCGTGAAACCTGCCTGAATCGCGGTCCTCCTGCGGGGCCCTCGAGCGATGCGAATTGTCGCCAACGAAAATCACTTCGTCCGAAGCCTCGCGCGCCTGTTTATAGGCAGTGCCATATTTGCGCGGCGAGCCCGCATAGTCCGATATATGACCAAGCACGATGCGCTTACGCTTGCTGGCCGCAGCCGCGACCATGTCAAAAGCCAGAGCGAGCGAGTGCCAGGGTGCCTTGGCTGTATCGAGGATGAAGTGGGGTCCGTCGGGGACCACCAAGACCTCTCCACGGTCGCGCAAGGGTGCGAAACTGGCGATCCTCTCCGCGACAATCTCCGGTCGAATGCCAAGCTCGAGCGCCGTCGCCGCAGCAGCCGCGACCGGCATCCAGAAATGCGTGGCCGGAAACTGCGTCTGCAGCGCAAGCTCTCCATCGGGTCCGTGCAGGGTGAAACTGAGTGTATCGGGATAGGCGGCATGCATACCGACAGCGGTGTAGTCGGCACCCGCCGTCGTGCCGAAGGTGACGACCCGCGCGCTGGCCAGCGACGCCAT
>JBBSOT010000121.1:0-12060 GCA_038259455.1 Hyphomicrobiales bacterium | reverse complement strand
TCCGGCCGCATCGATTTTGGCGGCACCGATCTCCTGGCGTTGCATGGCGATGTACTCAGAACCATGCGCAAGCGTATCCAGATGGTCTTTCAGGATCCGCTTGCAGCCTTCAATCCGCGATCCACCGTGTTCAGCGCCCTTGCCGACCCATTGCGTATCCACAAGCTGGCAAGCTCAAGAGAGCGCCCGCAGGCGATCGCCAATCTGCTGGAGCGGGTCGGCCTCGACCCGGCACTCGCCAACCGCGCCATCGACGAGATTTCCGGCGGCCAGCGCCAGCGTGTCGCCATTGCAAGAGCGCTGGCGACGAAACCGGATCTGATCGTGCTCGACGAGGCCGTCTCGGCCCTCGACGTTTCGATACGTGGAAAAATCCTCGACCTGCTGGTCGACCTGCAGCGCAGCGAAGGCATCGCCTATGTCTTCGTCTCGCACGATCTGGCGGTGGTCCGAGCCATTGCGCATAACGTCGCCATCATGGATGCCGGACGCATCGTCGAAAGCGGTTCGACCATCGGCATCGTCGCAAATCCGCAGTCGAGCACTGGCAAGGCGCTGGTTTCGGCCGTTCCGCGATTGGTCGTTCAGGCCGAGAGCGTCTCGGGGTCCGATTGACGCGCTCCAGGATTGAGGTCTACCTGACCTGGTCGAGCAGGCGCTTGCACTCCAGAAGATCGAACAGCGCCTCCTGCAGCAGGGCACGGTTGTCGCGTGTCAGCTTGCTGTCGCCGGGCTGGACAGGCCCATCCTCATCGCCCTTGCCAAGCCCGAAGAAGCGACGCGAGGGCTTTGCACGGGCCTCGCCGACCAGCATTTCGTCGTCGCCCTGGCGAGGCTGTGTCGCCACGGCAAGCTGGGCCGCTTCGGACTGCTTGCGCTGGGCGATTGCCTCGACGGCCTGGCGGTCGCCGCTGCCGATCGCGATCAGGAACTGGTTGCCGTTCTCGCGCAGGAGTTTCTGCACGCCCTTGATGGTGTAGCCCTGGTCATAGAGCATGTGGCGGATGCCCTTGATAAGCTCGACATCCTGGGGCCGATAATAGCGGCGTCCGCCGCCGCGCTTCATCGGCTTGATCTGCGTGAAACGTGTTTCCCAAAAACGCAGGACATGCTGCGGAAGATCGAGATCTTCGGCAACTTCACTTATCGTCCGGAAGGCGTCGGGACTCTTGTCCATGGCACAGCTTTCAGCAACAACGACCGAATCGCTACTTATTTCAGCGCTTTGCGGGACAACATTCAAGCCATGGGCCAATTCAGGCCACGGTTATGCACCGATGTAACGGCACGGGTGCCGAAGCGAACTACTTGGCGACCTTGGATTTGCTGTTCTGGTGAGCGCGAAGAATCCGGCCCTTGAGAACGTTGGATGCCTTGAAGGTCATGACCCGCCTTGGCAGGATCGGCACTTCTTCGCCCGTCTTGGGATTGCGGCCGACACGCTCGTTCTTGGATCGGACATGGAATGTCGCGAAGGAGGAGAGCTTTACTGTCTCTCCGCGGACGATCGCCTCGCAGATTTCATCCAGGACGGATTCGACCAGGGCAGCAGACTCCGTGCGCGACAAGCCGACCTTGCGGTATACGGCTTCTGCGAGATCGGCGCGCGTAAGTGTCTTTCCCCCCATGCGAACGTCCCGGAACCCTAAAATTACAATAATGATACAACAAGATACGGGAAGTTATGAAATTGCCAAGAGCAGGTCAAGGACCGAAGGAGTTGCCGCTAGCATTTGAGAATAATAGTTTTTCTGCGGGTCAGCAATTGCGCCGGTCACCAGCGCAGCAGCACGGCGCCCCAGGTAAATCCGCCGCCCATCGCCTCGAGCAGAACGAGGTCGCCTTTCTTGATGCGACCGTCCTTGACAGCGACTGACAGCGCCAGCGGAACCGAAGCCGCGGAGGTGTTCCCATGCAGTTGAACGGTCGTGACGACCTTTTCTTCGGCAATGCCGAGTTTCTTGGCCGAGGCGTCGATGATCCGCCTGTTGGCTTGGTGCGGAACAAACCAGTCGATATCCCCGGCTGTGATGCCAGCCTCGAGAAACGTTGCCTCGATGACATCGGTGATCATGCCCACAGCATGCTTGAAAACTTCCCGGCCCTCCATTTTCAGGTGGCCGACAGTCCCTGTCGTCGACGGTCCGCCATCGACAAAGAGCTTGTCCTTGTGAATGCCATCCGAGCGCAGGCTGGCGGCTATGATGCCGCGGTCTGCCAGCGTTGCTGCATTGTCCTCGGCCTCCAGGATGAGAGCGCCCGCCCCGTCGCCGAACAGGACGCATGTGCCTCTGTCGCTCCAGTCGAGGATACGCGAAAACGTCTCCGACCCGATCACCAGCACGCGCTTGGCCATGCCACCCTTGATGTAGAGGTCGGCGGTGGTCATCGCATAGACGAAGCCCGAGCACACTGCCTGCAGATCGAAGGCAAAGCCGTGCCGCATGCCGAGCCGGTTCTGGATATTCACCGCGGTGGCCGGAAACGTGTTGTCGGGTGTCGACGTCGCCAGCACGATGAGGTCGAGGTCATCGGGCGTCAGCCCGGCGCTCTCGAGCGCTGCCCGCGCGGCAGCTTCCCCGAGCGAGGCGGTTGTCTCGTCGTCGGCTGCAATATGCCGCTGGCGAATGCCCGTACGCTGCACGATCCACTCGTCGGATGTCTCGACCAGCCCCTCGAAATCTGCATTCGTCATGATGCGGCGGGGCAACGCGGAGCCGATGCCGCGGACGACTGATCTGATCACAACCCTATTCCTTGTCGTCGTCCTGGCCTGCCTTGGCCGTCAGCTTTCGGGGATGACGCGCATGGAAGAGATCGAGATCGGCTTCGATGCGGTCAAGAAGGCCATTGCGGATCATGTCATAGGCGAGCTCGACAGCCGCCGCGAAGCCCTCGTCGTCAGTGCCGCCGTGACTTTTCACGACGATGCCGTTCAGGCCCAGGAACACGCCGCCATTGGCCTTGCGTACGTCCATCTTCTCGCGCAGCAGGTCGAAGGCGCCCTTGGCGAAGACGTAGCCGATCCGTGCCATCAGCGTGCGGCTCATGGCGGCGCGCAGATAGGATCCGATCTGGCGTGCAGTGCCTTCGGCGGTCTTGAGCGCGATATTGCCTGAGAATCCCTCGGTCACCACCACATCCACAGTGCCCTTGCCGAGGTCATCGCCCTCGACGAAACCATGGTAGCTCATCGACATGAGGCCGGATTCGCGCAGCAGCGCGCCTGCTTCCTTGACGTCTTCCTGGCCCTTGACTTCCTCCACGCCGACATTCAGCAGGCCCACGGTCGGCCGGTCGATGCCGAAAAGCGCGCGCGACATGGCAGCGCCCAGAATGGCAAAGTCGATAAGCTGGTGAGAATCGGCGCCAATCGTGGCGCCAACATCAAGAACCACGCTTTCGCCACGCATCGTCGGCCAGATCGCGGCAATCGCCGGACGATCGATGGTCGCCATGGTTCGCAGGCAGAAGCGCGACATCGCCATCAGCGCCCCGGTGTTGCCCGCAGACACGCAGGCGTCAGCCTGGCCGGCCTTCACCGCCTCGATCGCCTTCCACATCGACGACTTCCAGCGGCCGTGGCGCAATGCCTGGCTCGGCTTGTCGTCCATCCGGACCGATATCTCGCAGTGGATGAGTTCGCTGACGGCGGCAACCTTCGGATATTGGTCGAGGACGGGGCGAACCTCGTCCACCTTGCCGTAGATCAGGAAACGAACGTCGCTGCGCCGCGTCACCACTTTCATGAGGCCGGGTATGATCACGGAGGGCCCGCGGTCGCCGCCCATTGCATCGATGGATATTCTGATCACTCGGCAAACGTCTCGATCTCGGCCGCAAAGCGGCTTGGCAGTTTCGGGGCGAAAATAGCCTTTTTGGTCCGCCGCACAACCGCGATTTCTTGAACCATGCCGACTATTCAGGATTTCCGCGTCAACTGACGCAGCTTTTCCTGCAATGGTCCATCCGGCTCGACGTTTTCCGGCTCGGCAACGGTCGCCACCGCCGACACGCCGGATTTGCGCGGATATGGATCGAGCGCGAGCCCGAAAAACTCCTCTGCGAGAGCGCCGGCGTCGATTGAGTCGCCGGAAAACAGCTCCGGTCCGTCCGGGCCATCCGCGTCGAGCATCATTTCACCCCCTAGCGCGAACCCTTGCCGGCCGAGCTTCGAATCCTCCGGCAGATAAAGGCCCTCAACCGCCACGTTCACCTTGGCTTCCAGCGGTTCAAGCGTGACGACGCATTCCTGGACAATATCGGCCTTTACCGTCCCTGCAACCTTGACCCCGTTGCGCCGCCACGGGGTCACCAGGAGATCGGCCCGATATCGCGTAACCGATTGAAGGCCGTGCTCGGCGGCAAGGGCAACGCGCTGCCTGGCGTCGGCCTCGATCACCACCGGCATGCCCTTTTGCGGCAGCCGGGCGACGTGCACCCTGAAGGAGACCGGACTTGTCGCTTGCTCGTGCTGCATCAACCTGCCTCCTGCAACGCTTCAGGTGCCGGGAACGCAATGGTTCCAGCGCAGATTGCCTCGGAGCCCTGAGCTTTCAGCATTGCCTGCGCGGCAAACACATAGGCAGCCATCTCTCCGGCCTCCGGCCAATGCTCGGCATCGGGAAGGACGTTGCGCTTCAACGCGGCGGACAAAGCGGCTGCATCCTGCTGCTCCAGTGCATCGTCATACGCTTTGGTGCGACCGTAATACATGCGTGCAAGTTTCTTCATGCGTCTGGGTATCCCTGCATCGGCAATGCCCAGTTCACGCAGCGAATGATCGACGTCGGAAAAAAACGTCTCGATCAGCGTCTGGGCAAGTTCGCGCGATGCACCCGTCTCCCCACGCAGACGGTGCTGAAACAGGAACATGTGCAGCGAAAGCATCTCGAATCGGCCCAGCGGCGTGTCTGGCACATTCCAGTCGGAATAAAACTTTTCCTGCCGTGCGGACGCCACGATTGCCGCGTACAGCGCATCCGTGATCTCCCGGTTCGCGTTGCGCGCGCGGCCGAACATGCGATGGAACATAAATGCGGGTCTCCCGGCGGCTCTTTTCGCTTTGCGGCCTTGTTGCATCGAGTGGAAAGCTGGTTTACCCGTTCTGCCGCGCGGTGCAAGTTTTTGAGCCGTTTGCATAATTGATGGAGTTGTTGTTGCCAGCGTCGAAATTCAAGATCTCGTCCGTGCCGCACACTGCTGGCGCCATAACGATGGTGGTTGCCGCAGTCGCGCTTTCGGGCTGCAACGCATCGAAGACGTTTGCCGGCCTCAAGCCCGGCGAAACGCTGACGCAGGGCTATGTGATCGATCCGGAATCGGTCGAACTGGTTCCCGTCGGATCGAGCCGCGAACAGGTGCTGCTTGCGCTGGGCAGCCCGTCCACGACGGCGACTTTTGACAACGAGGTCTTCTATTATATCTCGCAGACGCGCAGGCGGCCCGTCGCATTCATGAACCCGAAGATCGTCGACCAGCGTATTCTCGCCGTCTATTTCAACGAGGAAGGCCGCGTCGAGAACATCGCCAATTACGGACTGAAGGACGGCAAGATCTTCGACTTCATCTCGCGCACAACGCCGACGGGCGGCAAGGACCAGAACTTCCTCGGCCAGATCATCTCCGGGGCAGGCAATATCGGTTCGAGCGCGGCAGCCAACATCCTGGGCGGGGGCAACTGAGGCCCTTCCGAACGCAAAAATCTGATTTGAAGTAAACCCCGCGGCAAGACGCGGGGTTTTCTTTTGCACCTTTGCGCGAAGGTCCCATCACGGTTCAGGCAGGCAAAGAAAAACCCGCGGGATTTGCATCCCGCGGGTTTTCTCGTCGGACTGACAGGGTTGCTTATCCGTGCGCGAGGACGGCCAGCAGCAACAGCGCCACGATGTTGGTGATCTTGATCGCCGGGTTCACGGCAGGGCCGGCGGTGTCCTTGTAAGGGTCGCCGACCGTATCGCCGGTGACCGAGGCCTTGTGCGCCTCCGAGCCCTTCAGGTGCTTGACGCCGTCCTTGTCGGTGAAGCCGTCCTCGAACGACTTCTTGGCGTTGTCCCAGGCGCCGCCACCGGAAGTCATCGAGATGGCCACGAACAGGCCATTGACGATGACGCCGAGCAGCGAGGCGCCGAGGGCGGCAAAGGCCGAAGCCCTGGAGCCCGAGATCAGCAGCACGCCGAAATAGACGAACAGTGGCGCCAGCACCGGCAGCAGCGACGGGATGATCATTTCCTTGATCGCCGCCTTGGTCAGGATGTCGACGGCCCGCGCATAGTTCGGCTTGGACGTACCGGCCATGATGCCCGGATCCTCGCGGAACTGCTTGCGCACTTCCTCGACGATCGAACCGGCAGCCCGGCCGACCGCTGTCATGGCAATTCCGCCGAACAGGTAGGGGATCAGGCCGCCAAAGATCAGGCCGGCGACGACATACGGGTTGGACAGGTCGAACGAGACCTCGCCCATGCCCTGGAAGTAGGGATATTTGTCGCCATTGGCGGCAAAGAACTTCAGGTCGTTCGAATAGGCGGCAAACAGCACCAGCGCGCCGAGACCAGCTGAACCGATGGCGTAGCCCTTGGTGACGGCCTTGGTGGTGTTGCCGACAGCGTCGAGCGCGTCGGTGGACTGGCGAACTTCCTTGGGCAGGCCCGCCATTTCGGCAATGCCGCCGGCATTGTCGGTGACCGGGCCGAAGGCGTCGAGTGCGACGATCATGCCGGCCAGGCCGAGCATGGTGGTGACTGCGATCGCCGTGCCGAACAGGCCGGCGAGCTGGTAGGTCGAAATGATGCCGCCGCAGATGACGATGGCAGGCATTGCCGTCGATTCCAGCGAGACAGCCAGGCCCTGGATAACGTTGGTGCCGTGGCCGGTCACCGAGGCCTGTGCGATCGAGTTGACAGGGCGCTTGTTGGTGCCGGTGTAGTATTCGGTGATGACGACGATCAGGCCGGTCACCAGAAGGCCTACAAGGCCACAGATGAACAGGTTCTGCCCGGTGATCGGCACGCCGCCGCCGACGCCGATCTCGCCCCAGCCCACGGTCAGCGAGGTTGCCCCGCCCAAACCGATCACCGACAGCAGGCCGGTTACGATGAGGCCCTTGTAGAGCGCGCCCATGATCGACCCGTTCGAGCCGAGCTTGACGAAGAAAGTGCCGATGATCGACGTGATGATGCAGGCGCCGCAGATGGCCAGCGGGTAGAGCATCACGGAGCCGAGAACGGCCGTACCGCCGAAGAAGATGGCGCCGAGAACCATGGTGGCGACAACCGTCACTGCATAGGTTTCGAAAAGATCGGCGGCCATGCCCGCGCAGTCGCCGACATTGTCGCCGACATTGTCTGCAATGGTTGCCGGATTGCGTGGGTCATCCTCCGGAATCCCGGCCTCAACCTTGCCGACCAGATCGCCGCCGACGTCGGCACCCTTGGTGAAGATGCCGCCGCCCAGACGCGCGAAGATCGAAATCAGCGACGCACCGAAACCGAGCGAGACGAGCGCGTCGATCACCGTGCGGTCATCGGGAGCAAGGCCCATTGGCCCGATAAGGATGAGATAATAGACAGCCACGCCGAGCAGGGCGAGGCCGGCAACCAGCATGCCGGTGATGGCGCCAGACTTGAAGGCGATGTCGAGGCCTGCCGCGAGACTGTTGGAGGCAGCCTGCGCTGTGCGCACATTGGCGCGCACGGAGACATGCATGCCGATGAAACCGGCCACGCCGGATAGCACGGCGCCGATCAGGAAGCCTATCGCCGCAGTGATCGACAGGAGCCACCAGGCGAGAAGCAGCACGACCACGCCGACAATGGCGATGGTAGTGTACTGCCTTGCAAGATAAGCCTGTGCACCCTCGCGGATGGCTGCTGAAATTTCCTGCATGCGTGCATTACCCTGGTCGGCCGCGAGGACCGACTGCGTCGCCCAGATGGCGTACAGGATTGAAAGCAAGCCGCAGGCAATGACGACGTAGAGCATGGTCATGCCGGATTTCCCTGATTTTGGCCCGGAAGAACCCCTCCCCGGACCGATTGGATGGAGACCGGCAACCCGAAGGTCGTAATCCGATCTGTCGGAGCGGCTTATGCGAAACAGTCTCGCGAACGTCAAGATATTGTTGAGATTCCGCCCGGATTTGAGCGCAATTCTAGCCGTCAGCGCCGAAACTTGTCTGGGGACAGCGCTTTATCTGTCGAAGGGGCCTGATGGCGGGCGATCGCAGTGTCCGGCGGCTTGCTCGTTGCACCACGTGGGACGGCGTCGCCTTCCTCCCGGATGCTAGGCCGTCGGGGAAACAGAATCGCTTCGACCCAAGCCTGGAAACGCCCTAGGCCGCGCCGACAGCCTTGCGTCGTCGGGTCACGAGGAGAATGGCGAGCGCTGCCAGGCATATCGCTGTCACGGGCAAGATGACCCAGTTCAGCATGTCCCAGCCGCCATGATTGTAGACGATGCCCGACATCAGCGAGCCGAAGGCGACGGTGCCGAACAGGATGAAATCATGAAGGCCCTGGACCTTGCCCTTCTCGGAATCGCGGTAGGTGCCCGCGACCATCGAGGTGGCGCCGATAAAGCCGAAATTCCATCCGAGACCGAGCAGGATGAGTGCGCTCCAGAACTGCCAGAGCTGGATGCCGGACAGGGCCACGATGGCGCAGCCGATCAGCAGGACGAGACCCGTGGCGACGATCGTTTCCTTGCCAAAACGGGTGATCAGCGCGCCTGTGAAAAAGCTTGGGGCGAACATTGCCATGACATGCCAGGAAATGCCGAGCGTCGCCTGGTCGGCCGTAAAGCCGCAGCCGACCATGGCGAGCGGTGCGCCGGTCATGACGAAACTCATCAGCGCATAACTGCCGACGGCGCATAGAAGGCCGACGAAGAATTGCGGCTGCGCGACGATTTCCCTGAGCGGCCTTGCAGGGACCTCGATCCGCTCGACTTGCACAGGTGTATTCGGCTGGACCCGCAGGAACGACAGCAGCACCAGACCAACAGCCGCGAGGCCGAGAATGGCAAGGAACGACCCGGCAAACATGACCGGTGCCAGCAGTTCTCGGGTGAAGATAACCGTCTGCGGTCCAATGATGGCCGTGAAGACGCCACCGGCAAGGACAAACGAAATTGCCTTCGCCTTGAATTCGGCGGGCGCATTGTCGGCGGCCGCAAAGCGGAACTGCTGGACGAAAGCCCCGCCAATTCCAACAATCATCAAGCCAGCGGCGAAAAGCCAGAAGCTTGCCTGGAAGAGGCCCATCGTCGCTACGAGGCCGCCCAGTGCGGTGACCAGACAACCCGACATGAAGCCGTTCCGCTGGCCGAGGGCGCGAATCATGGCCGCAGCCGGAATGGCGCCCAACGCAACCCCGACATTGAAGCCTGTGACCGGTGCCGTCGCCAGCGACTTGTCGGTGCCAAGCAGATAGACGCCAGCCAGAGCGCCCAGAGAGATGGATATCGGTGCTGCCGAGCCAACGACGGCCTGCGTCGACGCGAAAATCAGCGCGGAGCGTCTCGCATTCCGTTCGGCAGGCGTCCGATCGGTCACCGCACGTCCTTGCCGCGACCCTCGCCCCGCACCCGTCTCGCAACGCGGTCGAGCACCGCGTTGACGATCTTCGGCTCGTCTTCCGTGTAGAAGGCCTTGGCGATATCGACATATTCCGAAACGATGACGGCAACCGGCACATCGGCGCGTTTCATCAACTCGTAGACGCCGGCGCGCAATATGGCACGCAGCGTGGAGTCCAGCCGGGACAGCGGCCAATCCTCGGCGAGCGACTCGCGGATAACCGGATCCAGGGTTTTCTGGTTTTCAACGACGCCCGACAGGATGGCGCGGAACCACTGGGCATCGGCCTCACGATACTGGGCGCCATCGACTTCCTTGCCGAGCCGGAACGCTTCGTATTCGGCGGCAGTCTCCAGCACGCCACTGCCAACCACATCCATCTGGTATAGCGCCTGAACAGCGGCCAGCCTGGCGGCGCCGCGCTTGTTCGCCTGTCTTACGACAGGTTGGGCATCGTCCTGCGCTTTTGTCACCGTCTCAGGCCCCGAACTTTTCGCGTAGCGCGATCATGGTCAGCGCGGCGCGGGCGGCGAAGCCGCCCTTGTCGCCCTCTGAGCGCTTGGCACGTACCCACGCCTGCTCGTCGTTTTCGGTGGTCAGGATGCCGTTGCCGATGGCCAGCGATTCATTGACGGATAGGTCCATCAGCGCACGCGAGGACTCATTGGCCACGATATCGAAATGATAGGTATCGCCGCGAATGACGGTTCCGAGCGCAACGTAGCCGTCATAGGTCGTGCCGCCGTTGGCCGCACCGTCGAGGGCAAGCGAGATAACCGCTGGAACTTCCAGAGCGCCGGGCACCGTGACCACGTCGTAGCTCGCTTTCGCTGCGTCAAGCGCCGCCTTGGCACCGTCAAGCAGCGCGTCCGACAGATCGTCGTAGAAGCGCGCCTCGATGATCAGGATATGCGCTTTCTTGCTTGGCAGGCTGAAAGCTTTTCCGTGTTCTGAAGTAACGGCCATGAAAGTCTCCGGATAAGCCGGTCACTTAGGCCGAACCGGGTTGCACCGCAAGCCGTACATTGTCTTCAGGACTGATGGACGGTGTGCCAGTGGCAGCCTTATGCTAGGGTCAGGACGCGGGCTGCTGCCTACAATCCCTGCTCCGATGCCTGCGCCAGTCGCGCAGCATAGCGGGCCATGGTGTCAATCTCGAGATTCACCCGGTCGCCAGTCTGGCGCTCACCCCACGTCGTGACCGTCAGCGAATGGTGGATCAGAAGCACATCAAAGCGTGTCCGGTCGACCTTGTTCACTGTCAGGGATGTGCCATCCAGAGCCACGGAGCCCTTCGGCGCGATGAATTTTGCCAACTCGGCCGGCGCCTCAAGCGTAAAACGCACGGCATCGCCCTCGTCCTTCCGCTCGACGATCTCGGCCATGCCATCGACATGCCCTGCAACGATATGCCCACCCAGTTCGTCGCCGATTTTCAGTGCCCGTTCGAGATTGATGCGCGTGCCGGCTCGCCAGTCCGACGCTGTGGTCAGCCGCAATGCCTCCTCCCACGCCTCGACCTCGAACCAGCGGGCATTGGAACCCTGTTCGGGAAGGCCGGTCACGGTCAGGCAGACGCCGCTGCAGGCGATCGACGCACCAAGGGATATGGTCGCCGGGTCGTATCCGGTTTCGATGCGAAGCCGCACGCCTTCAGGCAATGAATTTACAGAAGCGACTTTTCCAACGTCGGTGACAATGCCGGTAAACATCAGATCGCCCTCGTCCATTCCTGATAGCGGTCGTCGCCATAGTCAGCCTCGCGCCGCAGGCGAAATCCATCCGGGATGCGCGAGGCGTCGATCGGCGAGGCAAGCCCGCCCTCGCCTATCACTGTAGGGCCTGTGTACAGTACAATCCGGTCGACGAGTCCCTGATCCAGAAACTGCCTGGCCGTCTCGGCGCCACCCTCAAGCAGCACGCTCGACATGCCCTGTGCCGCCAGATCCTCCAGCAATTCAGGCAGCGCGACGCGACCGTCGAAAGTCTCGGTTGCAAGCAGTTTTGCGCCGGCCCGCTCGAGCGCTGCCTTGCGGTCGGCGGCAGCCTCTGCGCAGGCGGCGACAAACAGCGGCACTGTCCTGGCGGAACGGACAAGCTTCGAGTCGACCGGCAATCTCGCCTGGCGATCGAGCACGATGCGGGCCGGTGAACGGTCGGATATGCCCGGCAGCCGGACGGTCAGTTCCGGATCGTCCTCGAGCGCCGTTCCGATCCCGATGATCACCGCATCGACACGGGAGCGCATCAGATGCACCTGCCGGCGCGATTCCTCGCCAGTAATGGCGATCTGCCCGCCGCCCGGCTTGCCGATCATGCCATCACGAGAAAGCGCCAGTTTCAGAATCACTTCCGGCCGCTTCTTGAGAGCTCGAATCAGGTAACCGGCCATCACATCGGCGGCTTCTTCGGCAAGCACCCCTTCGACAACTTCGATACCGGCGGCGCGTAGAATCGCATAGCCCTTGCCCGAGACCCTGCTG
>JBBSOT010000120.1:0-12063 GCA_038259455.1 Hyphomicrobiales bacterium | reverse complement strand
TGGTGGGCAGCATAGCCGGCGCGTCCGTCACGTCCCTGCAAAGCCTCAGCCAACCGGGGCCGGTCGAATCATTCGAGCCGCTGGTCGAGCTTTCCTGAAGCGAGGCGCTCGGCCCGGCCTTTCGACGTTCGCCGTCAGGCGGAAGGGGCCGCGGCCTTCTTGCCGGGGCAGGAGTTTTCCAGCTGGTCGAGATGCAAGCGGATATGTGCCGCTTCGGCTGTCGTGTTGGCGAGCGCGATGGCGTGGTCGAAGGCCTCGCGTGCTTCCGCCCGGCGTCCCAGTTGCATCAAGAGCCCGCCCTTGACCCCGAAGAAGTGGAAATAGCCCGATAGCCTTTGCGCCAGCGGCTCGATCATCGCCAGCGCTTCTTCCGGACCGCGCGCCTTGGACACCGCGACGGCGCGGTTCAGCGTTACGACGGGCGACGGTTGCAGGTGCTCGAGCGCGCCATAGAGCAGGTCGATCTGGGCCCAGTCGGTATCTTCGGGCCGTTTGGCGCGCGCGTGAAGCGCAGCGATCGCCGCCTGGACCTGATAGGCGCCGGCCCGGCGGTGGCGCATCGCCTTGTCGATCAGGGCGAGGCCCTCGGCGATCATCTTGCCGTTCCACAGCGCGCGGTCCTGGTCCTCCAGCAGGATCACCGCGCCGTCGGCATCAAAGCGCGCCGCCGACCGCGCATGCTGCAACAGCATCAGCGCGGTCAGCCCCATGATCTCCGGTTCGGACTGGAACAGCCGCAGCAGAAGCCGGGCCAGACGGATGGCCTCGTCGCACAGCGGAATGCGCATTGCCGCATCGCCGCCGCTCGCCGAATAGCCCTCGTTGAACAGCAGGTAGACCATTGCCGCGACAGCCGCGAGACGCTCCGAGCGCTCCAAGGCGTCCGGCGCGTCGAACGGCACTCCGGCGCGGGCGATCTTCGCCTTGGCACGGGTAATGCGCTGTTCCATAGCACTCTCGCTGACCAGAAAGGCGCGGGCGATCTGGCCGACAGACAGGCCCGAAACGATGCGCAACGCCAGTGCGATCTGCTGGGTTGCCGGGAGGTCGGGGTGGCAGCACACGAAAAGCAGCCGAAGGATGTCGTCGCGGTAATCGGAATCGTCGAGCCGTCCCGCCATCTGTTCTTCCGCGTCGTCGAGGTCGGACAGGACGTGCTCATCGGGCAGCGGCTGGTTGCGGGCGTTGCGGCGAACCATGTCGATCGCCGCATTGCGTCCGACGAAGATCAGCCAGGCCACCGGATCGCGCGGTGGTCCATTCTTCGGCCATGCTTTCAAGGCCCGCAGGCAGGCATCCTGGAAGGCTTCCTCAGCCGTGTCGAGATCGCGGAAATAGCGCAGCAGCGCCGCCACTGCGCGCGGTCGCGCCGAGGTCAGGGCCTGGCTGATCCAGTCCATGTCGGTCATTTGGGCAATGTCCACGGATGAAAGATGCCGACCGGCCTGATCTCGTAGGAACCGGAGCCTGGGTTGGCGGCGGTCAGGTCGCGCGCGATGTCCAGCGCGTCGTCGAGCGACGGGCAGTCGACCATGTAGAAGCCGAGCAACTGCTCCTTCGTCTCGGCGAACGGGCCGTCGATCACCAGCGGCTCATCCTTGCCCTTGCGCAGCGTCGTCGCAGCGGTCGTCGGCAACAGGCGCGCCACCGGGCCGAGTCGGCCACGCCGGTTCAAATCCTCCTCGACCTTGGCGAGGCGCGCCATGCAGGCATCGTCCTCCTCCTTGGTCCAGGACCCGACCAGATCTTCGTCGTTATAGCAGAGGATGGCGTAAAGCATTCTGTTCGGCTCCCTTTCAAAGGACGAAATGGTAAAACCAAATCCGACAGCGCGTCGATGCTTTCTTTGCACATCGGCCGCCTGCCGCCGCACGGGTCCCTAAAGTCCCGCCCAAAGTCCAATCGCAGTCGCAAGCAGCAATTTCGCTGATCGCAAGATGTTTCTGGCGGCCAAAAGAGTTCGGCTCGACACTTGCATGGAGCGCCCGGGCGAACCAGACTGATGCTCCACGCCAAATGCCGGGTGCACCATGCGTTCAACGAAAATCATCCACACTGTCAGCTGCCACGCGGAGGGCGAGGTGGGAGATGTCATCGTCGGTGGCGTCGCGCCGCCGCCCGGCGACACGCTTTGGGAGCAAAGCCGCTTCATCGCGCGTGACCGGACGCTCCGTAACTTCGTGCTCAACGAGCCGCGCGGCGGCGTCTTTCGCCATGTAAACCTCCTGGTGCCGCCAAAGGACCCGCGCGCTTCAATGGGCTTCATCATCATGGAGCCGGAAGATACGCCGCCCATGTCGGGGTCGAATTCGATCTGCGTCGCAACGGTCCTGCTCGACAGCGGTATCGTGCCGATGAGCGAGCCGGAAACGCGGCTGACGCTGGAGGCGCCAGGCGGCCTGATCGAGGTGCTGGCAGAGTGCCGGAACGGCAAAGCGGTGCGGGTCACAGTGACCAATCTGCCATCCTTCGCGGCGAAGCTCGGCGTGCCGCTCGAAGTGCCCGGGCTTGGCACTTTGCAGGTAGACACAGCCTATGGCGGCGACAGCTTCGTCATTGTCAGCGCCAGGGAGCTTGGTTTCGAGCTCGACGACAGCGAGGCGCGGCAGCTCGCCGAAACGGGCATGAGGATTACCGCCGCCGCCAATGAACAGATCGGTTTTTCGCATCCGGCCGGCACCGGCTGGGACCACATTTCATTCTGCGCCTTCGCCGGACCTGTCTATACCGACGATGGCAGCCCGATGACCCGTTCGGCAGTCGCGATCAGGCCGGGCAAGATAGACCGCTCGCCGACCGGCACGGCGGTGTCGGCGCGCATGGCGGTCATGCATGCGAAAGGCGAGATGAAGGTTGGCGACAGTCTGACGGCGGTATCGATCATCGGATCGCGCTTCGTCGGCAAGATCGTCGGTGAAACCGACATCGCCGGCCACAAGGCAATCATTCCGTCTGTCTCTGGCCGCGCCTGGATCACCGGCACGCACCAGCACATGCTCGATCATGACGACCCGTGGCCCGGCGGCTACCGGCTGACCGACACGTGGCCGGCCATGGGCTGATCGGGGCTCAGGAAAATCTGGATTTGCGCTTCTTGGTCGGCGACTTGGGTGCCGCGGGAAACAGTTCCGTTTCTTCGGCAGGGCTCGTTTCGGCCTTAGGATCCGCGGCCGGCGCCTTGGCGGCGGCCTTGCCTGGCTTGGCCGGCACAGTCTCGTCCTTGGCGGTGAACTTTATCGCCATGGCTCAGTCGTCGAAAGTCTGGCGCGACGTGTTGCGCGGATTGCGCAGTCGGCCGATCAGCGCCATCACGGCGGTAATGTTCATTTCCTCAGGCGACCAGTTGCGCGTCTCCTCGATATGCTTGGGCGCAAGCTCGCGATGCGTGCTGCCGCTGTAGGCGGCATCGGCCGTTACCGAGGACTGGTGTGTCTTGGTGTCTTCGGAGATGTATTCGATCAGGTAATTCGGGCATTCCGGCCGTCCACGCACGCCGATCCTGACCTGTGCGTCGCCATGGGCGCGGCGGCAGCGCTCCAGCTTCTCAAGCACACGCCGGACATATTCGACCGGATGATCGAGCGTGCTCGACACGTCAGCGATTGTGGAATCCTCGGGGATCGTCGTGGTCGTCGCGCGCTTGGCCATCAGCGTTTCGCTCCGCGCTTTACCGGTCCGGCCGCCTTGGCAATCTTCGCCGCGGCCTCTTCCTCGGCTTCTTTTTCGAGGCGCATTTCCCTCAGCCGCGCCGTCTTGGCTTCGCGCGCCTGGCTGGCTGCGTCCTGCTCCGACATGATGCGGCCAAGCGACAGCATCTGCGTCTGCGTCTTGCTGAACATCGTCTCGGCGTGGTCGCGGGTTTTTCTGGAGTTCTCGGTCAAGGCGTCATCCTCGGTCTCGGCTAGCGGTCATCGCTCTTGCATGTCGCCCAGCGGGTGCAGGTCTGGGATCACGGCATGCGTAAATCAGATACTTAAGGCGCGTCGCATGGATCGGTTTCAACTGCGGCGCGCTTCAAGAAAAAGGCCAGGCAAAAGCCTGACCTCTCGTCTTGGCATTCTTGCAACTGCCAGTGCCGGTACATCCGCGGTCACCGGCTGTTGCTGAATGCCTTTTTAGGCAGCCTGAAGTGAATCGGCTGCCATCTTGCCCGACTTGTTGTCGCGCACCATCTCGTAGCTGAGCTTCTGCCCTTCGACGATATCGCGCATTCCTGCGCGCTCGACGGCTGAGATGTGAACGAATACGTCGGCGCCGCCATCGTCAGGCTGAATAAAGCCGAAGCCTTTGGTGGCGTTGAACCATTTAACTGTGCCGGTGCTCATAGCGAACCCTTTCCTTGGCAAAAAATATACGCAATCCTGCAAGTGCAAGACAGCATTTCGTCTCGATTTTTGAAGAGGAGTTCGTCAAAGGCGCGCCAAAACGCGCATGAGCAAAAGTCGTACCAAGCAAATATCGATTGCAAAACCATAGACTTATTTCGCTGAGGAGTCAAATTTTCAGTTTTCCGGGCCGAGTGACAGGCAAATGTGCGGGCCGGTCAGTCGCTTCCCTCGCGGATTCCGCCGGCTGCGGCCGGACATTCCGGGGCGCGAGTCAGGACAGCGGGCTGCCTCGGGCAGACCATGCGGGGAACCGCTCAGTAACACAATCAACCACGTATCTAACAGTTATTTACCTTCAACTATCGCGCAACGTTTGCGAGCCTGCCTTTGAGCTGGTCGCGCACCGCGCGGGGAAGGCAGCCGCCTGCAGTCGTGGCGCAATAGTGCTCCACATCATCAACAGTTCCGGGCAACGCGCCGCGTGGCGCCGGATGCCGCTGAGGAGAGAGACATGACACGAATGACGAGACTGCTTGGCGCTACGGCCGCGGCGATGCTGATGGGCGTCGTGGCCGCTTCGGCCGAAGCGCCGAAGATGAAGATGACAACGCCGATCCCGGATTCGATCGTCACGCCGGAGAGCGTTGACACCAGGCTTGGCAAGCTGAATTTTTTCGACGGATTTCCGGACGATGAAACGTCGGAGAAAATCTACGACAATCTCGATTTCATGCGTGGCGTCGATGCATTCCTCAACGCCATGCCAGGCGCATCCGTCGAAGCTCTGCGGGTTGGACTGGCCAGTCAGGGCGCCGACAACAACCAGACCGTTCTGATTTTCGAGCACCTGATGGACTCGCGTTCCCTGTTTCTCACGGGCAATACCGAAAGCATCTACAACCTGATGTGGCTGGACACGAAGGCCGGTCCGCTCGTCATCGAAACGCCGCCCAACATCCTGGGCATGATCGACAGCCACTGGTTCGAGTATGTCGGCGATGTCGGCAATGCGGGGCCGGACAAGGGCAAGGGCGGAAAATACCTGCTCCTTCCACCGGGATATGATGGCGAGGTCCCCGAGGGCTATTTCGTCATGCGGTCGGCAACCTACGGAAATCTCTTTTTCTGGCGAGGATTCCTCGATAACGGCAGCACCGCGACGGCAGTAGAGAACACCAAGAAGTTCGCCAGGGTCTATCCGCTTGCACAAGCCGACAATCCGCCGCCGATGAAGTTCGTCGACGTCTCAGGCAAGGAGTTCAACACAATCCATGCCAACAACTTCCATTTCTACGAGGAGGTGAACGACATCGTCCAATACGAGCCGAACGAGGCCTACCACCCGGAAGTCTTGGGGCAGCTCGCATCCATCGGCATCGTCAAGGGCAAGCCCTTCGAACCCGACGAGCGGATGAAGAAAATCCTTACCGAGGCCGTGGCGGTGGGCAATGCAACGGCCCGCACCATCACCTTCAAGACCCGCATGAAGGACGCCTATTATTATCCGGACAGCGCCTGGTTCACCGGCTTCGTCGGCGGCAGCTACGAATTCCTCCTGCAGCCCGGCATTCGCAATCTCGATGCCCGTATCCTGTTTCACTACTATGCCACGGGCATTACCCCGGCCATGGCGATCAAGCGCGTCGGCATCGGTTCGCAATATGCTGTGGCCACGACCGACAAGGACCGCAAGCCTCTCGACGGCAGCAAGACCTACAAGATCCACCTGCCGCCGAACATTCCGGCGAAGGAGTTCTGGTCGTTCGTCGTCTATGACAACCAGACGCGTTCGATGCTGCAGACCGACCAGCAATTCCCCAGCATCGGCAGCGACAAGAAGGATATCGTCAGCAATGCCGATGGTTCCGTCGATGTCTGGTTCGGCCCGACCGCGCCGGAGGGCCATGAGACCAACTGGGTCCAGACCGTCCCCGGCAAGGGCTGGAACGTTCTTCTTCGTCTCTATGGCCCGCTTGAATCCTGGTTCGACAAGACCTGGAAGCCGGGCGAGTTCGAACTCGTCCAGTAAAAAATCCTTCTGGACGACCGATGGTTGAAAGGATCGGCCGTTTATCGGCCGATCCTTTTCTTTTCGGTAAATGGCGTCTTTCGTCCTGCCCGAGTGAACCTTTCCCACCGTCATCGCGACTGACGGGAAGGTGCCGCAATGGTGCGGCCCGGAAAGGAAGATCCAATGACCAGAAACTCCGTGTTTCGCCGGTCACCGGGATCGCCCGGCATACCGCGCGCCCACCGTCACCCTGACGGACCGGTCGCGTCGTGTGTCGGGCCGATTGCGTTGACCCAGCGTAAGACCCGTCGTATCGTCCCATCTGGGGTCGAACAAATGGCAATGGGAGAAATTGCCGGAAAAGCGCGCTCGGTCCATGTCAGCGCGCCATCAGCGGCATTCTTTCCCGGTTACTGCGGGAGAAGAAGCATGACCTCCAGCCGCGACGGCATGTTGTCGTCAACCCCTGTCGCCAACCATTTGCGCAGGGCACTAGCCGCCGGCAGCGGGCTGGCCGCATTGGCTCTCGGCGCAAGTCTCCTGATGGCAGGGCCGGGCCGTGCTCAGGAAGGCCAGATCGTCTTCCCGGGCTCGATGGCCGTAACCGGCTTTTCCGGCACCTACATTCCGGGCTTCGAAGAAGGCCTGCCGCCGGGTGTCGATCCCGTCGACGAAACCTTTATCGATCCGTCGCGCGCCACTTTGCGCGTTTTTGACGTTTCGGCACTGGGCGGTCCCCCGTCCGGCCAGGTCGTCTATACGCCCCAGCCCTTCGAGGCGCTGGCCAGCCAGATCGGCCAGGTCTTCGGCCTGGCCTATGATGATGGCGTGCGTGACGGCGTGCCCTCGGGCATCCCCGATCTCTACACGGCGGCAACGTCGATGCATGGCATCCGCATCGTCACTCCCGATGCCGATGATGACGGCCGTCCCGAACGCGAGCGGCGCGGTATTGCCGGCGCCACGTTCATGGAGGGCCAGTTCGGCGTCGAAAACGGCGGCGGGCCGGGCACCATCTGGCGCGTCGACGGCATTACCGGCGCCGTCACCCTGTTTGCCGATATCGAGACCAACAGCGGTCCCGGGATCGGCAACATTGCTTTCGACAAGGCGCATCGCCAGTTCTTCGCATCCGATCTCGACGATGGCATGATCTATCGCATCGACGCCGAGGGCACCGTCATCGACAGCTTCGATCATGGTGTTTCCGGTCGTCCGGCGCGCGGTCTGGACGCCGTTGCCGACGATGGCGCGGTGATGGACATCCAGGGCGCCGCCTTTGATAGCGAGGATCCCGAGAGCTGGGGCCTCACCCAGGACGAACGCCGCATATGGGGCGTCGCCGTCAATGGCGGCCGCGTCTATTACGCGGTCGGCGAGAAAGCCGAAATCTGGTCGGTTGGCCTGGCTTTCGACGGCACCTTCGCCGGCGATCCGCGCTGGGAACTGACCGTCGAGGCCGACAGGGACCTTGCCGTCACCGACATCGCCTTCGACACGCATGGCTTCCTCTATCTGGCACAGCGTGGCGAAACCGAAAATCGCTTCAACTACTCGCAGTTTGCCGATTCCGGCAAAGGCGAAATCGTGCGCTACTGGCGCGAAAGCCCCGACGATCCGGCAACGGAATCGGTCTGGGTGCCGGTGCCGCAGGAATACGCGGTCGGCTTCCCGCAGGATCACCGGCAGTCGGCCGGCGGTCTTGACCTGCAATATGGCTATGACAGCCAGGGCTACTTCAACCGCAATGCCTGCTCGGCGACGCTGGTCAACACAGGCGACAAGCTGCGCGACAACCCCGCGCTCGCCGACCAGCTCGCTGCCGGCGGCCCGCTTGCCGTCAACGGCGTGCAGATCACCGCGACATCGCTGGTGCGGCCGCAGAACGAGCCGCCCTTCGGCTCGTGGTTTGTCGATTTCGATTCCTTCTTCGAGGATCCCGAGGTCGAGGGCCATGTTGGCGATGTCGAGGTCTGGCGTCCCTGCGATGGCCGTGCCGGCTATTACGAGCAGATCCCCTATCCAGGCGATTATCCGGATCCATACTGGCCGCCGGACTTCCCGCCCGGAGGCAATCTTCCACCCTGCCTCGACGTCGAGGCGGTCGAGTATTTCTGTACCCCGGCCGGGCTCGAGGCCGATCTCTATGTCCGTGACGTTGCAGGAATCGGCGGCGACAGCATCAAGGCCGAATCCCGTACGCCAGGCGTGGGCGTTTCCCCGCTGAAGCAGACCGTCGTGCCGGGCGCTCCTTTCACCCTTGGAATGAGCGGCCATTTCCCCGGCGATACGGTCGATGTCGGTCTGTGCTTCTACAAGCAGTCCGATGCCGAAGCGGGTGGCTACTTCCCTTGCTGCAAGGTGGTGGTCCCGCTCGATACGCCCCCCGTCAGCTGCGAACCGTGAGGGAGGAAAAGATGACCAGTCTCACCATTTCCCCGCTCGCTCCGCGTAGCAATGCAACGATCATGGAGACGATCATGAAACCCCTGTCATACGCCAGGCGCCCGGCGCGCTGGCTGATGGCGGCCGGGCTCGCGCTCGCCGCCATGCAAACCCCGCAGGCCGCGGCCCAGAATCCGGCCGGAACGTTCGGCGTCAAGCAGATGCTGGGCGACGACGTCGACCTCGATCCGGAGGCCCCGCCGTTCTTCACCAAGACCGGCATCCAGCGCGACTGCGACTATGTTGACTACCGTCTGCGCTTCGGTTCGCGCGGTGATCCGGCCAAATTCCTTGACCCGGTCTTCATCGAAGAGCTGAAGCAGATCTCGATGGAGTTCACGGACCAGCTTCCCGCCGGCCTGGAAGTCGTCGAAATCGAGGTTTCGGGCGACGGCACCAATGCGGACGGCGGTCCTCTGCCGGCCGGTGTCATCAGCACCACGACCAACCCCAACGATACGGCAACGATTCCGGACTTCCGGCTTTCGGCGACCGATCTCGACGGGCTGGGCGCGTTCAACGAGCGCTTCATCGACATCAGGATCACAGCCAGGATCGACCATGCGTCGTTCCCGGCGCCGGTCCTCGTCGACAACCAGGCCTTCGTCAACTTCACGACGCTGGAGGGCGACGCCATTTCCGTTCCCTCGCACGATCCGGCCCTGCCGGACGACGGTGACTTCGCTACCGGCGATCCGACATCGATCCTCATCGACGTCACCGGCTGCGAGCCACCCCCGCCACCTCCGCCTCCGGGCGACGACGAGGCCTGTTTCGCGGTCGAGACCGGCGAAGTCGATTGCGTTCCCGGTGGCGGCGCCTTCATCTACAACATGCCTGTCGGGCCAGAGCTCGGCGGCAAGTGGGTGCAGGTTTCGACCACCACGCCCGGCATCACCGTGGAGCCGCCGTTCCAGCTCGCCCCGATCGGTGGCGGTGTCCTGGCATGGACCATCACCGGCGCGTTGCCGGGCGATGTCGTGCATCTGATTGTCACCGGCATCGACACCTACGCCGGACCGGAAGAGGGCGTTGGCCTCTGCTGCACGCAGACCGTCGACATCGTCATTCCGGAGGACCTCGAATGTCCGCCTGAAGAGAAGGAGCCCGACATCCAGGTCGAGAAGCGCGCCGACGTGGCCCGCTGCACGCCTGAAGGCGGTTGCGACTTCACCATCCGGGTCACCAATGTCGGCGATGCCGACTATAACGGTCCGATCGTGCTGGACGAGGTGACGACACCCGGCAGCGCGGCGGTGGTCTCCGGACCGAATGCGCCATGGCTCTGCGTACCGATGGCCAGCCCGATGAGCTGCAGCCATCCGGCAACCACGCTTGCCCCCGGCGAGTTCGTCGAGCTCAAGCTCGGCTTCGCACCGGGCGCCGGCTGGGAAAGCAACTACATCCGCAACTGCGCGGAGTATGACTACACGGCCAGCGATCAGCCGGACGTCTTCGGCTCGACCGCCAACGACAAGGCGTGTGCCTCGATCCCGATCTGCATTCCAGGACGTGATCGCGACTGCACGCCGCCTGAGGAAAAGAAGGTCGATCTCGGCATTCGCAAGAGTGCGAGTTTCGCCTCGTGCTCCACCGATGGTGTCTGTTTCTGGCGCATCGACATCATCAACACCGGCACGACCGTTCATGACGGCCCGCTGACGGTGGTCGACAGCTATCCTGCCGGCATTCCGGCGTCGTCGGACTTCGAGCCGACGCCGCCATGGTCGTGCGCGCCGGCCGGTCCCGGCCAGTACCAGTGCGACCTGGCCGACATAATGCTGGTTCCCGGCGCCTTCACGACGATCACCGTCAAGACGATCGTCGGCGAAGACTTCACCCGCGACCAGATCGAGAACTGTGCGGAAGTGCAGGCTGTTCCCGGTGAAACCGACCTCACCAACAACAAGTCGTGCGCCAAGCAAAGGGTACCCAACCGCGATCCCGGACAGCCGGCGATGCGGATACAGAAGACCTGCGACGGCGCTGTTGCCGGCGGCGTGGCCTCGTGCCGCATCACCGTCACCAATGCCGGTACGGCAGCACCTTCCGGCCCGGTCCGCGTCAACGACGCGGCCACCGTCATCGGCGCCGGCGTGCCTGTCCAGATCACCACGGTCACGCCAGACGGCGGTGAATGGGCATGCGGTCCGGTTCCGGCAGACACATTGTCCTGCCAGATCCCCGGTGCCGTGATGACACCCGGAACGAGCCGCTACTTCGACGTCACCGTCAATGCACCGACGGCCGGGCGTTTCGAGAACTGCGCACGCGGCTCCTTCGGTCCCGCTCCGGGAGACGACATCGTCTATCCGTTCGGCGAGGCCTGTGCCCAGGGCGGCACGACGCTCAGGGTCGACAAGACGGGCGATGCGGAATGCCAGCCAGGCGATCCGTGCACCTTCGAGATCACGATCACCAATGACGGGCCGTCCGGCTTCTCCGGTCCGGTTCGCATCGGCGACGCGATCGGCGTCGAGGGCCTTGGCCGTCTGGAGGGCGTCGAGATCACCTCGATCGAACCGCCTTTCGGCTGTTCGCCGGAGCCGGCGACGTTGCCATTGTCGTGCGTTGCAGACCTGACGCTCGGCGCTGGCGAAAGCCGCGTTCACACGGTGACGGTCGTCATCCCCGATGACGGACGCTTCGACAACTTCCGAAGCCCGGTCAATGCCCGCAACTGCGTCGCTGTCCTGCCGCCTGCAACTCCGGTTGCCAGGCAGGGAGCGGCAGCCGGCGACACCGGGCTCGAGCGGAAGGATGGCGGTCCCTTCGCATGCCATCCCTTCGTCATCCTGACCGAGGTGGAGGACCTGTGCTCGGAGGGCTTCGTGCTCAACGAGGCCAACCGATGCGTCTGCCCGGAAGGCACCACCTTCCGCAATGGCCAGTGCGTTGGCGGCACGACCACTGTCCCGATCCCGCAGCCGAGGCCTGATCGCTGCACGCTGCTTCCGGGGCAGATACGCACCAAGGACGGTCAGTGTGTCTGTCCGCGTGGCACCGATCTCAGGAACGGTCGTTGCGTCGGCGACACGCCGCCACCGCCGCCACCACCGCCGCCTCCGCCCCCGCCGCAGTGCAAGCTGTTGCCGGGCCAGATCCGGCTGAACGACGGGCGCTGCGTCTGTCCGCGTGGCACCAGCCTCGTCAGGGGTGCGTGCCGCCAGGATGAAGCGCCGCAGTGCAGGCTTCTGCCGGGCCAGATCCGGCTGAATGACGGGCGTTGTGTCTGTCCGCGCGGCACCAGCCTCGTCAGGGGTGCGTGCCGCAAGGACG
>JBBSOT010000119.1:0-12143 GCA_038259455.1 Hyphomicrobiales bacterium | reverse complement strand
GTGCCCGTTCGTACCGGGGTCGGTGCCAGGCTGGGCGTCAACGTCAAGTACTTGAAGCTGACGGAAAAGCCGACCTGGAACCCCTTCTAGGACCGCAAAGCCGACGGTTTGGCCGGGCGCGCGCGTGCGCTCGGTCGATGCACGGACATTATGGTGTTGGCGCCATGATGGTGCGCCACGCTGGCACCTTATGCGCGCCTCGCCATTTCGGTTGGCGCTTCGCTTCTTTGATGCTGGCTGAAAACACCTGGATCATCGGGCGCAGTTGATCTAACCGCTTCTCGTTTCCCAATGGCACTGGATTTCGGACCTGTCGCCGTGGCACAATCGGCGAGGGCCGGTTGCGCCCGCCCGAAACGGAAAAACCTTCAGTTATGCAGTCTGCTCTCTTCTTCGTGCTCGGCTTCCTTTCCGCCGGGTTCATTGCCCTGATCATCGCACCGGCAGTCTGGCGTCGTGCCACCTTCCTCACGCGCAAGCGTATCGAAGCATCGGTGCCGCTGAGCATGGCTGAAATTCAGGCCGACAAGGATCGGATGCGTGCCGAGTTCGCCATGTCGACGCGCCGGCTCGAGATCAGCTTCAAGACTTTTCGCGAGAAGGCGGCAGCCCAGATCGTGGAGATCAACCGCAACCGCGAAGAGCTGAAGCAGTTGATGTCTGAGCGCGATGAGAGACATGAGGCGCTGACACGTCTCGAAGCCCAGGCCGGTGAAGTCCGTGCGGAACTGCGCAAGCGCGAGGACCAGCTGCAAGTTCTGGCTGAGCAACTGGCCGAGGCAGAACAGATGCTCGAGCTGCGCGCGGACGAGATTCAAAAGCTTGGAAAGATGTATGACGAAGCGACGTTCACGGCTTCAAATCGTCAACTGGAACTGGTCGCTCGTGAGGGGGAGATCGAGAAGCTTTCAGCCGACATGGCGACCTTGCGGAGCGAGCGGCGCGAGATGGATCGGCGCAACAAGCAGGTCGCTACCGAGAGCCGGACCGCACTTGTATCGCTGAGTGCCGAACAGGAAAGAGCAGTTGCGCTGGAAGCAAGGATCGAACGGCTGCTCGCGACAATCGCCGACCAGGGAGAAAAACTGGATCGCCGCGACAGAGAAATGACACGGCTGCGCGAGACGTTGAAGAGCGGTTCGGCTACCGAAGAAGAATTGACCGCGCGCGTTGCGGCGCTGGAGGCTGAGAAGCTCAAGCTCGAGGGCGAGCACACAGCAGTCAAGCACGAGCTGGCGACTTATCTTTCAGGCGCCAAGAACAAGGAGATTGAAAAGGCCATGGCCAAAGTGTCGGCCGACCGCGATTTGCTTGACGAGCGGCTTAAGCTGATGGCGCGCGAGAACCGAAAGCTGAAGGTCGATATTGCGGTTCATGAGAGGACAAAGTCCGAGGAATGGAGTGGCGAACGTCGCTCAAGCGAACTGTTGCGCGAGCAGATGAATGATCTCGCGGCTGAAGTGATCCGCATGACAGCGGTTCTGGACGGACCTGACTCGCCAATCGTCAAGTCGCTTGGAACCGCAGGGCCAAGTGGCTCTGCCAACGACGCGGGCGCGAGGATTACCAGTCTGGCAGACCGGGTTCGGGCTCTGCAGAAGGCTGCGGCTGGCTAAGCCGCTTCAGCGATTGCTGAAATGATGCAAGGCGATCGCAGACGCTGCGGAAACGTTCAGGCTGTCAAAGTCGGGCGCCATGCTGATGCGAGCCGTTGCCAACCGCGAAAGCAGCGTTTCAGGAAGACCTTCACCCTCAGTACCCAGAAGCAGAGCAAGCCGCCCAGGGCGCGCGACATCGCGCAGATTGCTTTCGCCGGCGGGTGACAGCGCGAGCTGTTGGAAACCATGGCCGCTCAGCATCTCGACCAGGCTGGCGGCATCCTCTCCAACGGAAAACGGCACTTTGAGCGCAGCGCCGACCGAGACGCGTATCGACTTGCGATAGAGCGGATCGCAGCAAGTCTGATCAAGCAGGATAGCATCGACGCCGAAGGCAGCTGCGTTACGGAATATTGCCCCGACATTATCGTGGTTGGCGAGCCCGACCATCATCAGCACCAAAGCACGGGCGGGCAGTGATGCGATCAATTCATGTGGCGATTGCTGCGGCTTCTTGAGGCCAATCGCGAGGACGCCGCGGTGGATGTGAAAGCCGGCGACGGCGTCCATGACGGCCTGGGAAGCACTGTAAACCGGCATCCCTGCGGGGGCGTTTTCCAATGTTGACGCGAGCCCGGGCAGGCGATTTTCCAGCACCAGAGCTGATTCCGGAATGAAACGGGCAGAGGAAAACAGCACATTCAGCACCACCTTGCCCTCGGCGATGAAGCGGCCTTGTCTGCCGACGAGATCCCGCTCGCGTATGGAGAGATAGGCAGAGACGCGAGGGTCATCGGGGTCGTCGATATGGATGGCTTGCATGGCCGAACGACTTTGCAGGAAGCGGCGCGGATTGCTAGCCGCTGCGGGCTTGGCGGGACAGATTGACGAGGACTGACCTCAGATCGGCCGCATCCTCCAGCAGATGCGGGAAAACGATGCGCTCGACGATGTCGCCATTGGCGATGTCGATGCCTTCGATGTCGATCCCTGTGATCGTCCAGTTGCCGCCTGGACGGTTCGCGAAATGCCCGGCCATGGCCGCGATCGCGTCGAGGTGGTCGGCGTTCATGTGATCGAGTGCAGCGTGTTCCGACATGGCAAGGGCGTCGACTGCAGGACCTCCAAGCAGCAGATCGCTTTGGTCGAGCAGGTAAGCCTTGCCGAATCCGCCATTGAGGCTTGCGCGCTGTGGCGTCAGGCGAAAAATGGAGAAATCCCCGAGCCCGATATAGAGTCCGGCCTTGGGGTTGCGGTTAAGGTAGCGCCGCCTTGTCCTCAGATCGTCGGGCGTATCCGGCTCAAGCCGCTGCGCGCGGCAAACCAGCGTGATGCGCGGGTGGGCCAGGGGATCGCCCTTGCCGATCTGGCCAAGCAAAAGCGAACATCGCGGATCGGCAGCAATTGCGGGTGTGTGCGCGGCCAGCTGTGAAACCAGGATGAGCGGCGTTCCATCGACATCGGTCGCGACACCGACGCGGCTTGCAAGAGGATATCCGGTGTCGGGATCGATGACGGCAAGCGCGCCATATCGCGATGTGCGCATCAGCAGGCGCGCCAGCGCTATGGCTTCAGCGTCTGTAGGCCGGATTGTGTCCTTTTTGACCTTGCTCAACCGGGGCTCCAAAATACTTCGCTACACGCACATGCCGTCAGCCTGACAGGGTCAGGCCATTGTAGCTGCCTTCGCGGTGGCAGTGTCGGTTACGTGCTCTCCTTCGGCAACCGTGGCTCGATCTGCGTGACAGATCTCGCCGCGAAGCCGGGCGATTGTGCCTTCTAGAAATTCGACAAAGAGGAGCCGGTTGGGATCGACCGGACGAGGCATCGAAATCTGGCCACGAGGCATCCTGCTGAAGCCGAGCGGCCCATAATAGGGCTCGTCGCCCACAAGAAGCACAGCTTTATGGCCGGCCTGCTCCGCGGCTTCGAGGGCGATCCTGACCAGCTTGCGGCCGATACCGACATTCTTGAATGCCGGACGAACGGCGAGCGGCCCGAGCAGATGGGCGCGTCCCGCGCCAGCCGCAACATGGGTCAATCGCACGGATGCGATGACTTCGGCGCCATGAAGGGCGACGAAGGAGAGACTGCGATCGTGCGGACCGCCTTCGCGGATCTTGTAAGCGGCGCGCACGAAGCGGCCCGGACCGAAAGCCTCTGCGTTGATGGCTTCGATTTCGGCATCATGTGCCGGCACTTCCGGCATGTATGTAACGTCGGCAGGGATCATGATCTTCGCATTTCCGGTAACACAACGAATATGGCCACCCAAAGGGCAGCATTTGCCAATCAGCGCCGATCAGGCGCGGGCGTCCATTCGTCGTCGGTCAAACCGGAGTTTTGCGATTTTTCTTGTCATGTGACCGTTTCGCTATCATCGAATCTGCGGCTCGTCCATCGGGTTTTCCGGGCCGGTTGACGATCTGTTCAGTGGCTTGGGGTTTCGGTCTGCATCTTCACGTCCTACATCGGCTTAAACGGGAGATAGCCGATGGGACTGCTTGTTGACGGAAAATGGACCGACAAATGGTATGACACCAAGGAAACCGGCGGCAAGTTCGTCCGCTCCGAATCTCAGTGGCGCGATTGGGTCACCGCCGACGGCAAACCGGCCGAAGGCAGGTCGCGCGGTCTCAAGGCCGAACCCGGTCGCTACCATCTCTACGTCTCGCTTGCCTGCCCTTGGGCGCATCGGACCCTGATCATGCGGCGGCTGAAGAAGCTCGAGGACGTAATCTCGGTATCGATTGTCCATCATTTCATGGGCAAGGACGGCTGGGCCTTTCTGACTGAAGACGGGGCAACCGGCGACACGCTCTACGGGCTCGACTTTCTGCGCCAAGTCTACACCAAGGCCGATCCTTTGTATTCCGGGCGTGTCACGGTTCCGGTGCTGTGGGACAAGCAGGACGAAACGATCGTTTCCAACGAGTCGTCGGAAATCATTCGGATGCTGAACTCGGCCTTCGACGAATGGGCAGACGCTTCAATCGACATGTATCCAAAATCATTGCGCGCAGAAATCGACCGGATCAACGACCTTGTCTATCCGTCGATCAACAATGGCGTCTATCGTGCCGGCTTCGCGACCCGCCAGGAAGCCTATGAGGAGGCATTCGGCGAGTTGTTCTCGGCGCTGGACGACATTGAAGAGATACTGTCGAAGCAGCGCTACGTAGCCGGCAACCAACTCACCGAGGCCGACTGGCGCCTCTTCACGACCCTGATACGCTTCGACGCTGTCTATTTCGGCCATTTCAAGTGCAATTTGCGCCGAATTGCCGACTATCCGAACCTGTCGAACTATCTGCGTGAACTGTTCCAGGTGCCGGGCGTCGCCGAGACCGTAAACATGCTTCACATCAAGTCGCATTATTACGCCAGCCACGAGACGATCAATCCGACACGCATCGTGCCGGTTGGTCCGGAGCTCGATTTCGAGGCTCCGCACGACAGAGGGAAACTGGACCAGGCCGCTTGAGGATCCTTGAACCCTTCTCGCTACCAGTGGGACGAGGCTGACACGCCGTCGAAAATCTCCGCGATCCGCCGCAAGGTTGCCGGTGTGGTTTCATCCGGCAGCTTGTCCAGCGGGAAAAATCCCGCTTCCGCAATTTCGTTGTCAGGCAGTTTCGGCGCCGTCTGCCGGAATGCCTCGATCAGGTAGAAGGCGACATGATCGCGGCGGCTGGCGCCGCGGTTGAAATGCAGTGACTTGAGGACGGGCGGAGCAGTGAAGAGAATGTTGCCCTCTTCATCGAATTCACGCTCAAGCGCCTCGACCGCAGTCTCCCCGCTCTCGACACCACCGCCGGGCAGTTGCCATCCGGGCACGTAGGTGTGGCGAATGAGAAACACGGATTTGCTTCCAGCATCATAAACCAGCCCGCGAACACCAATTGTCATCGGTCGCGACATGAGAAAATACAGATGGAAGAGTTTCGCGCGCAGGCCTGGCCAGCCTTTCTGGCGGAACCGATCGGCCACTGCGGTCTTGTCGTTCATCTTGGGTCTCACGGGTGGAAAGCCGGAACGGCGTATCTTACAAAGGCATTATGTTCAGGCTTGCACATATCTCTGACGCTCATCTGGGACCGCTGCCCGCTGTAACCTATCGTGACCTCGCGTCCAAGCGAGTCATCGGATACGTCAATTGGCATCGCAACCGCAGCCGCCACATGCGTGACGGCATTATCGACATGATCGCTGCGGACATTGCGACCCTGGCCCCCGATCATCTCGCCATCACCGGCGACCTCGTCAATCTCGCGCTCGACGGCGAGATAGCGACGGCAAGATCCTGGCTGGAAGCGCTCGGCGAACCAAGAGATGTCTCGGTGGTGCCCGGCAATCACGATGCCTATGTGCCCGGCGCTTTCGATAAGGTGTGCCGGTCATGGGGGCCCTGGATGGCTGGAGACGGGCTTGATGCACCGACCAACCGACATCAGTTCCCCTATATGCGAGTAAGGGGCGAGGTGGCGCTGATTGGCGTTTCGAGCGCGCGCGCCACGGCGCCGTTCATGGCCAGCGGCTTTTTCCGCGGTGAGCAATCGCGCCGGCTCGCCCGTCTTCTCGACCAGGCGAGCGAGCAGCGTTTGTTTCGCGTGATCATGATCCACCATCCGCCGGTGCGCGGTGCGGTGGCTGCACACAAGCGATTGTTTGGTATCGGCAATTTTCAAAAGACTGTACGCAGTCACGGTGCCGAACTTGTGCTGCACGGCCATTCGCACGATCCCTCACTCAACTGGATCGAAGGAAAGACGAGCAGAGTTCCTGTGGTCGGCGTATCGGCAACCGGACAGTCTGTGGGCGGGTCTCATGCTCCGGCCCAATGGAACTTGCTTGAGATTTCTGGCGCACCCGACGCCTGGAAGTTGAGCCTGAAACGGCGCGGTCTCACCGGCCCCACCGTTCCGATCCGAGAACTCTCGGCATCAGAGCTCCTGGGGCAGTAAAGCAGGTTCGGTTTAGGGTCAGGACTCTGGTTCTTCAGGAGCCGAAGCTGGCGAGCAGCCGGTCCCACAGTGCCATCACCGAGGCGATGAGCCCAACCAGTGCTCCGGCCGCGACCAGGCCCAATCCCGACAGGAAGGGGCGCCAGCCCGTGTCCTGCGTGACAGGCGTTGTTGCCGCTCCGTAGCCGGGGTCGACAAGGCCGCTCAATACGGGTTGCGCGTCACCGTCCAGCAGACGCTCCCGCTCGATGATCCGCTCGGCCACGTAGCGAGCCACCTGTTCGGCCGCAGTTCCTATCGTTGCGGTTTCGGCAAGCACGACGCGACCGCGCCGTGTGTCTTTCACGAACCGGTAGGTTCGCCTGTCTCGGCCCATGGCGACGTGGCTCACAGCATCGATCCACAGGCGCGGCTGCAGCCCCGACGATATGGCGAAGTCGAAGATATCGATGTCTTCAGCGACCTCGGCAAACACGGGCGCCAACTCGGCGGCCAGCAGTTCAAGCCGCGTGAGGCTTGCCTCGCGCAGTTCCACGACGACGTCGTCACGATCGGCGGCCGCGTTCTTCACCTGCCGGATCACCTCGGCGAGGCGCAGGCCTGATCCTTGATGTTTCAGATTGTCGCCCGGTTCGCTCATGGCGGTCGGCTCCCGCCCCTCAGGACATGGTTAAGATATCCTGAACATAGTGGTTTTGCGGCAGCACTCAAGCGGCGGATGAATGCGGCTTCATCGACTGAGGAGAATTCACGAAACGGCGGCTGAGACGAATGCAGCCACCGAATCAGCCCGCTCTTCGATCAACATGTGGCCTGCGCCGGGCGCGGTCATGATAGCGAAACTGTCAGGCAGGCCGGCCGATTGGCTGAACGGCAAGACCGGGTCGTCGGTGCCCCACATGATCCGCACCGGCATCTGCAAATCAGCCATGCTGGCGCGCGGAATTTCACCCTGACGGTCGCCGCGCGTGATGGCTGCGGCGATGGCAACAAGGCTTTCAGCCTGGCCCGGCATCGCTCGCATACGTTGGATTGCGTCAATCGAGTTATCGGCCACCTCGTTGGAGCCAGGACCCGACATGGCTAGCAGGCAGGCGCGGATCTCTTCACGCGAAACGGCCTCGGCGTACCGGCAAAGCAGCGGAACGTTGATTTCCGGACCAAAGCCACCTGGCGCGAGAAGCGATAGCGACGCGGCCAGTTGGGGCTCGGCCAGCGCGATCAGCATGGCGATCGCACCGCCCATCGAGTGACCGGCCAGATGGGCAGTTCTCACGCCACGCGACCGAAGGTCCGACGCTATCATGCCAGAGCTGGCACTTGGACGGCTTCCGGGCATGGCAAGTGATCCGCCATGACCTGGCAGGTCATACGCAATGATACGCGTCGAACCGGCAGGCCGGGAAACAATGCCATCCCAGACACCGTGAAAGGCACCGAAACCGTGCAGCAACACCAGCGCCGTGTGTCCCCCGCCGGAATCGTGTGCGAAGAGCGAGGGAGTCACGCGCCTATCAGCCCAGCAGCCGGTTTGCGGCTGATGTCACGGCTTCCAACGAAGCTGCAACGATGTTGGTGTTGATGCCGACGCCGAATATTTTCCCGCCGGGGTGCTCGACCTCCATGTAGCAGATCGCCGCTGCATTGGAGCCGCGCTGCATGGAGTGCTCCGAATAGTCGAGGACCGAAAGTGCGATGCCGGTGTGGCGCGAAAGCGCGTCGACAAAGCCGTCTATCGGCCCGGTGCCGCTGCCGGAGATGGTGACTTCCTCGCCGTTGTCGGTGATCTGAGCTTCGACGATGCGATGCCCCTTTCGCCCCGGGTCGGGAAAAGTCTGGTGGTCGAGAAACTTCATCCGCGCACCGGGCTGATCGACATAGAGCTCGAGAAACCGGTCGTGGATGCGCTTTGCCGGCACCTCCTTGCCCTCGACGTCGGTGATCGACTGGATGTCCTGGCTGAACTCGGCCTGAAGGTTTCGCGGCAGGTTCAGGCCGTAATCGGCCTGCAACACATAAGCGATGCCTCCCTTGCCGGACTGCGAGTTGATGCGGATGATGGCTTCGTAGCTTCGACCGACATCTTTGGGATCGATCGGGAGATAGGGTACCTCCCATAACGGCTTGTTGGCCTGCTTGATCGCCTTCATGCCCTTGTTGATCGCATCCTGATGCGAACCCGAGAACGCCGTGTAGACCAGGTCACCGACATAGGGATGGCGCTCCGGAATCTTCAACTGGTTGCAATACTCGTAGACATCCTTCATCCGGTTGATGTCCGAGCAATCCAGTTCGGGGTCGAGACCCTGCGTGTACATGTTGAGCGCCAGGGTGACGAGATCGACATTGCCGGTCCGTTCGCCGTTGCCGAACAAGGTGCCTTCGACACGGTCGGCGCCGGCCAGCAGGCCGAGCTCTGTAGCCGCGATGCCGGTGCCCCGATCATTGTGCGGGTGCAACGAGACGAGCAGGTTTTCACGGTTGTCGAGCTGGCGGCACATCCACTCGATCTGGTCGGCGTGGATGTTAGGCGTCGACATCTCGACAGTCGCGGGCAGGTTGATGATCAGCTTGTTGTCAAGTGTGGGCTGGACGATCTCGGTGACCGCGTTGCAAATTTCCAGCGCGACTTCGAGCTCTGTCCCGGTGAAGCTTTCAGGTGAGTATTCGAAGCGGAAACCGCCGCCGGCCTTGGCCGCCATGTCGGTGATCATCTTGGCCGCGTCGGTGGCGATCTTCTTGATGCCAGCCACGTCTTTGGCGAAGACGACACGACGCTGCAGCTCGCTGGTCGAATTGTAGAAGTGAACGATCGGCTTTCTGGCACCCTGAAGCGCCTCGAAGGTGCGGGTGATCAGTTCGGGCCGGCATTGCACCAGGACCTGGAGCGAGACCGCCTCGGGCACTCCGGCTTCCTCGATGCACCAGCGCGCGAAATCGAAGTCGGTTTGCGATGCCGAAGGGAAACCGATCTCGATCTCCTTGAAACCCATGTCGAGCAAGAGCTGGAACATGCGTGCCTTGCGGTCATGGCCCATCGGATCAATCAATGCCTGGTTGCCGTCACGCAAGTCGACCGAGCACCAGATCGGTGCCTTTTCGATCCGTTTGTCGGGCCATGTTCTATCGGTCAGTCCGACCGGTGGGTATGGCTGGTATTTCTGATCGGCGTCCGGCATGCCCTTCACGGGCGGCTTTTCGGTCTTTGCGTCCATTTTATTCGCTCCCGGCATCGTCGCTCTCAAAGCATACGATGCCTAACAAATCTTCATGCAGGAAATTGTGGCTGGCAAGGAGCTTGCTGCGCAGGGCGGCCTATTCGACCGCCGGGCGCTCCTTCAGCTGGCCCGACGATCGCCGATAAGACCGAGTAGCAGAAGAGCTGAGGAAAGCGCGCGAACGGTCTCGACCGCGAATGCGGACGGACGGGAGCTGGATGTGATCGAGCGCTTGGACATGGCGGTCTAATACATCAGGCCAGAAGGAGAGGCAAGAGCATAGCACCGGCTGGCCGGTCACGGCTTTATCCAGCGCGCCACAAGCCGCGCCAGGTATGGCCCGACTGCCAGCACGATCACCAGCCGGGCGCTCTGCAAAGCCATGACGAAGGACAGGTCCACGTTATCCGACGCGGCCGCGATGATGGCAACGGAGTCCATGCCTCCCGGGCTGGTGGCAAGGTAGGCGGTCAGCGGATCGATTCCCAGTTCATGGCTCAGCAGCCAGGCGAGCCCGCCGCAGAATGACATGAGGGCGGCGATTGAGCCGATTATCTGCGGCAGTGCGCGTGTCGCATGCACCAGGATAGCGCGGGTGAAGTTCAGGCCGATAGCCCAGCCGATCAACATGTAGGAGGTGCCCAATAGCCAAACCGGCAGCTGGATGGGCGCGCCGAGCCAGAGATGAACCAGTGTGCCGACGATTGCCGCGCCGATAAAGTAGGGCGAAGGCAGGCGCAGCAGCCGGCCGGCCAGACCGCCTATGGCCGCTATTGCGAGCGTTGTTGTGAAGGCACTCCACTCGATGGCCGGGAACCAGATGCTTGGCGGCGGCTCGACACCGGATGTGTCGACCCATAAACGTGCGATCAGGGCGGCAGCGACCGAGACAAGAATGACGCGCAGATACTGCATGAAGGCGACGAGCCGTGCGTCTGCGCCGAATGCACCGGCCATCAGCACCATGGCTGTCGCTCCACCCGGCGCCGAGCCCCATACCGCTGTCGTACCCGGTAGGATTTTCAAACGGCTGACGAACCAGCCGAGAAAGCTCGAGGCGACCAGCGTCGCCAGAACGACGCTGCCAAAGAGCGGCCAGTCGTCCAGAAACGTCGAAAATATCGCGGGCGACAGCGATGCGGCGACCAGACATCCCACAAACGCCTGCGAACCGGCAAAGCAATAGCCAGGCACCCGCACCGTGGCGCCGTTTGTCCCGGCAATGACGGCAGCAAGCATCGGTCCGAGCAGCATCGACGCCGGCATGCCGGCCATTTCGAGGATCCCTGCAAAGAGCAGCGACAGAAAAAGGAGGATCGCCCATTGTCCAGCGGCAGGCACTTTTCCCAGGCCCTGCGGTGGGGGAGGTGTCGCAGTCGATTCCATGTGGACCGTTCATAGGCTTAACTGGCCGGAAATGTCAGCCACCCACAGCAAAATAGCGGAAGCCAAGCTGGTTGCTAGGGTCCTGACCCTAGGCGAAGGGAACCGCCGCCGTGCCGGGTGGCAGCTTGGCCTCGTCGTCCGGTTCGACATGGATGGTTATGCGCACGCTCGGCATCTGCTGCCTCAGACCTTCTTCTATCCGGTCGCAAATGACGTGGCTTTCGCTCACCGTCATGGCGGCATCGACAACCAGATGAAACTCGATGAACGTGGCGCGGCCGGCGATGCGCGTCTTGAGATCGTGGACTTCCAACGCGCCCTTCGAATTGGCTGAAATGATGTCGCGGATGCGGAAGTGCTCGTCCGTGTCGACGGCGCGATCCATCAGGCCCTGCATGGAGGAACCGATAACCTGCCAGCCCTGCCACAGGATATTGAGCGCCACGATGATGGCGAGTGCCGGGTCGAGAACAGTCCATCCCGTCAACACCGCGCCAATCAGGCCTGCAATGACGCCAACCGATGTCACGACATCGGTCATGATGTGGCGCCCGTCGGCAATCAATGCTGGCGAGCGTTCCCGACTGCCGACGCGGATAAGCAGTTGGGCCCAGAACAGGTTGATTGCCGCCGCCGCGCCGTTGATCGCCAATCCTGTCCATGGTTGGTGGATAGGCGCGGGGACGTTCCAGGCGCGCCAGACTTCGGCAAGGATGAGCATTGCCGCAAGCACGATGAGCACGCCTTCGAGCACCGCCGAAAAATACTCGGCCTTGTGGTGTCCGAACGGGTGGTCCTGGTCGGCCGGTTTATGGCTGACGCGGATTGCCCAGAAAGCCGCAAGTGCCGCAATCACGTTGACGATCGATTCGAGGGCATCCGAATAGAGCGCGACGGAGCCCGTCATCCACCAGGCGACAAATTTCAGCCCCATCACCGCGAAGGCAATGATAATCGACCAGAAGGCTAAAGCCTCT
>JBBSOT010000118.1:0-12170 GCA_038259455.1 Hyphomicrobiales bacterium | reverse complement strand
TTCATCAACGTTCGCGACACGGTTCGCAACAGTTGGCGCCGGGTTATTGGACCGTAGACACCGGAAAGTTCACGTCGTCACCGAGATGCGCCTCCGAATGCGTGGATCTTGCGCTGGCTGGGTCTTAGCATTGTTCGCGCTCATTGAACGGCGACCTCTGGTGTCGATCTGTATCCCCGCGTATCGCGCGCATGATTTCATCGCAGAAACGCTCGAAAGTGCGATCGAGCAGAGCATTGATGACCTGGAGATCATCGTTTCAAATGATGACAGCGTTCACTCTCCCGAACTGGATCCATGGAAACGACATCGCAAGGTCAGAGTCTTTCAGCAACCCAAGCGACTGGGCTGGGTGGAGAACTCGAACTTTGCTCTCAGTCAAGCCCGCGGCAAGTTCTTCATGGTGTTGCCTCACGATGATGTTCTCAAGCCCTCATACGTTGAAGAGTGCCACCGGGTTCTTGAAAAATATCCGCAGACATTTGCAGCGTATAGCGACATCGAAACAATCAATGGTCGGATCCAGGCATCGGAGGCGACGGGGCCGATAGAACTGCGCATCGGCAATGTGATGAAGAATTTGTATAACGGCTACAGCTATCGAGCTCTCATGCGTCGACAGTCTCGCGACTGGCAGCACCTGAGACTGCGCCCGAATCCGCCAACCGATTTCTGCGTCGATTCAACCTGGATTCTGCAGCAGGCGTGCCTGGGTGAATTGCGCAGAGTGCCGAAGCCGCTTTACCGGAAGCGCAGTTTCGAGCGGAGTACGCATCACAGCTGGCGGCAAATCCCTGGTGATCAATTGCTGGCCGCATGGCGTGTGCATTGTGCCCAGATGAAGGACATCGCTGCGAGCTACATTGATGATGCTGCCTTTATTGACGCGTTGTTCGAGCACCGCAGCAACGCATCCAATGTAAGGGAGGCGCCGCAGTACCTGAAGCTCCTCTTTCGCGAAACGGAGTTGCCGCAATAACCGTTGCCGGCAATGAGTTCACAAACCGTCAGATGACGTCATGCTGCAGGCGGCCGGCTCGGTGCTCCATCAGGAGAATATAAAGCCCGGCACACATGATGATCGCGATGCCGACGGCTGCGATCTCATTGGGCAGGTCCTTGAAAACCAGCCAGCCAACGATGGTCGCGAGAGGAATCTCGACATACTGGATCGGCGCGAGCGTTGCTGCGGGGGCATAGCGCAGCGCCCAGGTCATCAGAAGATGACTGAGAGTGCCAAATACTCCCAATCCGGCCAGTAGAAACCAGTCCGCCTTGGCCGGTACGAGGATTTCGAAACCCGGCATTTGCGCAAGTGCGAGCACCAGTGCCAAAGGCGCCAGAATCGCCGTTGAAACCATGCCGCTTATGGCCTGCATGACGATCGGGTCATTGGCTCTTGCAAGCTTGCGGCTGACCAGCATGAACAGCGCAAATATCAGTGCGACGAGAAGTGGCAGCAGTGCCGGGGCACCAACGGCGGCGAAACTTGGTTGGACCACCAGAAGCGTCCCGGCAAAGCCCACGCCGCAGCCGAACAATCTGTGGGGTCCAACATTCTCGCCAAGCACCATCCAGCCCAGGAACAGCATGATGAAGGGCATGACAAAGACCATCGCCACGGCATCCGCTAGGGGCAAGAATCGCAATGCCGTGAACATGGCGCCAAGCCCGGCAATATGGAGCACGGATCGCACGACTGTCAGGCGAAGGTCGGCGCGGGTCATGGCGAAAGGCCGGCGCGTGTACCAGATGATCGGCAAAAGCAGGATTGCCTGCGCGACGAATCGTACAAACAACAGTTCGGCCAGGGGAATCCTGCCGCCGAGCAGTTTGGCAATGGCGTCGGCAAGTGGCGCTATGGCGCAAAACCCAAGCATCAAGCTGATGCCGAGCAAGGGCCGGTCAGCGCGCATTGGAACGTCGGTGGGTCGGTGGGCACAGTTTGCTGTCGTTCGGCGACGCCTGCACGTCGGCGGCCATGCCCGACAGGTGAGTGTGAATCCGCATCCTCTTGCCGAACGCGTTCACTGGATGCTTTGAGCCGCCGTTTCGGAGCCGGGGACACCCAGTGTCATTGCGTAGACAGGCGCATCGGTAATTCGCTTGAGGTCCAGAAGCTCACGAATACGGCCCTGAGCCAGCGCCGCGGTAGGGCATGCGCTAAGGCCGTGCTGTGTCGCGGCAAGCATGACATTTTGTCCGATATGACCGGCTTCGATAAGCACGACGCGATAGGCGTTGGGATCGCGGTACTTCCACATTGTCCTGCGAAGGTCAGCCACAAGCACGATCATGCATGGCATCTCGTCGGCCCAGTCCTGGTTGCCGATCAACTCCGACAGGATGGGCACGGCGCCAACACGCGCCAGATCGTGGTCAAGCGCCGAATAATGGTAGATGCCCGGATCGAGACCTTCGACATTCTGCGCGAAGACATAGGCTTCGTAAGGGTTTCGTGCGCCCCCGGAGGGCGTCATTCCAAGCGGCAGCTGGCCAACGCAGTTCGACGTAAATCCGGTGATCCCCATCCCGGCATACAGACAATCTGCAAGCTGCGACAATTGGATGGATGGCGCCGAAACCGCCCTTACGGTTCGCCTGCGGGCCATAATCCTGAGAAGTTCGGTGTTCCTGCCGTCAGTCGGCAGAGCAACGGTCGGCAAACCCAGATTGCGCCGGAACAATGCCGGCTGGGGCTCCACCGCGATCCTCTGCTGCTGGGCTTGTTCGGATTCCTCGAGCGACATGATGTCGGCATCTTCAAGGCAGAAATGCATCATGCCTGTCGGGACATTCCAGTGCCACTCGGAGATGTATTCATCTTCCCGGCGGGCAAGTTCGGAACCCGCGACAACGACGGCCGAATGGCCGATCAGTGCTTCCACGGCCTCCGAATCGCCCTGAAATGGACCCTGTACGACAGCTTGGACGTCGGTCCAGTCGGTCGTATCTGCAAGGACGGAAATGAGTCCGGCATCACAGCCAAAGACGTTCTTGGAAAGATAGTTGCAGCCCAGCAATCCACCATCGTGATGTGTGAAAACCAGCGTTTTTGCCGCTCTGATCTGCATGTGGGCCTGACAGAAAAAAGGCGGTTGCAGTCGTTGGGGTCGTGCCTGCAACCGCCCGAAAACCGTATGCTTGGGAGGTGATCAGCGCTTGTTGAAAAGCGCGCCCTTCGACACAAAGGCAGCTGTCGAGGGTGCAGCGGTGATCACTGGCTTCTTTGCATTCATCGGACTGTCTCCATATTTGCAACATCCAGAACCGGATGCACCGCTCATATGGAGAGCGACTCATTAATAGACGGTTAAGATAGAAATAAAATATCCTACTAAATTAGTATAATATTATACGTTTTTCGTTCTTTTCTAACATTCGGTGATCTCGTGGAACAAATCCATATGACTGAAACTGTATAGATCCAGGGCCTGCTTATTTCTTGATGAATAATGGACCCGAAAGGCTACAAAAAGAAATCTTAGTCTTTCATCTCACTAATATACAATTGGCTGCTTCAGAAAACGGGTCACGAGTGCGATTTCCGGGTCGCCACGACTGAAGACACGTGTCCGCCGAATTGCTTCCCGAAGTGTCGTGGAAGGCCGGTGTGGCGCCATGACAACATTGGTGACCATCGGGCCCAAATGGCTGATCACCATCGCATGGCCAGCCAGGAGTGGTTCTGACAGCGCTGCCCACTTAACGGTCAGAAGACTAGGTTCCTGCGGTTCCATCCGGTTTGACGCCTGAAAGTAGATCCAGCCCATCCGCTCGGAGATAACACCCTGATGATCGCCCTTGACATAGGACCATGTCGGATCGCCACGCTCGCCGGTAGCCGTAAGCCGCCGAAAGGTCAGCGCGTCGTCTTTCTGACTGATGACAGTCAACGCAGTCACGACGTCTTCGCCAAGCACTGGTGACCAGAAGTATGTCTGGAAAAGTCCCGGCGCCAAGGCGGGCGGAGACGCCTTCACGCGATCAACAATGGCGCGGCACGCACGGTCTCCCGCAGGCTCCTTCGGTTCTTCCGCAGACAGATCGGCGAAGAATGCGTCTTCAGGAACGTTGAAGTATCGACTGAGCCGCCCGAGTGTCGTCTTGTTGGGCAGCCGATCGCCGCGGAGATAGACGGCAAACTGCTGCCGATGGATGCCAAGTTGCCGACAAACGTGGTTGATTGACCCGCGCTCCTCGCTAAGCGTGCGTAGATTGCGCGCGAAAATATCTCGTATCAGCATCGCTTTTTTACCAACCCGGTCTTGCAAGTAATCGAATAGTGAATGTGGTTCGACGAACGCTTGGCAGTCAACTTATCGGCGCAAGGCAGGGTGACTTGGCACATTGCATCGCTTCCAAGGGGCTAAAATGAGCCCATGATCTGTCTCGAACCGGACAATGGTTTCTTGAATGTACCATTTCTCGGACACGCAGCCATCCTTCACGGTGAAAAGCGGCTACTGCGGATCAAACTCCAGCCGCGCCCGGCGTCATGCCCTTGATCTGCGGCAGTTGCATGTTCAATTGTTCCCGGATACATCGTCGCCTACAAAGTTCAGGAGCAAGAGATGGCTGACATTGACGGGCCCGCAATCGTCGGGCTGACTGCTGAAATAGTAGCTGCATACGTCTCCAACAACAGGCTGCCTGTCGCCGGATTGCCTGATCTGATTGCCAGCGTCAGCAGTTCGGTCCGCAAACTAAGCGATGCCGCGCAACAGCAGGAACCGGCTCCCGTGCCAGCCGTCAACCCCAAGAAATCGGTCTTCCCGGACTACATCATCTGCCTGGAAGACGGCAAAAAATTCAAATCGATGAAGCGTCATCTTTCGGTGCTCGGAATATCACCGGATGAGTATCGCACCAAGTGGAACCTTGGCCCATCCTATCCGATGGTTGCACCAAATTATGCGGCAGAACGTTCAAGCCTGGCCAAGAAGGCCGGATTGGGGCGGGTCGCGGTCGTGGAGAAGCCCAAGCGTCGTGCTGCCCGCGCAAAATGACCCTTTGACGCTGCCGGTGGCGCAGGCGTCCCGGTAGCCGCCACGATTTGCTGCCTGCAGCAACGAGCTTTGCGAAATCTGGCCCGGCCCATTGAGCCGGCGCGTATTCCGAGCACCGTCTTGCTGCAGCCTTTCAGCTAAAGTTTTGTCCAGGCAGCGTTCTTCTTGGAAGACTTCACGCAAGCCTCGACGAAGGCAACTCCCTCGACGCCATCCTCAACAGTTGGATAGATAACGTCCTTGGCGGGTTTGCCGTTCTTCTTGCGCGCCGCACGGATAGCGCGCGCGGCTTCCTGATAGATATTGGCAAACCCTTCGAGATAGCCCTCCGGGTGTCCCGACGGCACGCGGGTGACCCTTGCAGCGGCAGGCCCGGCGCCGGCGCCGGCGCGCGTGATCAACTGCTTGGGCAGGCCGAAAGGGGTGTACCAGAGGTAATTGGGATCCGCCTGCACCCATTCGATGCCACCCTTGGTGCCATAGACGCGAATCTTCAAGCCGTTCTCGTTGCCAGGTGCAACCTGGCTCGCCCAGATCATGCCCTTGGCAGCCAGCGCCTTGCCGACCGGCTTGAATCGCAGGAAAACGTTCAGATTGTCGTCCACGGCTCGGCCCGGAACGAAGGCGTCTAGGTCGGCTGACAGTTCGTCGAGCTCGAGCCCGGAGACGAACCGTGCCAGGTTGTAGGCATGGGTGCCGATGTCACCGCTGGCCCCACCAACGCCTGACTGTTTCGGATCGGTGCGCCATGAAGCCTGCTTCTGGCCGGTTGCAGCTAGGTCCTCGGTAAGCCAGTCCTGCGGATATTCCGCCTGTACGATGCGGATGTCGCCCAACTGGCCCCTGGCGACCATGTCGCGCGCCTGCCTCACCATCGGATATGCCGTGTAGTTATGCGTCAGGACAAAGACCTTGCCGGTCTTTTCGACCAGTGCGGCAAGCTTCCTGGCGTCCGCGAGGTTCGATGTCAGCGGCTTGTCACAGATGACGTGGATGCCGGCTTCCAGAAATGCCTTTGCCACCGGAAAGTGGACATTGTTCGGCGTGACGATCGCCACGGCCTCGATGCCGTCGGGACGCTTCGCTTCGGCCTTGGCCATTTCGGCAAAGGAAGCGTAGCTGCGCTGTGGATCGAGACCCAGTTCCGCAGCCGAAGCCCTGGCCCGCGCAGGGTCGGACGACAAGGCGCCGGCGACCAGCTGGAAATCGCCGTCCATGCGCGCCGCGATGCGGTGAACACCGCCAATGAAGGCGCCCTGGCCGCCGCCCACCATGCCATAACGGATTGGACCGCTGGCCTTTTCGCTTCTACCTTCGATTGCCATAGATCCCTCCCTCGTCGGCCGGTTCGACCCCTGCCTATATTCCCATCATCTTGCGCAGCAACTGCTTGTCCGTGGCGCCGCCGGCAAAATCGTCAAATGCCTTTTCGGTGACGCGGATAAGGTGGTGCGCGATGAAGGGTGCGCCTTCTGCCGCGCCGTCTTCCGGATGCTTGAGGCAGCACTCCCATTCCAGCACGGCCCAGCTGTCGTAGCCGTGCGTCGTCAGGCGCGAGAAGATGCCCGAAAAATCGACCTGGCCATCGCCGAGAGAACGGAAGCGCCCGGCGCGGTTGATCCAGCTCTGGTAGCCAGAATAGACACCCTGGCGTCCCGTCGGGTTGAATTCGGCATCCTTGACGTGAAACGCCTTGATGCGCTCGTGGTAGATGTCGATGAAATCCAGATAGTCGAGCTGCTGCAACAGGAAGTGCGACGGATCATAGTTGATGTTGCAGCGGGCATGGCCGCCGACCGCGTCGAGGAACATCTCGAAGGTCGCACCGTCAAAGATATCTTCTCCGGGGTGAATTTCGTAGCAGAGGTCCACGCCTGCATCTTCATAGGCATCGAGGATCGGCTTCCAGCGCTTGCCGAGTTCGCCGAATGCTTCTTCGATCAGCCCCTCCGGGCGCTGTGGCCAGGGATAGAGATACGGAAAGGCCAGAGCCCCGCTGAAGGAGACGGAAGCGCCAAGTCCCAGGTTCTGCGATGCCTTGGCGCCGAACATCATCTGCTCGACGGCCCATTTCTGGCGCGCCTGCGGGTTGTTGTGCACGGAGGCCGGCGCAAAGCCGTCGAACTGGCTATCATAGGCCGGATGAACCGCCACCAGCTGTCCCTGGAGATGCGTCGACAGCTCGGTTATCTCGACACCGGCATCAGCACAGATGCCCTTGACCTCGTCGCAATAGGCCTTCGATTCCGCAGCTTTCTTGAGGTCGAAAAGACGGCCGTCCCATGTCGGGATCTGGACCCCCTTGTAGCCAAGGCCACCTGCCCATTCGGCGATCGATTTCAACGAATTGAACGGGGCCTCGTCGCCCGCGAACTGTGCCAGGAATATTCCCGGTCCCTTGATTGTCTTGGGCACTCACTTCCTCCCTTTCAATTGTCCGGCTTGACGGCGTCAGCTTGTCTGTCCGGACGAAGTATCCACCTGAACGGGCTTGCAAGGCGACCCCCCGAACGCCGAGCACTTCGCTCCCCAAGGTGTTTGAATAAAGCAAGTTGCCGAACTTGCAAGACTGAGCGGTCATCCAAACATCCATTCTGGTATTACCAAATCTGGCGTTTGGGTCAAGCCGAGCGAACGGCATCCCCGGACCGGCGATAAATTTCGGGGCGCGGAATAATTCGATTGTGTTCATATAGTTAGGGTAGATGGCGGCAGATTGCGGTGGTAATCTTGCCGACGCAAAAATTTTGCTGTAGAGCTCCGGGCAAGCTCAATTGGTCTAACCAGATCGCTCATATGTGGTCTGACCAATCTGGAGGATCACGTCCCGCTTCGTCATGACCTTGCAGCGGGCCAATACTGGGAGGAAGTCATCATGCATCTTTCGACGCATAACTGGATGCGCGCGGAGCCACTCGACACCACGCTCAGACGTATCAAGTCGTTCGGCTATGAGAGCATCGAAATCTCGGGTGAGCCCGAACAGTACAAGCCTGCCGAAACGCGTGCCCTGCTGAAGGAACATGGCATACGCTGCTGGGGTTCGGTCACCCTGATGCTCGGAGACCGCAATCTGGCTGCCAAGGACCAGGGCCAGCGCGAGCGGTCGGTGCAGTATGTAAAGGATGTGCTGACCATGGTCAGCGAGCTTGAAGGTGAGATCATCACCTTGGTGCCGGGTACCGTGGGCAAGGTGACACCCGATGCCACCGAGGAGGAGGAATGGGGTTGGCTGGTGGATGCAACCCGCGAATGCTTCAGCCATTCCCAGAAGGTCGGCGTGAAGATCGCCATCGAACCGCTTAATCGCTTCGAGACCTACATCTTCAACCGTGGAGAGCAGGCGCTGGCCCTCGCCGATGCCGTCAGCCCGGAATGCGGCGTCTGCCTTGACGCCTACCACATCCACATGGAGGAGTTCGACGTCGAGGAAGCGATCCGCAAGGCCGGCAAGCGTCTTTTCGACTTTCACGTTGCGGACAACAACCGCTTTGCCGCCGGTCTCGGCACCATCGACTGGCCAAAGATCGTCGGCATCCTCAAGGACATCGGCTATGACGGCGCGCTGACCAACGAGTTTGTCGCACCGGTCGACCGCACACCGGCCAATCGGTATCCGGACATGGTCGAGCGCAATCCGGTCGATATCTCGCCCGAGCAGCTGAAGTTCATCCAGGACCATGGCTCCAGCGTTCTCACCCAGAAATTCTACACCGACCAGATGCGCATCACGGCCGAGACGTTGCTGCCGCTGATCAAGTAGCCGCAGCTTCGAGACAACAGCTTCCCGATAGAGGAAGCGGCGGCAAGGCGGGGGGAGATCGGATGACGATGCGAATTGCAGCGGTTCAGGCCTGGTGGGTGCGCATACCCATCGAAACCAGTCGTCAGCATCGCAGCGACTTCGGTCAGGTGCGCACCTTCGATGCGGCGATCGTGCGTGTCGAGACCGATGACGGCGTTATCGGCTGGGGCGAGGGCAAGAACGCCGCCGGCAGCGCCGGCGATTACGGCGCCCTGGTCCATATGCTCAACCGGGAGATCGGGCCGCAGCTGATAGGGCTCCATGCCGGCGACATCAGCGTCATCTGGGAAATGCTCTACAATGGCGTCCGATCGGACCTTGCCATAGCCTCCGGGCACGCCATGCCGCAGATTGCCCGGCGCGGCATGACGATAGCGGCCATCAGCGCTATCGATATCGCGCTCTGGGATATTCTGGGCAAGTCGCTCGGCCAGCCGGTCTGGCAATTGCTTGGCGGGCGAAAGCTGGACCGCATGCCGGCCTATGCCTCGGGCGGCTGGGCGGCTGCCGACGCGATCGGCGACCAGCTCAAATCCTACATCTCCAACGGCGGCTTCAAGGCCGTGAAGATGCGGGTTGGCGCAATGGACGGTGCGCCGCATGTTTCGGCAGCGCGCGTCCGGGCGGCGCGCGCCGCGCTCGGTCCCGAAATCGGGCTGATGGTTGACGCGCATGGCACCTATACCGTCGCCGATGCAAAACGTTTCGCCCACATGGTGGAAGATTGTGACCTCGCCTGGTTCGAGGAGCCGCTGATCGCCGACGACAAGGCCGGCATGGCCGAGGTGCGCGCTGCGAGCAGCGTGCCGATTGCCACGGGCGAGAGCGAGGCTACGCGCTACGCGTTCCGCGACCTGGCAGTGCTCAGGGCCGCCGACATCTTCCAGCCCGACCCGGCTTTCTGCGGCGGTATCAGCGAGGCGATGCGCATCGGCACGATCGCCAGCGCCTTCAATCTGCGGCTGGCGCCGCATCTGTGGGCAGGCGCCCCTTGCTTCTTTGCCGGGCTGCATGTCTGCGCTGCCTCGCCGGCCTCTTTCACCGTCGAATATTCGCTTGGCGCCAATCCGATGATCCATGATCTGGTCGAGGAAACGATCGAGGCAAGCGACGGTCTGATCACCATTCCGGATCGACCGGGCCTTGGTTTCACTGTATCGGAACGCTTTCTGGAGGCCCACGCACAGGACGCCTGATCGATGAAAGAGAAAAACCTGCTTGCGGAACTGGCTGCCTACCTGTTCTCCTTCTCGCGTAGCGACACGGGGCGGACGCCCTCGGAACGCGAGCTGGCCGAGCACTTTACCGTCAGTCGCGGACAGATCCGGGAAGCCCTGGCAATCCTCGAAGCCATGCAGATCGTCGAGCGGCGGGCCAAGTCGGGCATCTACCTGACAACGCGGGAAGCAAGCGTCGAAGCGATGGCGCTGTTTGCCAAGGCTGGCGTTCCGCTCGATCCGATCCAGATCTACGAGACAGTCGAATTGCGCAAGATCCATGAGATCAAGGCGGCAGAGCTTGCCTGCTCGCGCGCCACCGACGAGAATTTCGAGCGACTGAGCGAAATCCTGCACGAATCCGAAGTGCGGCTCGCCAAGGGCGAAGGGCTGGCGCGCGAGGATCGCGACTTTCACCTGGAGATCGTCCGGGCGACAAAGAACAGTGTCTTCCACAAGGTCTGCAGCGTCTATTACGTGATGGGCGAGCAGCGCCTGCCGATCTATTTCCACGACCCGGAACGCGGTCGCAAGTCGCATGGCGAGCACCTGCAGATTTTCGACGCGCTTGTAAAACGCGATGGCAATCTGGCGCAGGCTTTGATGAGCGCCCATCTGCAAGGGGTCGAAAGCTATTGGAAAGGCCTGCTCCAGGGCGGCGCCGAGGAAGCGGGAAAGACGCTGGCGCAGGTCTAGGGTCAGGATCCATTAATGTGATTGAAATGGCGCGGCAAACCGGCAATGAAATGCAAGGAGAAACGCGATGGGCGGGCTGATTGCCCGGCCAAGCGGTTTGACGCGGCAGGCCGAAGCCGGTTGCGCGTCCCTTCAGCATATGGCCGATCTGCCCGGCTACGTCGTTGCAAGCCCTTGAAGCCCGGAAGGTTTCCGGCGGGCTAACGCCTCGTATCCGACCAAATCGGCTCATACCCTTTCAACCACATTAATGGATCCTGACCCTAGGAATTGCCGGTGCCGATCATCTTCTCGACGCACGTACTGCATCCAGAGCCGACGGCACTGCTGCAAGCTCATGGCGATCTTGTCATTGCCTCCGGCATCGATCCCGTGACACTGGCCGATGAGGCCCGCAATGCGGATGTCGTCATCGTGCGGGCCGTCCTGCCGCCAGTGCTGTTCGAGCGCGCGCCCAGACTGCGCGCCGCGGTCCGCCATGGCGCCGGTCTCGACATGATCCCTGTCGACGCGGCGACGAGGGCCGGCGTTATCGTCGCTAACGTGCCGGGCGCCAATGCGCGCACCGTGGCAGAGCATGTGTTGTGGACGTCGATGGCGCTGCTCAGGACATTTCGCCGGGTCGATCGTGACCTGCGGCAGAAGGGCTGGCTTGCCGGGCGCGATCATGCCGTCAACGGCAACGACCTTTCCGGCCGGACCATCGGCATCATCGGATTCGGGGCGGTTGGCCGCACTGTCGGCGAGATCGCTGCCATGGGGTTCGGCCTCGAGGTCGTTGTCAACAGTCGCACGGCCCGGGACATTCCCTCGCATGTCCGGTTCGCTTCGGTGGACGGGGTGATCGATGCCAGCGATATCCTTGTGCTGTGCTGCCCGCTGACTCCGGAAACGACAGGCCTGATCAACCGTGAGCGGATAGGGCGCATGAAGCGCGGGGCACTGCTGATCAACGTATCGCGCGGTCCGGTGGTGGACGACGCAGCGTTGATGGATGCGCTTAAGACCGGGCATATCGGCGGCGCGGCGCTCGACGTATTTTCGAAACAGCCATTGCCGCACGATCACCCTTATTTCGGCTTCGACAATGTGATCATCACGCCGCACATGGCCGGCATTACCGAAGAAAGCATGATGCGCATGGGGGTGGGGGCCGCCGAGGAAACGATACGGGTGCTGGATGGGAAGCTGCCTGTCAACTTCTGCAATCCGGAGGTGCTGGAGCATTATCGCAGGCGGTTTCCGGGTTAGGGGCGCGCTCTGCCCTCCGCTATGGTTAGGCGACCCTTCGGCCAACATTTCTCATTGCCACGCCCCGTTTCCGGTCTGGCCATTGATCCTTCGACTGCTTGCTTCGCTCACACCCAGGATGAGGATGAGCGAAGGTCGGGAAGCGGGCGCTAGGGCCGCACCTCTGTAATTAAATAATGGCGCGGTAACCTG
>JBBSOT010000117.1:0-12246 GCA_038259455.1 Hyphomicrobiales bacterium | reverse complement strand
CTCGCCGTCATCCAGTTCGAGCCCACCCCCGACCTGCGCATCCTCATCGACGGCTATTATTCCAAGTTCAGCTCCGATGTCCGCCGCCGCGGTGTCCGCATCGAGGGGCTGGGCAACATCGCCGCCCAGGACGTCTCCAATGCCATCGTGTCCAATGGCGCCATCATCGGCGGCCGCATCCAGTCGGGCAGCGGCCTGACCGCGACCAGCGTCAACCAGGACGAACGCGACCGCAACAAGCTCTACACCATCGGCGGCAACATCGCGAAGGACCTCGGCCCCGTCACCATCACCCTCGACGCCGCTTACTCGCGCGCCGACAGCGCCTTCAACAACAGCGGTGTCAACATCGATGCCTATGACGCCAACGGCCAGCGCCTCAGCGCCACACGCGGCGCCCTCGTCGTCGATTACAAGCTCAACGGCCTCGATCGCCCGGACATCGCCATCAACCACGATTTCACCGACCCGACCCGCAACCTTTTCCAGGGCTTCTACGTCGTCCCCGAGGAAAACCGCGACGAACTCAAGGCCTTTGCCGGCAACGTCAAATGGAACATCGACGGCGGCTTCATCCAGTCACTGGAGGTCGGCGGCCGCTACGCCATGCGCGACGCCCGGCGCACCATCACCAGCTTTGCCAGCTTCGCGATCGCCGCGCCGGTGCAAATCCCCGCCGGCCTCGCCAAGGGCGCCGGCTTCTCCGGCCGCTTTGCCCGCGCGGGCCTGCCCAACTTCCTCGCCGCCGATATCGACGGCCTGCTTAACCAGTTCGTAGGCGCCAACCGCACCGTCGACCAGTCACTGGGCTTCACCCGCGACCAGTCCTTCACGCTCAGCGAAGACACCATCGCCGGCTATGCCCAGCTCAATTACGCCGGCGATCTTGGCAGCCTGCCGCTACGCGGCAACATCGGCCTTCGCGTCGTCAACACCGACCAGAGCTCGACCTCGTCGACCAACGACGTCTTCGTCACCGTCGGCGACAAGTTCACCGAATGGTTGCCATCCTTCAACGCCGTCCTCGAACTTTCGGAACGCGACTTCATCCGCGCCTCGGCCTCGCGTCAGCTGTCACGCGCCGGCTTCTTCGATATCCGCTCGTCGGTCCAGATCACCTTCGACGGCGCCGGCGTTCCCGGCGGCAGCGGCGGCAACCCCTTCCTGCGCCCGTTCCTCGCCAACCAGTTCGACCTCGGATACGAACATTATTTCGGCAACAACGGCATCCTCGCAGTCGGCGCCTTCTACAAGGACCTGAAGACCTTCGTCATCAACGGCACCACGACCGGCTTCAACTTCCGCGAAAACGGCTTCGGCGCCCTCCTCGACAACGCCCCGCCGACGGCAACCGGCGCGCCCAAGCAGGATATCGGGACCTTCAGCCAGCCCATCAACGGCCAGGGCGGCTATGTCTGGGGCATCGAGGCCAACTACACCCACGCCTTCACCGACCTGCCGGCACCGTTCGACGGCCTCGGCGTCATCCTCAACTACAGCTACACCAAGAGCGACCTGAGCATCACCACCAGCACCAGCGGCGCGCCGACCAGCATCACCCTGCCCGGCCTGTCGGCGCATGTCGCCAACCCAACCGTCTATTATGAAAAGCACGGCTTCGGCGCCCGCGTCGGCGTCCGCTACCGCAGCAAATATGTCGCCCCCCAGGTTGGCCAGGTCTCCAACCCCGCCATCAACGCCGCCGAAACCGTCGTCGATGCCCAGCTCAGCTACGAATTCCAGGATGGCAGCCCGATGCAGGGGCTTCGCCTGCTCCTCCAGGCCAACAACATCACCGATGCCCCGAACCGCACCTATTGGGGCACCGAGGCGCAGACCAGCACCCAGCAGTATTTCGGCCGACAGCTTTTTCTCGGCGCCGCCTACAGCTTCTGAGCAAGACGGGGCCGCGGCCAAGTAGCCGGGTCGGGTGCGCTGGTGAAGCGCCCTAGCGTGCCTGCCGCGGCATCGCCCTGCAGCCTCCTGCAGCGAGTTTTTGCTGCGTGACCGCCATTGTGCCGACGCGGCCGAGCCTGGCTGGCGAAGGATTGTTCCTGTGGGTAAGCGTCAATTATCCGGCGATGTCGCTCGGGTGCTATCGACAAGCCGGACGGACTGGCCACCTCCGGGTACCGACACAGGCTTGATGCCGTGCTGCTCGAGTATGGCGGCAATAGCCAACGCCCGGCGCTGATTGAGAGGCGGCCGGGCCGGCACGGCACCTGTGGGCAGCCCCGGCACCCCGAGCGACAGGCTATTCCAGTGCTTTGCGGCCCAGATCGACAGATCGACGGCGTGCTCAGCCGCCGGGTCGAGCGCATCGACATTATCGGCAAAGGTTATGATCGGCATTGGGGCCAGCGGCGGAACAATCGTGACCACCCAACCATCCAGAGCACTGGCAGCGCGGTGCTCGAGCTCGAAATAGCTGTCGAGACTCGCGCCCGGTATCGCCAACGCCGATGCCAACACCCGGCGGTGATCACGGTCGACGATCACATCGTCCTCTGGAATCCCCGCCAGAACCGATACGACGCGGGCGGCGGTCCTGACCCCATCGGTTTCCTCTGCAGCCGTTCGGGACGCTTGTACAACTTCGGCACGTTGTGTTTCGGCGGCGCCGGCCGCCGGGTCGAGCAGCACCTGATCGATCTGCAGTACAACTGGCCGCTTCAGTCGTCCGGCGAGGTCCATTTGCAGCTGTGTGCCACTGATGGCCCTGGCGCGGGGGGCGATAACGACCGACCGTACTTCGATCGGTGTTTGGCCAAAGTCGATTTCGAGCTGGGTCACGCGTGCACGATCACCGAATCGACCCGCCAGAAAACTGCGAACCTGGCTGGCGGTAACGGCTTCGTTGGCAATCCGGCTGAGCGACAAGCCAAGGGGAATCGACATGACGACGAACACCAGGATCAGGATGACCGTCTGCGCCCAGCTCTGCTGTTTCGATAGATAGTGACCGAACCCGAAAAACCGCGCCGTGACCATTGCCGCCAACGCAATGGTGACGAAGTTCGTGACGAAAAGCGCCAGCGCGCCGGTCATGATCGGCATGTTCCGCGTTGCAAGGCCAAAGCCGACGACAGCCAACGGTGGCATCAACGCGGTTGCGATGGCGACCCCGACAATCGTCTCGCCGCGACCACGGATAATGGCGTAGGTACCGGCCAGGGCGGCAAACAGCGCCACGAGCAGATCGAACAGATTAGGGTGTGTCCGTGCGAGAATTTCGGCCGTAGGTGCCTTAAGCGGCGACGCCATGACGATCAGCGTTGTGAACAAAAGGGCTGCACCCGCGCCAAGCGTGAGAGCTGTCAACGATCGCCTCAGTTCGGCGAAATCGAACAACGCCAGCGCAAAGCCCAGACCGAGGATGGGGCTCATCAACGGCGAGATCAACATGGCCCCGATCACCACTGCCGGCGAAGACAGCAGCAGACCAAGCACTGCGATGCCCGCTGACATCATTGTCATGAAGATATAGCGCGGCGATGACCCGCTCTCTTCGATGATCCGCGCGAACACGGCCGGATGGTCGATCGGGGCAACGACCGATTTGCGCCACCATCGGTAGAGGGCGAACTGCTCGAAGCGACTGCCCGCTCGCTGCGGAAACGGCTGGAAAGGTGCCTGGTTCAACGCGCACCTCCGGTCGGACAAAGCGAAAATCGACCGTGTTTTTGCAGACCTTGCCTACTGGAGGCAAGTGGAAGCGAAGCTCCCGACGGTTCGGCAACGGTCGAGGATAACGCAGCGCTGCCACTTCAGCTTGCTGGTCCTTGCCAGGTCCACCCCGATCATCGCAGCCTCCAACACGGTTGCCGTCCGTTCCGCTCAGTGGCTTGAACGCCACTATCAAGGCATATCGCGAGGCCGCCCGGAGAGGGCGGCAACCACCCCATCCTGTACGGTGCGAGCTCACCTCCGAACGCGGATTGCCTGGTTGTTGCCATGAATTCAGAGGCGGCCAGCCGACGATTTGCCAAAATGCGTCTCGACACGCTATGCAGCGGTGGTGACGGACCCGGCTGACCGGGTGGCTCGGCCGGGCGCCTATCCCTCGGACAACCTCTGGCGGCACTCTCAATCGCGCCGATATTTCTGCCCGATCGCCCCGCTTTCACCCAGGCTTCTCTTCCATGCTGAACATCGCCACGCTGCGCCGTGATTGGCTTGCCAACCCGCGCGCCGATATTCTTGCCGGCATCGTCGTCGCCCTGGCGTTGATCCCGGAGGCCATCGGCTTCTCGATCATCGCCGGCGTCGATCCACGTGTCGGACTTTATGCTTCCGTTGCGATCGCCATCGTGGTGTCGTTTACCGGTGGCCGTACCGGCATGATCTCGGCCGCCACCGCCGCTGTCGCGGTGCTGGTCGTGCCGCTGGTCCGCGATCATGGCGTCGAATATCTGTTTGCCGCCACCATCCTCATGGGGCTTATCCAGATCATCGCCGGCCTGTTGCGGCTCGATCTGCTCATGCAGTTCGTCTCGCGCTCGGTCATCACCGGCTTCGTCAACGCGCTCGCCATCCTCATTTTCATGGCGCAACTGCCGCAGCTGGTGGGCCTTGGCTGGCAGACCTACGCCATGGTCGCCGCCGGCCTCGCCATCATCTACGGCTTTCCGCGGCTGACCAAGGCCGTGCCATCGCCGCTGGTCGCCATCCTGGTGCTGACCGGGCTCAGCATCGCGATCGGCATCCCGGTCAACACGGTGGCTGACATGGGCAAGCTGCCCGAAGGCCTGCCATCGCTGGAGCTGCCGAACGTGCCGCTGACGCTCGAAACCCTCCAGATCATCCTGCCCTATGCCCTTACCATGGCAGCGGTGGGGTTGCTGGAATCGCTGCTCACCGCGCAGATCGTTGACGACATGACCGATACGGACAGCGACAAGCGCCGCGAATGCGGTGGCCAGGGCATCGCCAACATGGCCTCGGCGCTGGTTGGTGGCATGGGTGGCTGCGCGATGATCGGGCAGTCGGTGATCAACGTCACATCGGGCGGCCGCGGCCGGCTGTCGACCTTCACGGCTGGGGCGTTTCTCCTGTTTCTCCTCGCCGTCCTCGGCCGCTTCGTCGGCCAGGTGCCGATGCCGGCACTGGTCGCAGTGATGATCATGGTCTCGATCGGCACCTTCAGCTGGAACTCGATCCCCAACCTGCGGCGGCACCCATGGCCATCTTCGGCGGTCATGCTGACCACGGTCGTTGTCGTTGTCGCCACCCATGACCTTGCTCAGGGAGTCCTCGCCGGCGTGCTGCTGTCGGGCATATTCTTCGCCGGCAAGGTGCAGCGGATGTTTGCGGTCGAGCGCTCGATCTCGGCCGACGGAACGACCGCGAGCTACCGCGTCTCGGGCCAGATATTCTTTGCGTCGGTCGACCGGTTCACCCGGGCGTTCCAGTCGGAGGAACAGGCGTCCAAGGTCCTGATCGACATGACGGGCGCGCATTTCTGGGACATCTCGGCTGTCGCTGCCCTCGACAAGGTCGTGGCGAGGCTGCGCCGGGACGGATGCGAGGTGTCGATGGTCGGCTACAACCGCGCCAGCGCCAATATCGTCGACAAGTTCGCGCTCCACGACAAGACCGGCTTTGAAATCGGCGCTGTCCCGCACTGATGCGAGCGGCTGATGATGTGTGGGAAGGCGGACCGGGCTGAACACGCGCGAAATGCGTTGAAGGTTCAAGGAGCCGAAGATGAGCAACCCGGACAAGGTCGATCTTGCACAGGACCGCACGTCACTGGCCGAGGACCGGACCATCCTGGCGCACGAGCGCAGCTTTGCTGGATGGTTGCGGACAGGAATGGCCGCAGTCGGCATCGGCCTCGGCTTCAATGCGCTGTTCGATGCGCTGCATCCGCAATGGGTGCCCAAGGCCATCGCTTCGATATTTCTGCTGATCGCCATTTTCATCTTCGTGTCAGCCGAGCGGCGGGCAGTCGTCATAAGATCACGTCTTGAAGCACACGAGATACGGTCGCTTCGCCCGATCAACATGCGTATCCTGGCCTTTGGTCTTGTAACGGCGACCATTGGCCTCGGGGTAGGTATTTGGGCGCTTCGATGAGCTGTGCCGCCGGGCACCGACACCGCGGCGAATTGGGCCCAGTGCCTTGCGGACGACAAGACGGCGCCCTTAAGGTCCGCAATGTCCCGATCACCGGATGCAAGAACGACTAGGAACCGATGCAAGCAGTTTCGATAAGCCCCTTCGACGCCGCCGCGATCCTGATCGTGCTTGCCGCGGTGCTGGGTTACCTCAACCACCGGTTCGTCCGGTTGCCACAGTCGATTGGCCTCACGGTCATGGGCGCGATCGCGTCGCTGATGGTCGTAGGGTTGGATCGCGTGCTGCCGGCCAGCTCGGTCAGCCACGACATCGCAGCCTTCATTGCCGGCATCGACTTTCACGCGACGTTGATGGACGGGATGCTCTCGTTCCTGCTGTTTGCCGGTGCCCTGCACGTCGACTGGAGCGAGATGCGGCGAGGGCGATGGCCGATTCTCGTGCTCAGCACCGTCGGTGTGCTCATATCCACTGCGGTCGTCGCCATGGGTGTGCAGCTCGTCGGAGGGCTGCTCGGCCTCGACCTGCCGTTCATCTGGTGCCTTGTGTTCGGTGCCTTGATCAGTCCCACCGACCCGGTCGCGGTGATGGGCGTGATGAAGGACGCCAACGTCCCGCCCACTCTGCAGGCAACGGTCGCTGGCGAAAGCCTGTTTAACGACGGCGTCGGCGTTGTCGTCTTCACCATCCTGCTGGCCTCGGCGCTGACGGGAACGCCGCTCTCTGCGCCCCATGCGGCGCAGCTTTTCGCAGTGGAAGCAGGCGGCGGCATCCTCCTGGGAATGGTCACCGGCTATGTTGCCTTCCGGGCGATGCGATCGATCGACGAATACAAGGTCGAAGTGATGATCAGCCTTGCCGTCGTCATGGGCGGCTATGCGCTGGCGAGCCGCCTGCACGTGAGTGGCCCTGTCGCCATGGCAGTGGCCGGGCTGCTGATCGGCAATCATGGCGTCGCCCATGCCATGAGCGATGTGACGCGCGACTATCTCCTCAAATTCTGGTCGCTCATCGATGACATCCTGAACGCGGTGCTGTTCCTGCTGATCGGGCTGGAGGTCGTGACCATCCCTGCGGACACGCGGCTGATTGTCCTCGGCATCGCCGCGATTCCCCTGGTTCTCCTTGCCCGGAGTCTGTCCGTGCTCGCGCCGCTGCTGGTCATGCGGCCCCTCCTCTCGCTCGGCTCGCTGGCGCCAGTGACACTGATCTGGGGCGGGCTTCGCGGCGGCATCTCGGTTGCTCTGGCGCTCGGCTTGCCCGATGGTCCAGCAAGACCGTTCGCCCTGGCGGCCACCTATGTCGTCGTGCTGTTCTCGGTGATTGTGCAAGGCGGCACCATCGCCCGGGTGATCCGCTGGCGGTCGGCGCTTTGACGACAGCATGCAACGCTCGAAAATCGACAGCACCATCAACGACGGCAGGGCGGGCCGCCGGCGCTGCCGGTTCTTCAATGCGCCTTGTCACGCCCGGCGTCTCCACGCCGCCACGGCGGCGTCCCGGTTATTTCGGTTTCCAGCGAGAAGCTCAGGAAGGTCCGGATCACCACTACAGCGGCGAGCAAGCCGACGCTTTCGAATGTCAGTGGCGCCGTCACTGTCGAGATGATGTCGGCACCGACCAGGAATTCCAGCCCAAGCAGAATGCCGCGACCGAGATTGGCGCGAAAATCCTCATAGGCCTGGCGCCATTTTCGGGCCGACACGCCGCTGATCAGGAATATGGCGCTGGCCACGACAACGCCCGCTGCCACGATGCCGACGCCTGCCAGTTCGATGACCGCTGCAATCCACTCGACCCACCCTAAAGCAGCGTCACTGATGGTCATCTCGCCGCCCCTCGCCATTTTGCGCGTGTCCATCTCCGGCGCGTCGGCGCGGTGGCGGTGGATTTTTGCCCGCCGGCCAGCCTTCGCGCTGGCGGGTCCGGTCGCCATCCGTTGCTTCCGTCTGGTCGTGCAACAGCAGCACCTGCGTCGGAAACGGCAGGTCGATGCCGGCGCTCGACAGCGCCTCGGCGACGGCCTGAAGCACGCGATCGCGCACTTCGAGGACCTGACCGCGTTGCGGCCTTGTCCACCATCGCACGCGAAGGTTCTGTGACGACCCGGCGAGTTCCCAAACGAGCACATCGGGGCGCGGATCTTCGAGCACACCGTCGACGCCCATTACAGCGCGCAGCGCCACCGTCTTGGCGTTCGACAGATCGTCGCCATAGCCGATGCCGACATCATATTCCGAGCGTAGCAGATCATAGGCCGAGATGACGGTCACCGGCTTGGTATAGACATCGCTGTTGGGGATGATCACCCGTCGTCCGTCATAGGTGCGGATGAAGGTTGCTCGCGCTTCGATGCCTTCGACGGTGCCGGTGAACTCGCCGGTGGTGATCTCGTCACCAATCCGGAAAGGGTGCCGGAGGAGGATGAGGATACCCGCCAGAAGGTTCTGGAAGATGTCCTTGAAAGCAAAGCCGATGGCTATGCCGCCGACACCGAGGACGGAAATCAGGCGACCCGGGGTCATCGAAGGAAACGCGACCGTGACGGCGATCAGTCCGGCCAGAGCCTTCATGGCGACGTAGAGCAAGCGGCCGATCGCCGTGGCGGCGTTCGGCGCGGCCGCGCGTGCCAGGCCACGTTCAGCCAGCCTCCGGATGAGGCTGGCGGCCAACAGCAGCACCAGGAAAACCACAATTCCTGCAACCAGCAGCGGCAACATGGCCAGAAAGCTGTTCGCCATGCCATTGATGGTCCGCCAGATCGCATCGACGCCGGTCCATGCACCGGCATATGGCGCCGGGCCGGCATCCGCCACGTCAGCAAGTGCCGCCAGCCTCATGGCTCGAACCGCTCGAGCTGCACTGCCTCCATCAACAGAACGGACCTGTTGTCAGGCGATGTGGCATTTGCGGCGAGGCCTGTCAGCGCCGCCAGAGCGGCTGCCTTCACGCTGCCGTCGGTCGCTGCATGCTGGCGCATCCGGCCGAAGGTAAAGGCGACAAAATCGCTGAAGGTGAGCGGCAAGGTCTGGACCAGGGGTGCCAGGCCCGGTGCTTCGGCAAATGCCGGAGCGATGGATTTCTCGCACTCCGACAGGGCAGCGGACAACCAATCGATGCAGGCGATCGCTGTGAAAGGATCGTTGATGCCTGGGGACAGAGCCCGGATGGCGATCTCGGTAAGTTCGTCGAAACCGAAGCGCAGGTCCTGCAGGTCCGTGCGACGGTCGCCGATCGTGAGAGCGGCCCGCAACGCACCGTCAGCCTTTGTCGGCAGTGCATTGCCGGAGATCACCGCCAGCAGCGGTGTTCCGATCTGCACGAAATTGCCGGGGCGGCAGCGCAGCCGGATATAGGCGCCGTATTCGGTCGCCAGTTCGGACAGCTCGGAGTGGTCGATGGTCTCGACATATCCAGCGCGTGCGGCGCGGACATCGGCTTCCAGGGCACCGATTTTGGTTTCAACCATTTTTACCGCATCAGCGCCGGCCTTTTCCTCTGCCTGTTCGTGCAACGCATCGATCAGCTTGCGCCCGATCCGCGCGACGACATTGTTGATGTGGATCGTCTCGGTAACGTGGTGGAAGAAATAGATCAGCACTGCGATCGACGCGAGTGCCAGGAACAGCGCGCCATAAACGGCAATCTGGGGCACAAACGCCGGCGCGTTGCCCTCCTCGCCGGCGCTGCGGATCGTGCGCAGGACAATGAGGCAGTAGACATAGGTGCCGACAAAGACGCCGAGCGTCAGCTGGTTGCCGCGGTCGCGTGCAAAGTTCGTCAGCAGCCGCGGCCCATGCTGGCCCGAAGCATAGGTCACCGCGGCCAGCGTGATCGAGAAGACCACGCCGGCGACGGTGATCGTCGAGCCGGCGATGGTCGAAAGCATGGCCCGCGCGCCTTCGGGCCGGCTGCCGTGGAGGGTGTCGAACCGGCCCAGCCAGTCGGTGCCGGCCGCGATGTCAAATGCAACCATGGCAATGCCGGAAATCAGCCCGACAAGAGCCGACAGCGCTGGCAGGAACCAGTATTTGTCGCGGAGCCGTGCCAGCGCGGCCACCGCCGGAAACCCTGCAAAGAACTTCACTTTCGCGATGCCTGGGTGACGCTCATGCTGCCATCGGTTTCAAGGACGACCGAGTGTACGGCGTCGGTCTCTGCGTGACCCTGCTGGCGAATGGCGGCGAGCACCTCGTCATGCGTGACCCGCTCCTCCCGCATGGCCCCCTCGAGATACGCGCCGTCACGAAACAGCAGTCGCGGCTCGGCCTTGACCCAGTTTCTGACGTGCCTTGAGCGGACCGACGTCCAGGTCACGGCATATTGCAGCAGGATCAGCACGAGAAAGGCGGTGATGCCCTCGGCTAGCGGTACATCCTTCGAGAGGAGAACGGTCGCGAGTGTCGATCCCAGGGCCACGGTCACGATGAGGTCGAAGGCATTGAGTTTCGACAGCGTGCGTTTGCCGGTCACCCGCAGCGCCAGCACCAGCGCGATATAGGCAAGCACGCCGATGACCACGACGCGTGAAATGCCCTGAGCATTGGCGAAGAACATTGTTGCCTGCATGTCAGTGTAACGGAGGCAGAACCATCCGGTTTCACGACAGGCCCCGGCAGTACTTGCTCAGCCTGCGGTGACAGCGTGCCGTCACCACCGATCCAGTCTGGTTCGGACTGCGTGGCGGCGCGGGAACCGCGGTACAGCCAGTCAGGTGCGTTTGTGGGCGCCGGCTGCGCCGCCGGGCGGCACGAGCCGTTGCCTGTTTTCGGGAGAAATCGCACTTTCCTGGGCCGTGTGGCAGCACTTTGGAGCGCCGAGCATTGTACGAAGTCAAAGCCAAGCGGGCGTCGAAGGGATCTCGCGGTGCCAATTTTCGTCCTGCTGACGAGGCTTCTTGCCGGCGCTCTCATGCTGGTGACGGCGCTGAGCCTCATCGAATCGAACCAGTGGTGGATCAGAATCTGGGATTTTCCCAGACTACAGATTCTTTTCGGGCTGGTCCTTGCGGCCGCACTCTCCTGGTGGGCAGACAGGCCGGCCGGACGCTGGATCATCTTTGGCTGCATGCTGGCGGCAGTCTGGCAGCTGTATCGGATTTACCCCTATACGAAGCTTGCCACGCCCGAGGTCGCGCTTGTTGCCAATCGCGCCGGCAGTGGCGCCCAATGCTTCAGCCTGCTCTCGCTGAACGTTTTGCAGTCGAACCGCAATTACGCCGCCACAGCCAAGCTTATCGATCGACGACGACCAGACCTTCTGCTTTTGATGGAAACCGATCAGCGATGGGCGAATGCCCTGAAGGTTCAGTTAAAGCGCTACCCTCACATTCTTGCTCGCCCGCTCGACAATGAATATGGCATGATCCTCGCGAGCCGTTTGCCTATGCATGGCGGCAGCGCGACAACGGGACCGCGCGGCACCCCTGAAATGAGCGCCGTACTCGATGCCGGAAAGCGCTTTCGCGTCATTGCGCTCCACCCTCGTCCACCCGTTCCTGGCCAGGACACCGACGGGCGTGATGCCGAGATCGCGAGCGCAGCAAGACGAGCGGCGCAGTCGAACATGCCGGTGGTCGCCATTGGTGATTTCAACGACGTTGCCTGGTCGCACACGTCGAAGTTGTTCAAGCGGATCGGCGGCTATCTTGATCCCAGGATCGGGCGCGGCACTTATGCGACGTTCCCGGCAGATTTTCCGGTGCTGGGCTGGCCGCTCGACCAGCTTTTCATCTCCCCTGAGATTTCCGTCCGGTCCTTGCAGATACTGGGCAATGTGGGCTCCGATCATCTGCCTCTCGGCGCCGAGCTGTGCTTGGCCGGGGCCGCGTCTGCCGGCAGACAACCCGCCTCCCCGACTGCCGAAGATCGGCAGGATGTCGAAGAAATCATCGAGGAACCATAACAGCGCCGCGATCGTCGGCTCGGGCAGGCGTCTTTCGGCTGTCAAGCAAGGCCCCGGCAGTGGCAGCCGCCGTCGCCCAGCGTCATCAGAAACAAACCAATGCGATTACGTTGCGCCGCTGCTGACCATGCCGGCGCTGGCAACGCTTCTGAGATCATCCTCCAGCTTCAAGCGCTCATGTGCCAAGGCTGCCTGTATCACGAGGGTCGCAAACAGCGCCGCCTTGTCGGCCCTGACGGGATCACGACCATCGTCCCTGACGAT
>JBBSOT010000116.1:0-12265 GCA_038259455.1 Hyphomicrobiales bacterium | reverse complement strand
TGCGCCTGCGCTGGCCGGACTGGTGGCGCTGCCGATCGCCGGCTACGCCACCTTCTACCTGATTGAGGAATCCCCGTTCCGCTTCCAGGCAGGTCAGGAATCAGCCGACCAGCCGGCGCGACAGGATGGCGATACCGCTACGGCCGACCCGAACAAGGCTGCGGGGAAACAGGAGAGCGACGGGCTATCGGAACTCGTGGCCCCGCCTGCCGCGCCCAAGCAGGAAATGAACGCGGCGCCGACCGGCAGCGAGCCCGTCTCCAGAGACGTGTCCGGAATCCTTGCATCTCCTGCCGAGGAAAGCCGCGGACGCGTAGCCTTTGCGCCGGGCACGGCGGCAACGTCGAAGCTGATGGCTGACAACGCGGCCAGCCCACCACTGCCCGAACCGTTTATCGCCGACGACGAGAATCGCGAGCGCTTCGCCGAGTTCAAGACCAATCCGGTGCGCTCGGCGGCGACCGACCCTGTCTCGACCTTCTCGATCGACGTCGACACGGCTTCCTATTCCTTCGTGCGTCGTTCGCTGAAAGAAGGGTTTCTGCCACAGGCCGACACGGTGCGGGTCGAGGAGATGATCAACTATTTCCCCTATGACTGGCCGGGGCCGGACGTGGCTTCGACGCCGTTCAATTCGAATGTTACCGTCATGCCGACGCCGTGGAGCGACCACACAAAGCTGATGCATGTCGCGATCAAGGGCTACGACGTCGCCCCGACCGAGCAGCCCAAGGCCAATCTGGTATTCCTGCTCGACGTGTCGGGTTCGATGAATGCGCCGGACAAGCTACCGCTGCTTCAGTCTGCTTTCCGCCTGCTGGTGTCGAAGCTCAATCCCGACGACACGGTGTCGATCGTCACCTATGCCGGAAACGCCGGAACGGTGCTCGAGCCGACAAAGGTCTCGGAACGTGCAAAGATCCTGACGGCGATCGACACGCTGACGCCCGGCGGTACGACGGCCGGCGAGGCCGGCATTCGCGAGGCATACCGGCTTGCCGAGCAATCATTCGTCAAGGGCGGCGTCAACCGCGTCATGCTCGCCACCGATGGCGATTTCAATGTTGGCCAGACCGACGATGACGATCTCAAGCGCATCATTGAGGAAAAGCGCAAATCAGGCGTCTTCCTCTCGGTCTTCGGCTTCGGTCGCGGCAATCTCAACGACCGGATGATGCAGACCATCGCGCAGAACGGCAATGGCACCGCCGCCTACATCGACACGCTGTCGGAGGCAGAGAAGGTACTGGTGCAGGATGCCTCCTCGACGCTCTTCACCATCGCCAAGGACGTCAAGATCCAGGTCGAGTTCAACCCGGCTGCCGTCTCTGAATACCGACTGATCGGCTACGAGACCCGGGCGCTCAACCGCGAGGATTTCAACAATGACCGGGTCGATGCCGGCGAGATTGGCTCGGGCCATTCGGTCACCGCGATCTACGAGATAACGCCGAAGGGTGCGCCGCAGCAGATCGACGATCTGCGCTATGGCGAAGCGTCGACAGATAATGGTGGTGTGGCCAACGCCGACGAATATGCCTTCGTGAAGATCCGCTACAAGCTGCCGGACGAGGCCGCCTCCAAGCTGATTACCACGCCGGTGACGCAGGCCAATGAGGTGTCGTCCTTTGATGCAGCGAGCACCGACCAGCGCTTTTCGGTCGCCGTCGCGGCCTTCGGCCAGAAGCTGCGTGACACCGACCAGACCGCCGGTTTCGGCTACGACAAAATCATGGAGATTGCCACTGCCGCCCGAGGAGCCGACCCGTTTGGCTACCGGTCGGAATTCCTCTCGCTGGCGCGCCTTGCCTCGGCGCTCGACGGCGGAAAGCGGTAGTGGTGATAGCGGCCGCGTCCTTGCAGATGGGATCGTTCTGACACGGGCACGACCGATGGGCGGGTGAGGCAGGCCGGCGGAGAGCAATCTCCGCCGGCCTTTTCGCAGGGTCAGACAGTCAACGCAGCTCCGCGCCTCAGCAATCGCAACGCAAAGAGCAGGGCAAGATACAGAAAGCCCAGCGGTGCGGCGAAGATGAAGACGATTGGCCAGAGGTTTGATCCAGCCGAAAGCGCCAGCATGGCATGCAGCGCCGCCGGAGCCATGATGAGCAGGGGCGCAAGCGCGGCCCACCACCACCGACCGCGCTGGGTAACGAGGGCAGCCACCTGAAGGACGAAATAGCCAGGGACGGCGAGAAATATGAAGGCGACCATCGCGTCGCCCCATGGATGAGATTGCGGCGGATGGTCCTTCCGATACTGCTCGGCGATCCTCTGTTCGGCTGCTATCAGGCCACGCACCCACTCCGGTGGGTCCGATCGCTTCTGCGCGGACTTCGTCAGCCATTGCGCTGGTCTCGCGACCACCAGAATCAGTAGCGGCTGCCAATTTTCGTCATAGGCGGTGACGCGCACCTCGTCGATAACGGCAGCTTCGCCATAGCTCACCCAGACCAGTGCCTTGCCGGCTCCTGCGGGATGCAAAGCCGATGCGTTCATCCTTTGGCCGGCGTCGAGCGACTTGCCGCCCTTGAAAGCCCGCGCCTGCAAGCGCAGTGGCTGGTCGGCCCTGTAGGCGACCTCCATGTAGATGGTTCCGTCGCGGGGCAGGACGAAGCCGGACGAAGGGGACGTGCGGGTGACTTCCATCGACACGGATGAGGCTGCGCCCGCCGCCGCCGCGCAGACGAAGAACAGCAGGGTCAGCAGGCTTAGCCTGGTCATAACAGCTACAATCCATCGCATATTGCCGATAGATTGCCCAAAATGTTCAAAGATTGCGTTGAGCCGAACCGTTAACGAGTGCTTGCATGGCCGACATGCGATCAATCGTCAGGCAGAGCGCTGTGTTTGAAGGGAGGCCCATGCCAAATGTGATCTTCGACGAATGGGATATCGCGCGTGGTGGACTGCGCTCGCTCTCGCCACCCGAGATCAAGCGCTTCTGGAACGGCTATGTCGCGCGCCGTGAAGACGGACGGATCGTGCACGGCAGCCTCTATTCGCGCTGGCGCATCCTTGGCGACGATCTGGTGCTCTCGCTCTATGTCGCCAATCGAAGCGTCGGCCTTTTCGTCAGGGGGCAGCGCGGGGAGAGTTTTGCGACCACTGCCAGCCGACTGTCTGCCTACGAGCCGGAGCTCGGCATGGCTCTTGGCACCGGTCTGCGCGATTTCCCGGGCTGCTGCTATCTCGGCCGCCTGCCGCTGGCCGTCACCGATCCGGCGACCTGGCCGGAGGGCTATGAATGGCTTGAGCGGCAGGAGGAGTGCTACTACCGCGTGCTCAATGATCTGGTGCTAGCCGAGCGTGCTGCAAAAGTCTGAGCCCTACCGCTTCATGCGCGGGCACGGCGACGTTCGCGGCGCGCTTCACTGGTCTCGCCGGTGCTGCCGCTCTGGCTGGCCTGCTTGTTGCGCATCGGTCCGATCCGTTCCTCGATCGTCTCGACTGTCGGACGCGTCGACTTCTTGTGGCTGTCGAGCGCCTCTCGCATCGCGGCGAGATGCGCAAAAGAGGTTCCGCAGCAACCGCCGATGATCCTGGCGCCGGAATCGACGGCCATCCGAACGTAGTCCGCCATCAGTTCCGGCGTCCCGGAATAGTGAATCTCGGTGCCGTGAAACTGCGGTATGCCGCAATTTCCCTTGACGATGACCGTCGCATCGGGACGAGCCTCGGTCATGTCGAGCAGCGACGACAGGATATCGGAGGCGCCAACGCCGCAATTTGCGCCGACCGCCACCGGGCTATCGGGAAGGCTGTCGGCAATGCCGTGGATATCCTTGGGCGCCAGGCCCATCATCGAGCGGCCGGCGGTGTCGAAGGAGACGGTGTATGTGTAAGGCAGCCCGACATTGATTGCCGCCTGCGCGGCGGCGCGCGCTTCGTCAGGAGCCGACATCGTTTCGATCCAGGCTATCTCTGCGCCGCCTTCCTTGAGACCGCGCATCTGTGCCTCGAAGGAAGCGACCGCCTCGTCATAGGTCAAGGCGCCAAGCGGCTCCAGAAGTTCGCCGGTCGGCCCGACCGAGCCGGCGACGATTACCTTGCGGCCGGCCTTGTCGGCGACGGCGCGGGCGATCTCGGCAGCGCGCCGGTTCAGTTCGTGGACGCGATCCTGCGCATTGTGCAGCTTCAGTCTTTGGCTGGTGCCGCCGAAGGAATTTGTGAGGATGATGTCGGCGCCAGCATCGACGAAATTCTGATGCAGCGCCGTGATCTTGTCCGGCGCGCTCTCGTTCCAGAGTTCAGGTGCTTCCCCGGCTTCGAGCCCCATGGCAAAGAGGTTGGTTCCTGTCGCGCCATCGGCGAGCAGGACGCCTCTTTCATCAAGCAGGGCATCTATGGGGTTTGTCATGAAAGGCAGCTTTCGCGTGAGTGCAATTTAGATAACGATATAAACAAGTCGTTATGTCTAGTCAACGAGACGAACCGACGGTCGGCCTCAGATGTCCGGGAAATCGGACTCTGCGAGTTTCAGTGCGTAGGCTGATGCTTCATGCGCGTTGACGTCTGCTGCGCGGATCAGATTGTCGAAATGCCTTGTCAGCGTACGGATGGGGTCCGTCGCGTTCAGCACCAGATACATGTCGCCGACATAGATTGCGGCGCGATAAGGGCCGAAAATGGTGTACGGCACAGAGTAGCGCATTCTCCCGTCATAGAGGAACAGGCGGAAGGTCGGGTAGAGATCGTCCAGCAACGTCGCCATGTGGCTCAGTTGCTCGCGGCGCTGTTCGGCCGGAAAGCCGCTCCAAATGCCGTGTCCACGCGCGAAAATGTCGAGCGTGTGGCGCGGCATGCAAACCTCCATGTCGGTCTCGGGCCGACGATTGTAGTCGATACGGTACTGGGTTTCGCCGGCCTGTCGTTCGCGACTGCGGTTGGAGATGTCCGCTTCATAGTCGATCAGCGCTTCTGTGCGCAGCAGGTCGGGCAGCCCGGCCGGAACGTAGCGGATTTTCGTTCCCGCAGCCTCCGCATGCCAGCGTGCAAGCAGGGTGCGGTCGAAATCACTCGAACCTTCTTCGATCTCGAGGCTGGCGCGGATCTCGCCGGTCACGCCCTCGTCCTGGCTCAGGCCGAGGAGCCAATCGAGCGATACCCTGTGTTCTGCGGCGATGTTGAGCAGCGTTTCGGCGCGCGGCAGCCGCGTCGTGGCGCCCGACATGAGCTGCGACAGGGCAGAGCGGTCGATGCCGACGGCGGCTGCAAACGCCGACTGGTTGAGGTCGGACCGCTGCAGCAGCGTCTTCAGCCGCTCGCGAAACAGGTCCGATAGATTCCTCTTGTCCATCCGCCTGTCCTTCGAAGATGAATTTTCCGATCAGGGCCTTTTGCGGCCCACCGATCGGATCACGAATCCTGACCATGGGGATAAAGTACCACAAATGGGGCGAATGGTGCGCAAAATAAACGAGTTGTGCGCGTTGTCGCATTGTCTGGGGCAAACTCTCCTGACACAATGCTGTCATGAATCATTGGATTCGGGCGTTGAGGGGCGCAAATATTGGAATGAAAGACAGCAAGCACGTCTGGCGAGATGTGGTCATCGAGTGGCCAACCGTCGGACTTATCTTTGGCTGCTATGCCACTTGGGTGGCGACCGGGATCTATATCTGGCCAACTTATCCCGTCACGGCGCTGATCGTCCTCGGCGTTGTTCTCGCCATGCAATCGTCACTCATGCACGAGGCATCGCACGGCCACCCGACCCGTACCGGTTGGCTTAACGAATTGCTCGTCGGCCTGCCGATTGGCCTCTTTTATCCCTACCGCCGCTTCAAGTCCCTGCATCTGCGGCACCACGCCGACGAGCGTCTGACGGACCCGTTCGACGATCCGGAGAGCTACTACCAGGCGCTGTGGCGCCACGATGAACTGCCGTCGGCGATGAAAATCCTTTTGCGTGCCAACAACACGATGATCGGACGCTTTATCATCGGGCCACCTTTGGCGACGATCGGCTTTCTGCTGAACGAGATCAGGCCTCTCGGTGAAGGTGACCGCGCGCTGCGCCGCGCCTGGCTGGTCCACTGGATCGGCCTGGCGTTCGTTCTGCCGATGGTCACCTATGGCTTCGGCATGCCAATCTGGCTCTACGTCCTTGGGCCGGTATGGTTGGGGCAGTCGCTGATTTCGGTGCGCACATTCGCAGAGCACCAGTGGTCGGAACGGCCCGACGGGCGGACCATCATCATCGAGAAATCGCCGCTTTCGCTGCTGTTCCTCAACAACAATCTTCATCTCGTCCACCACAAGAGCCCCAACGTTGCCTGGTACAGGCTGCCGGCGCTGTTTCGCGAACGGCGCGAGCAGTGGATTGCCATGAACAATGGCTATGTGTTTTCGGGCTATTTCGCGCTTCTGTGGCGCTACGCGTTCCGGAGCAAGGAGCCGGTTGTCCATCCCCTGCTGCGCCGCGCCCCCGATCCTGGCCGCGCCTTCCGGCCACGCCTTCATGGCCACACGCTGACCGGCATGGATTCGTCGCCGGTTCCGGCAAAGCCGTCGCGGGAATAGTCCGCCAAGGCTTGCCTTTAAGGGCCGCTTTGGCGAAAGGACCGCATGAGCCAATTCATTGCAGCCCTTCCCATGTATGACTGGCCCGAAACGCGGTCGCAGGTCGATGAGGAATGGCGCCGGATACGAGACCGTTTGCGACAGGCCGGAATCGACGCCCCGCAAAACCTGGTCCGCAGAAATGCGGACATGCCTGCGGTTCCGGGCGGTGTCCGCGACGATGACGGACGTGTGATCGCTCCCGACCCTGCCGCGCTGCCGCCCGATGACCTCGATCCGCACACGCTTTGGCGCCATCCGGCGCTGCTGCTGGCGCAGACGTGCTGGGGACCGATGGAGCAGGGCCTTGAAGCGCATGTCGCCGTTGCGGGTCAGCCGAGTTACGAGGGTTTCGAGGGAGGGCAGGGCGAGTTCTATTCCAGTGCCGTTCTGATGCGACATGGACAAGCCGGTCCCGACCGCGTGGCGCCTCCAACCGCTGGGCAGGCCGTGCTGCCGGTTGATGCCATGCGCAGCAAGCGTCTCGCCTATAATAGTTTGGATTCAATGTCCGGGATCCTCGCATTGACGCGCGACCTGGAGGCCGACGGCGAAAATCTCGGCATTTTCTCGGAACGCGTCGAAACCGGTGGGCACCGTGCCTCGATCGTGGCTGTTTCGGAAGGCCGGGCCGATATCTGCGCCATAGATTGCCGAAGCTGGCATCTCGCCCGGTTGCACGAGCCGCGTGCGGCAGATGTGATTCTTGTTGGTTGGACGGCCAGACGAAAGGGCCTGCCATTCATCACGTCGCGCCGGACGCCGCCAGGAACGGTCGCAACATTACGGGCGATTTTGTAGCTGCCCTGACCTCAAACTCCCGACCAACTGCCATCTTCTTGCAACCCGACGACAGTTTCCGCGTTATTGGCGCAAAGGAGTACTCGCCATGTCAGGATATCTGGTCCCAACTCTTTCCGTATTCGCGCCCCTCGTCGTCGCTACAATTGGATCGTATTTCCTGCTGATCCATTCAGGTGCCAATTCGCGCAACAAGCACTGATTGATCGCTCTGTATCAGCGCCTGTTCAGGCGCTCGTCCAGCGGATAGCGGGATAGCGGCTCTGTGCCACTTTCGGTGATGAGAATCTGATCTTCGAGCTTGACGCCCTCGTCGCCGGCAAGCCTGCCAATGTAGCTTTCGACGCACATGACCATTCCAGCTTCCAGGACGCCATCGGGCGTATCTTCTGTCCAATCAGTGCCATGTGGCAGGGTCGGATATTCGTCGGCCAGCCCTACGCCATGGTAAAGCACGCCGTAGCGCGTTGGAAAACAATCGCCAGGCGGAACTGTCGACTGGTGCACGAGGTCTCGGAACGACGTGCCCGGCTTCAGCAATTCCGTATTGAAGGCGATCTGGTCGGCAGCGGTTCGATAAAGCCATCGCTGCTCCTCGGTCGGCTCTCCAGCACCGCAAAGCCATGTGCGCGACAGGTCGGCACAGAAGCCGTACGGACCGATGAGGTCGGTGTCGAAAGCGACGAGATCGCCCGCCTCGATGATGCGCGAGGAGCATTCCTGAAACCACGGATTGGTGCGCGGCCCGGACGAGAGAAGCCGCGTTTCGATCCATTCGCCACCGCGCGCGATATTGCCGCGATGCAGTTCGGCCCACAATTCGTTTTCCGATATACCCGGCTTGAGTTTGTCCTCCATCTCCGCCATCGCGTTTTCGCACGCGACGATCGACCGGCGCATGGCCAGGATCTCGTCGGGCGACTTGATCAGCCGCGCCTGTTCCATCACCGCCTCTCCATTGCCGACAGTCACGCTGAGCCGCGCCAGTTCCGCCACGCCCTCCGGATTCAGATGATCGACGGCGATGCGACGGTTGTCGCCGCCATGCTCACTCACCAGGTCGGCAATGCCTGCCGCCCAGCGTCGGGCACGGTTCTCACTGAGTTCGCCGCCATACATGTACATGAACGACACCGCCGGCCTGACCTCGTCGACGACACCGGAATGGTCGGAGAGATGCTCGCAAGAGAAGTAATCGAACAGCACGACCGGGCCATCCGTAGCCACGAAGCAATGCCGTGTCGGGTTGTGCGCGACCCAAAGCTGCATGTTGGTCGAATCGGTGGCGTAGCGGATGTTGATCGGATCGTAGAGCAGGGCGCCGGCATAGTCGCGCCGCCGCAACTCGGCGCGTATGCGCTCCAACCGGTATTGGCGCATCGCCGTCAGGTCGGGTGAGGCGAGGCCGGCGGTCGCCCATTCAGCCTCAGCCAGCGCACCGTAGCCCAGCGCATGCTGGTTGAGCGAGGCGGCTTTTGCCCGCGATGCCGCGCGTTGCGCCTCCAACGAGTTGTCCGCGCCCGGATCGAACGGCATGATCTTTCGGTGACGGCCGAAGGAGGCGGGAACCATGCTGTCCATCGAGCGATCTCGTCTGTACCGTCCTGACCTTAAGTCTTTTTCCGGCGTGAGCGGCTGGACTTGCTGGCCGAAACTGTCTCGGAGGCGGGTTTGATGCGCACCCGCATCGAGCCTTCCTTGGAGTGGTCAACCTCGAAGGCTCCTGTTTTCTTGACCAGGTCGCTCAGGCTGCGGGAGCCAAAAGTCCGCGAATCGAAATCCGACGTCAGGTTTGCAAGCCGGTTGCCGACCACGCCGAGAAGCACCCAGCCATCTTCGCTGTCCATCTCGTCGATCACCTTGCTGATGACGGGAACCGCTTCACTTGGCGGTTGCAGGGGCTTGGCGGCTGTCTGGGAGCCGCGCGCATTGCTGGTCGCAGTGGGAAGCAGATTCTCGGTATAGGTGAAACGGCTGCACGCCTGCCTGAAACTTTCCGGTGTCTTCTGTTCGCCGAAACCATAGACGTCGATACCTTCTTCGCGAATACGCGAGGCGAGCCGGGTGAAGTCACTGTCGGACGAGACAAGGCAGAAGCCGTCCAGCCGGCTGCCGTGCAGCAGGTCCATGGCGTCGATGACCATGGTAATGTCTGAGGCGTTCTTGCCTTTGGTATAGGCAAATTGCTGCTGCGGAATGATGGCGTGCCGAGCCAGCACTTTTTCCCATGCCTTCGAGTGGGGACTGGAGAAGTCACCGTATATGCGGCGTACGCTTGCCTTGCCGATCTTGGCGATATCATCGAAAAGCCCTTCCACGATCGCTGCCGAGACATTGTCCGCGTCGATCAGGACGGCGAGGCGGAGGGAGCTTGGTTCGGCTGGCAATTTGCTCTTCCTTTCAAGGCCTGGCGGCATGCCGGCACGTTTTGCCGACATGCTACCACAGGACGGTCCTAGCTCCGCATTTTCTCGCCTGACGGATCGAACGGCGCCTCGACGTTAATGCGGGCAGGGCGGCGGTGGCCCAGGATTTCGATTTCGAACAGGCTGTCGCTCTCGTTCTCCGCAAGGTCCGCCGGCACGTAGCCCTGCGCCATCGATTTTTCGACATGGTGGGCATAGCCGCCCGACGTCACCCAGCCGACGACACGCCAGTCGCCGTCGACAAGTCCGCGCACGGCGGACGCGCCGGTCGCTGCCGTCGAGCCACGGACTTCAGTGCCGGAGGCATCAAAGCGCGGCGCGCCGAATTCATGCGTCTTGCCGAGGGTGCCGTAGTCCTTGCTGCCGACCTTGGCCCAGATCGGCTCATCGCCCATCACGTCGGCGTCGGTCGCCTCTACTATCATCGAGACGCGCCTCAGCTTCGGGCCGTCGGCATGCTCCTTGGCTGCCGCCTCGCGGCCGATGAAATCGTTCTTGTCCAGCTTGACGAAGCGTTCCATGCCCCCCTCGAATGGACCGTAGATCGGTCGCAACTCGCGGAACCATGTTGGGAAATTCTTCTCCAGCCGCATCGACAGCAGCGCCCGCATGCCGAAATCGACGATGCCGAATTCCTCGCCCGCCTGCTTGATGGCGGCATACACCAACCGCTCATAGGCCGGCTGCATCCAGATCTCGTAGCCGAGGTCGCCGGTATAGGTGATGCGGTTGACCATGCATGGCGCGCCGCCGACTGCCATCTCACGGAAGTCCATGAAGCGGAAGGCCCTTGACGACACGTCGACATCGACCAGCTTCTGTAGCAGCTCCTGACTTTTCGGCCCGGCGATCGACAGGCCGACCAGCGTCTGGTCGAAGCGATGGATGCGCACCGAACCGTCCTTGGGCAGGTGCTGTTCGAACCAGCGCATATGGTACTTCGCGGCCGCCGACGAGCCCCAGATCATGAAGCGGTCGTCGCCTGCCTTGGCGATGGTGAAGTCGCCGATCAGCTTGCCGATTTCGTTCAGCATCGGCGTCAGCACGATACGGCCCTTTTTCGGCATGCGGTTGGTCATCAGCCGGTTGAGGAAATCCTCGGCGCCAGCGCCCGACACTTCGTATTTGGCGAAGTTGGCGATCTCTGTGACGCCGACACGCTCGCGTACCGCGCGCACTTCATTGCCGACATGCTCGAAATCATTGGAGCGGTGGAACGACACGATGTCCCTCGGCTCGGAGCCGTCCGGTGCGAACCAGAGCGGCGTCTCAAGTCCCCAACTGTCGCCCATGACGGCGTTTTGCTTGACCATTGTGTCGTAGAGCGGCGTCGTCTGGGCCGGCCGCGCGGCCGGCAGTTCTTCGTTGGGAAAGCGGATCGAGAAGCGCCGAGAGTAGTTTTCACGCACCTTGGCGTTGGTGTAGCGCAGGCTTGCCCATTCGCCCCAGCGCGCCACGTCCATGCCCCAGACGTCAAAGCCTGGATCGCCGTCGACCATCCAGTTGCTGAGCGCCAGCCCGACGCCACCGCCCTGGCTAAAGCCGGCCATGACACCGCAGGCGACCCAGAAATTGGTCAGGCCCTGCACCGGCCCGACCAGCGGATTGCCGTCCGGCGCAAATGTGAAGGGGCCGTTGATGACCTGCTTGATACCGGCATTGGCGATACCCGGGAAATGCCGGAATCCGAGTTCCAGCGACGGTGCGATGCGGTCGAGGTCGGGCGCCAGCAGTTCGTGGCCGAAATCCCACGGCGTGTTGACCGGCGACCAGGGCTTGCAGGCCTTCTCGTAGGTGCCGAGCAGGATGCCGTTGCGCTCCTGCCTGGTGTAGATCTCGCCCTTGAAGTCGAGAACGCCGACCATCTCGCGGCCGGTCTGCTTGTTGAAGGCTTCCACCTCCGGCATCGGCTCGGTCAAGAGGTACATGTGTTCCATTGCCAGGACCGGCAGCTCGACACCGACCATGCGGCCGATCTCGCGTGCCCACAGGCCGCCGCAGTTGACGACGTGCTCGCACCTGACCGTGCCCTGCTCGGTGACGACGTTCCACATGCCGTCGGCATCCTGGGTCAGTTCCTTGACCGGGTTGCGCAGAACGATTTCGGCGCCGAGCTTTTTTGCCGCCTTTGAATAGGCAATCGTCGTGCCGGATGGATCGAGATGGCCTTCGACCGGGTCCCACATGGCGCCGACGAAATGGCTCTCGTCCATGAAGGGAAACATCGCCTTGGCTTCCGACGGCGTGATCAGTTCGGTGTCCATCCCGAGATAGCGGCCCTTGGCGTGCGCCAGGCGCAGGAAATCCATGCGCTCGGGACTGTCGGCCAGCATCACGCCACCGGTCAGATGCAGCGAACAGGACTGGCCGGAAATTTCTTCCAGCTCCTTGTAGAGCTGCACCGTGTACGCCTGCAGCTTGGCGACGTTCGGGTCGCCGTTCAGCGTGTGAAAGCCGCCGGCCGCATGCCAGGA
>JBBSOT010000115.1:0-12331 GCA_038259455.1 Hyphomicrobiales bacterium | reverse complement strand
GGCTCGCGCTACTGGATGACATGGCGGCAAGCCATCGAGCTTGGCGGACAAGTCCGCAAGGGCGAGACCGCCGAGCCGAGCATCTACTTCAACAGCACGAAGAAGACTGCGGTCGACCAGGTAACGGGCGAGGAATCGTCGAAAACAATCCGCTTCATGCGCGCCTACAGCGTGTTCAACGCATCGCAGATTGACGGGCTGCCGCCGCATTTCTATCCGAGCCTGGTGCCCGAAGCGCCGCCGACGCCTTCGCAGAAGGCCGCCGCCATCGAGCGCTTCTTTGGCCCGATCCCGGCTGACATACGCCTCGGCGGAGACCGTGCGTTCTACTCGCCGGGCGCTGATTTTATTCAGCTTCCGCACCCCAATGTCTTCAACACCGAAGATGGCTTCGTGGCCACGAAAGCGCACGAGCTCGGGCATTGGTCGGGCCATGCCGCGCGGCTCGCCCGCGAGTTTGGCAAGCGTTTCGGCGATAAGGCATACGCTTTCGAAGAGCTGGTGGCCGAGCAGGTGAGTGCGCGCATCTGCTATGAATTGGGCCTTCCTGCAGACCTCCACGAAAGCCATGCCAGCTACGTCTCGCACTGGCTGGAGATCCTCAAGGCAGACAAGACGGCGATCATCACCGCGGCGGCGAAGGCCGATCAGGCGTTCAACCATCTTGCGGCCTATTCGGGCTACGAGAGCGAAGCTGCAGAACAAGAGGGGGAGGAAGCCGATGAGACGGCGCCAGTTCCGGCTTATGCTTGAGCCGGCACCAGAGGAGGCGGTGCGGCTTGCGCAGCTTCAGCGTTACGCGCGCGAGGTTGCAGGCGGGGGGAGGGCGACCATCGGCGGTGTGCTTGACGAGTATATCGCTGGCCTGTTCCCCCAAAGGGATCCGCGCCAGGTGCTGGACGGTCTTCTCGGCAAGGGCGATGCCGGTTGGTCGCTCGCGACCGCCCCGGGTCAAGGCCGAACGCTCGTCATTCAGACAACCAAGGCTGGCGTCGCCGTCTCGGCGATTGCGAGGATCCTCGAACAAATTGCGCCAGGCGTGCTCCTGCGACCGATGATCTACGAGCCGTTGCCGCTGCAGGGCCTAAGCGACGATCATCGCAGCCTGCATTGAGGGAAGGGGGATGGGGCCATTGCATCTTGCAATGGAAAGGAAGCCTCATGTCCTGCGACATCGATTACCGTTACCGCCGCGCGCTCCAGCCCGATGGGCTGACAACCTTCGAGAATGCGCTGCGGGCCTTGAACGAAGCCGTGGATGATGTTCGCCTTGCAGGCCGGCAGGCCGCAACCTGTCCGGCAGTGCTGCTGCTGACGCGGCACCTTCAACGCATTGCTGACGGAAGGCCGACCGAATGTGAGGCAGACGACCAGGCTCTGCGGTCCCAGTGCATCGAACGCCTTGCCGAGCTCAAGCACAGGCCGGCGATCATTGCGCTGGTCAAGCGCGGGCTCGATTATCGGCCTGAAGAACTGCGTCACTATCGGCGCGAGGGCACGCGGGCGCTGCGCCAGATCGCAGCAGGGATCGGGCTAGAGCACGCCGACTACCGCATCAGCTATTACACCTCGCAAGAACAACTCGCGGGCGAGCATGTGCTGGAAGCCGACGGGATCTATGTCCGCATCAGCCCGGAACGGTTTGGCGAGCCGGGTCTCGCCTGGCGCAACCCGTTCTGGAACCCGCCTGGCGCGGTGATGCGCAAAGCGCCGATCACCGCCCTTGCAGACATTCCTGCTCTCACGGCGCGGATCGCGCGCGAATTGAAGATTGCACCTCCGGCGCAGCCGGGGCTTATCTGAAGGAGAACGCACATGGGCTGGCTTTACATGCACCGCGCAGGAATGGGCGGCTTCGAGACCCCCAAAGCCTATCTCGACAACCAACTCACGTGGGAGCGGCAGACCGAGGAAACCGGCACCTTTGAGGGCTGCCGCGTCATCAGAAGCGTATCCACAACCGGGGCCTATTATGCGGCTGTCGAGCGCTACGGACCCGGCAATCAAAGCCATTACGTTACCGCAGTGATCTGTCTGGTTCGCTGGAACCCCAAGGCCGCAGACGGCCTCCTGTTTGGCTACAAGGACATGGATGAAAATTCAGGACCGGTGGAGGCCGGGTGTCCCCGGAGTATCCTCGAGGAGTTGGGGCCAACCCGTCACCCTTATGCCCTCGACTGGCGCAACCGGTGCTACCGCCAGCTCCGGCTCAAGGAACGCAAGATCGCCGATGGCGACCTGATCCGCCTACCTGAACCCATGACGTTCACCGACGGCAGCGAACACGCTGAATTCAGGGTGACAAAGCGGGGCGCGAAAATTGAACTCAGCACGCCCGATGGCCGAGGCCGGTTCCGCATCAGCAGATTGATGGAGCGCCGGTTCGAAGTCGTGCCCCCCAAGCGCGCGGTTCGAACGTTCTTTCCGGCAACGCCGTAACGCTCGGGAGGTGATCATGCTGCTTCAGAGCCTCGATCCCAGAAGGGCAATCCTGTGCGGGCGCGCCAATGCCGAGCGCGTCGCCATTCGGATGACCGCAAATTCCGGGCAGAGCCATGCCGTGGTGAGGACGGACAGCAAGCTTCAGCCCTTCTGCGTTTTGCCTGCAGAAGAGGGCAGGCGCGGTGTGATGGAGCTGCAGGTTGTCGTCCTGTAGGCTGCCCCGGAAGAATGGGGCTCTTGCCCTTCATCACTTGTTCAAGCTTGCAATTGTACCGATACCAGTACAATGTTCCGGGAAAGGATGAAGCTATGGACGTTATCACCTACTCAGAAGCGCGCGCCAATCTGAAAGACATTATGGATCAGGTGGTCAGTGACCGGACGCATGTCGTGGTCACACGCCAGAAAGCCGAGTCGATCGTGATGGTCTCGCTCGAAGATTGGAACGCCATCGAGGAGACGATGTACCTCCTTTCGAACCGCACCAATACCGACCGCCTACAGCAGTCGATCGAGCAACTGGATGGCGAGGGCGGCAATGAGCGCGGGCTGATTGAGCCTTGAAGCTGGTCTTTGCAGACAATGCTTGGGAGGATTATCTTCACTGGCAGCAGGCCGATGACAAGGTGCTCACCCGGATCAACGATCTCATCAAGGAATGCCAGCGAACGCCTTTCAAAGGAACCGGAAAGCCTGAGCCTCTCAAAGGCTCCCTGGCAGGCTGGTGGTCGCGGCGGATCACCAAAGAAAACCGTCTGGTCTATCGCGTCACCGGTAAAGGAAACGAGCAACAGCTGGAGATTGCCCAATGCCGGTTTCACTATTGATGGTAAGCTCGGCTTCGAAATAGTTATCAATGCGGTATCAGGAGCGCCACAGAGCCAACGCTGCGGAAGCCTGTGATTCGATAAGCTAACCCGACTTGGTTGCCACAGGCGTTGAAACAAGTTGCCGCATGTGATGCTGGAGGACTGCAATGGCAATCCAGGATTGTGCAGAAAATGGCGTGGTTGATCCGCGCAAGATTATAGCGCTGCTGCACACGTCGAGCGGCGAGCTTGCCCGGACGCTGGGTCTTGGAAGAGATGCTTTTCTGAACAAGGACCGGATTGCTTCTGATCGCACCCAGCACCGCATCCGACAGATGGTCGAAGTGCTCAGCAAGATCGAGCCGCGGTTCGGCTCAGCCATCGTTGCCTACGCCTGGTATCGCTCCGAGCCGATCCCCGGCTTTGCAGGGCAGACCGCGATGGAACTGGTGCAATCCGGCCGGACGGGGGATGTGCTGGCGTATATCGTCGCGGTCAACGCTGGCGTTCATGCTTAGTCTTCACCCGTCCAGCTGTTCGTTTGCCTATCTCTCGATCATCCCTCCGAGGCCGGGATCGAGATACCACGATGGGCCTTCGGTAAAGTCGGCATTGCGGGCAGGGACAGGGCCATCAGGCTCTGACGAGACGTAAGGGTTGACCATCGGCGCAGGGTGCTGGCCCGAGCGCAGAATGTGTCCCGACATCTTGCATCGTGGCCCAAGGAGCTCGAAGAGCCATTCGAGATCGTCGAGCATCTGGGCAACTCCGCGCCCTGCCAGCGCGTAGTAGAGACAGCGCTGATAGTCATCGCAATGGCAGGACAGGATCTGCGTCAGCCGAGCCTTGGCATTGGGCAGGCCCTGAAAGACGCCCTGCAAGGTCTCATAGAGCTCGCGCGCCGAGTAATAGGCATCGAACGGCTCCACTCCGATCGAGGCATTGGCGAGCATGCGCTTGGTGGGGCGGCAATTGGGATCAAGCGCCGCATCGCGCAGCGTGACATCGAGGTCGAACTTGCCGATATCAAAGACCTTGTTCATTATTCATGAGCTCCCGCAGATGAAGAACATACAATGAACAAAAAATGGGGTCAACACGCTATGCGTTCTGCGTTTGAAAGGTATTGGCCGTGCTCGATCACAATGGTAGAATGGAGCGAGATTTTCTAGAAAGTTATACCATGAGTTTGAACGTCAAGGATCCTGAAGCACATCGTCTCGCAAAGGCTATTGCTGATACAACAGGGCAAAGCCTAACTCGCGTTGTAACAGATGCTTTGCGGGACCGCTTGGCGAAGATTGAACAATCCAAGCGGAAAGCGAGCGTTGATGAGCTGCTGGCAATTGCCGCGCGCTGCGCCATTCAAATCAAGCAGCCTTATGCCGACCATGGGCGGGTTCTTTATGGCGAGGATGGCCTGCCACAATGATCCTCGATACCTCAGCGCTGGTTGCCATCCTTTATGGCGAAGAGGAAGGGCCGGCTTTTGCACAGCTAATCCATGATACGGCGGACTGCCGCTTAAGCGTCGCTAATTATCTCGAACTGACGATGGTGATCGAAAAGCAAATCGGGCCGCAAGGCACCCGTCAGACCGAGTTGTTTCTCGAACGTGCTGCCATCACCATTGAACCAGTTACACAAGAACAGGGAGAGCTCGCGCGCCAAGCTTTCTTTGACTTCGGCAAAGGGCGGCACAAGGCCAGCCTGAATTTTGGCGATTGCTTCGCCTATGCTCTGGCACGGGCACGTGATGAGCCGCTTCTCTTCAAGGGCAATGACTTTGTCCTGACGGACGTGAAAGCAGCGTAGGTCCGTGCAGCCTGGGGTTTCGTCTGCTGCACGACTATCACGGGCCAACCGGATGCCCGTATGTGGCTGGTAGATAAGGACACCACAGGAAAGATCGGCAGGGTCGCCATCAGCGGAGAGCTGAAGGCTGCGCTGGTGCGGTGGTATACAGGCCGTGGCAGCGAGGCCGACCACCGTGCTTGCGTCTCGCTGGTCTCCACCGCGCGCGAGAACCACAAGTGGATCGCCTGCGACTGCCTTGGGGCAGAGCGTCCGCCGCCGCTGATGAGCGCGGCCTATCTCAGTTTTCAGGAAACCTATTACCTCCGGCGCCTTACCTCGCGGCCAAGCCACGATACAGGCTGCCCGTTTCATCTGCCGCAGGCACCGCCGCGGATCCGCGAGACCGTGAAGGATTCGCTCTATGCCATAGCCCTTCCAAAAGGCCTGTTCAGCGCGCACCAGAAGGCACCGGAGAAGCTTGCACAGAGGCCAGAGGACATAGAACCTGACGACCGCTCACGCGGCGTAGCCATTCCGCGCCTTGGCAAGCTGCTTTGGTTTCTGCTCGAGCGCGCAGGTGCAAACGTCCTGCGCGAATTGCCGCCCAGTGGCCGGCGCGAAGGCTCCATCAGCGCTGAAATGCGGCACCTCAAGCGCGCAGCCGAGGGCCTCGAGATCGCGCCGGGCATTCGGCTGTCGGATCACCTCTACACCAACGCCATCGATTACGAGAAACGGCGTGTCCATGCCCGGTTGCGGGCTGCCGCCGAGACCTGGCCGCCCGAGTTTGCGCCGCAGGCCTTCCTGCTTCTCGAAGCAAGCGAGGTCACATCGAGCGAGGTCGTGACGGGACTCGGCACCGTCGAAATCCGCAACCGCATCCAGCACACCGGGATCATCCGGGCCGAGGTCGAGCCACCGTTTCTCGTGCTTGCTGTCGTCGGCGAGCACAGCCGCCGCGAAGGATACCTGGCGCTGCGCGCCTATGCCCAGCCTGTCTTCAGCGGAAACCAGTTCGTGCCCGCCGAGCGCGACCACGATCGCGATGTGCTGCGCGCGCTCCAACAGGCCCAGTATGAACTGCGCCGTCTCGGCGTCAGGATGGCGGTCAAGAAAGTCCTCTTTGACATCACGCTGGCTGCGGGCCCGGCGAGGCCGGATTTCCTGGTGGCGCTGCTCGATGAGCATAGCGGAGAGGAATGCAAGTTCGCGCTCCAGATCCTGCAGTCAGATGATGCCGACTATCTTGAACTGCGCAGCATTGAACGCGAGCGTCTCGCTGAGGCCGGGCTTGTCGTATCCCTGCCAGTCGGCAGCGTGACGCCTGAGACAATCATCAGCGAAGCCCGCCGCATTCTCGAGTGAAGGGGAGGGGGAGGATTTGAGCGAACCTGAAGAAGGAGAGTTCGCTCATGACATGCTTTGCTCCGTCGCCGCGCCCATCGACATCGATCTGGGGTACCGTCCAGCAGGCCGATCAGCTGGCCCCCGGCATATGGTCGGTGATGACTGCCAGCCACGGCGGCATCATTCTATCCGATCAGAGGCAGGCCGCCATGCCGCCGGCGCTGCAAATCGAGGGCGGGTCCTACGAGGAAGATTGCGACTGGGCGCTCCCGATCCTTGCCTTCACCAGCGAGCTTGAAGGGCAGGGTTCCTGCTCCGCAGGCTTCCTGCAGCTTGCCCGCGATACTGCCCGATGCTGGCACCCGGATCGCTTCAGCGCCTTTACCGGCGAGGCCGTCCCGGACAATGCCTCCCCGATCTTGCGCACGCGCAAGGCATACATGGCTGTGATCGGCGAATTCTGCGTCACCAGCGCCTGGGGCGATTGGGCCGAATGGGTGCCGGAAGGCAAGGTTGGCGTGGTTGCCCGGCAAGTCGAGCGCGTCGATCACCTTGGCCGGCCAACCTATGGCGAGGCCGAAATCTGCGCTCTCATCGCCAAAGACCTCTACGCCGCGCGCGGCGAGGTTACGGCGCTGCGCGATACGGCGCACGACATCATCCCGATTCCTGAGGTAATGCGGCCCAAGCGTGTTGGCTGATATCTGCCTCATGGCTGCGCTGCGTTACCGGAGCACTCTGGACTTCAGAATATGGTCACTATATATGACCAGTCATAAGACATGACCATAGGAGTGTCAGATGCGAGCTGAGACCTACGGCGCGGCAGACTTCAAGGCCAACTGCCTAGCCATCCTTGACCGACTGGCACGTCGCGATCTCGATCAGGTGACCATCACCAAACGTGGTCACCCGGTTGCCGTATTAACGCCGCCGCCAAGCATGGCCGAAGCGGTCGAAACGCTGCACGGTTTCATGTCCGGCTCTGTAAGCATCCCCGAAGGATTCGACTTGCTCTCGCCTGTACTCGATGAGCCCTTGGCTGCGAGTGAAGGGCTGTTGCACCGGTGATGGCGAAGAAAAAGCCATCGAAGCTGCCAAGCGCTGTCCTGTTGGACACCTGTGCCGTCATCTGGCTCGCAAACGGCGATGCGCTTGCCCCGGAGGCGCTCGCGGCCATTTCACATGCCGCGCTCGCAGACGGAGTTTTTGTGTCGCCCGCATCGGCTTGGGAGGTCGGATTGTTGAGCCGCGTGCGCGGAGGCAGCGGTCCTGCCCTGTCTTTTCTTCCGGACCCGCAAAGCTGGTTCGCGCGCTTCATGAGCGGCCCCGGCATCAAGGAGGCGCCATTGCTCGCAGAAATTGCGATTGCGTCCTCACATCTGCCCGATCCGCTGCACGGCGATCCTGCCGACAGGTTCGTGATCGCAACAGCACGGCACCACCAAATCCCGATCATCACGCGCGATGGCAAAATCATCGACTATGCTGCCCAGGGCCATGTGACGGTTATTGCTTGCTGAGCCCGGGGCTGCGGGCCCCGCGCATACTTGCCACCAGAATAGGTGCCGCAAGGCCGCAGACAGGGCGCGTCGATAACCGTGGCCGGAAGACGATGGCGAGGCCGAAGCTTGCCCGCCTCTGGCTGAGAGCCAAGCCGCCGATGTGAAGGGAAGGGGGAGGGGAAGGGCGAACCAGTGCGATAAAGGACCCTTTGCCATGAACCCCACAATCATCAGACCCAGCGTCAGCCCCAAGACGATCACAAAGGTAACGCGCCTCTTCAACGGCACCATCGGTGATATTCTGGGAGAACTCCTCCAGAACAGTCGCCGCGCTGGCGCTTCTCGCATCGATATCGCCTGTTGCGCAGATCAGGACGGAGCGCGCCTGACCCTCGTCGACAATGGAACCGGCGTCGCTGATCCCCAGACCATGATTGCGCTGGGAGATTCGGGCTGGAATCAGCACATCCTTGAGGCCGAAGACCCGGCAGGCATGGGTGTATTCAGCCTGGCGGGCAAGGACACACAGATCAGCTCGCGTCATGCCGATGCCGACATGGGATGGTCGGTCCATGTCCCCACGGATGGCTGGACCGGCGCGCAGGACATTGCCGTGCGGCCCCTTGCTCGCCCCGTTGGGACGACCATCACCTTTCTGATGCCCGGAGTGAGCGAGCAGACGACCGAGCGGATTCTGCGCGAGGTCGCGAAGTTCTACCCGCAGCCGGTGTTCTTCAATGGCACGCAAGTGCCGCGCGAGGACTTTCTCGCCAAGGCGATCTATATCGCCGAGTGGAACGGGAGCCAGATCGGTGTGTTCGAGGGGCGCGAATACCACCAGGACCCCACGACGAACTTCCATGGCCTGGTGCTCACCCGCAAGCTTGCCAGTGTCTCGGAGAGCCTCGGCGGCAAGACCTATCATTCCCGGCTCGATATCGGATCCACCCCGGGCCTTGCCCTTGTGCTCCCGGCACGCAAGGAGTTCGTCGAGAACGCCGCCTTTGCGGCGCTGCAGGCAGCGTGCAAGCGCACGATCTATGCCGCGCTGGCGCACAAAGGCCAGCACCGGCTTTCCTTCGAGAACTGGAAGGAAGCGCGCGATCTGGGGGTCGCACTGCCGGAAGCCGACCCCTGCCTGCCCCGCTGGCATGCTGCCATCGCGGAAAGCGACAACGTCAATGTCGAGTATGAGGAGGTCGCTGCAGGGCCGGACACGATCCTTGTCGCGGATCTTGAGCCCGACATCGCACAGGGGCTGGAGCGCGCGCTGCGCGCGCATCCCTTGCGCCCGCACCTCGCCCAGAACCATCCCGCATACGCGGGCTATGGCTGGTATGACGCGCTGCATCAGCTCGGCAACGTCCGCTTCTATGTTGCAGTCGGGGAGCAGGTCCACGTCATCGCCGAGAACGGCAGCTTCCCTCCGCTCGATGACCACGTGCGTGCCGAGACGATCGAACTGAGGTTCTGCATCTTCCACCGCGCCAGCGAAACGCAGCGCGAAGAGAGGATCCCGGCAGATGTCGCCTTCGTCGTAAACGAGGATGGCTGGTACAGCGGCATCGACCAGATCCGCATCGCTTTTGTGCCGGGGCCGGACCTGCCCTCTGATACGCTGGTCGATCTCATCGAGAACGTCTGTTTCTGCGCGAGCGACGACAGCGAGGCCGACTCCTGGGACACCCAGCACGAGCACTTCTTGCGCGATGCCCGCGAACTCGCGGCCCGGGTGCTGCTCGGCGAGGACGAGGCCATTGCGGCGCGCATCCGCGACACGCTCGCCGGCATCCTGTGGGTCATTCCGAAAGATCGGCAGGTGGCCATTACCGTCGCCCCCGGAACCGCGATCGATGTTCAGCTGTCTGCTTGTTGCCTCCTCGATCGTGACGAGACCTCCAATGCATGACACATCCAACCTCGCTTGCGCCCGGCAGCGTACCGAGCGCATCGCGCTGCTCAATGATGCCGCGCGCCAGGGCCGTGACCGCATGGCCCGCATCGTCATGACCTCCGGACTTCTTGCTGCACTCGGCGGCGACACGGTGGCAGACAGCATGATGGCACAGGCTCGGTTGATGGCCGCTCTGCGCCATTGCACCTTCGCGCCGGATTCGCCCGAGCGAGACTTTGCAAGCATGGATGTTGATGGCATCAAGGTGCTGATGAAAATCGATTGTTACGACACTGAACTGGCGTTCGGCTCAGAGGATCCGGCCAATCCTGCGATGACGCGCAGGGTCGTCACGCTGATGCGGCCAGCGGACTACTGATCCCAGCGGACTACTTATCATTGTGAAAGACGAGGATATCGCTGCGTCACCTGGCAGCCGCCCAAACCTGACGGGGAGGTAGAGAGCGCATGAGCAGACACAAAGTACCGCTTCGTGACGGGGTTGCGGCGGCAAGCGCCTATGTTGGCTGGGACCGCCCGCTTCAGACCTATTTTGCGCAGGTTCTGAGCGCCCCTGACGAGGACGGCGAGGAGACCGAAATTGTTTGGGTCGGAACCGCCTTTGGCGAGCTGCCCCGCGCCGTCGAGGCAATCCGCGTGCTGGAGCCGTATTGCCATATCGAGGGCGGGCTTGCCGCGCAGCTCGAGATCGACAGGATGGCCTGCCTCGCCACGCGCGACGGACCCAATCAGCTTGAAGCCAAGGCCTTCATGGCGCGCCTCGAGCAAATACCCAACTCACGCGCTACCGACACATAGAGCTCAGAGCCAGACAATGTTTGACTGGATTTTGTGCAGACAATGCACTATATCGATTCAAGGAGATGTCTCATGATACCACAGGCCCAGAACCGGATCGTAAGCAACAGCGGATCGATTGATCCACGGGCACTGGCCGAACAGCTGCATATTCCGGTCTCCGAACTCGCAGAATTGATCGGCGTGAGCCGGAACACGTTGGCGGCAGAGCCGCTTGGCAAGAAAGGGCGCGAGGCCTTGCTGCCGCTCGTGCGCCTGTTGACGCATGCGACCGAGATTGCAGGCTCGCTTGAACGTGCCGTGGTCTGGTTCAAATATACGCCCATCGTGTCGATGGGCACCAAGACAGCCATCGAGCACGTGAAGGACGGCAACATCGCCTGGGTCCACGGTCACCTCGAGAATGTCTACAACGGCATCTACGCCTGACCGGACCCGGTGGAACCTGCGATCTGTTACCGGGCTCATACGCCGGAATGGGCGTCCATGCCCACCAGCGGTGCCGGAGCCGCAAAGAACGGAGGCAGGTGGAATACACGCGGCCAGCCTGCTCTTTACCTATCGTTCGATCCGCTCACAGCGGTGAAAGAAGCCAATCAGCAAATCCTCGACTTCATACCGGTCACATTGGTGCGCTATCAGGTGTCCGGCGGCATGGTCGCCGATTATGGCGATGCAAGTATGCGGTCAAAACATGACCTGCCAGATGACCTGATGAGCCAACCCTGGTGGGGACCGCAATTTGCGGACACACTGTCGCCGACCCAGCTGGCCGCCGAGCAACTGATGGCTAAAGGCTTTGACGGACTGATCTACAAGTCGACACAAGCCGCCGGGCACAACCTCGTTCTGTGGCGTTGGAACGAGACCGGAGGTGCCACGGTTAGGACCGAAGACAAGCACGGGCTACTTCCCAAAAACAGAGACTCCTGGCGCTAAGGCGCCACTGGCAAGTTACATTTCCTGGATCCATTGCGCCTCGGCCCTCTGGGGCCGGGCAAGTCTACGCGCGCCTGCGGTGGCTGGCGCACGGGCCGGGCCAAGGGCCCGGAGGAGAGGGGGGATGGGAGAAGGTGTTCCGGACAAGGGGTTCGGACAACATCAGGAGAATGTGACATGAACATCGGCACCCTCAAGGCCAACGCAGAAGGCGTTCACATCGGCCGCATCACCACTCTGACCTTCAGTGCAACCGTCGCCCTGCGGGCCTTCGAATCCACCAACGAGCGGGCACCCAAGTTCGACCTCATGGCGCTCTCGGCCGACCGCCGCAGCTGGGTCAAGATCGGCGCGCTGTGGGAATACTCGTCGAACGAGACCGGAGAATGCTTCCTGTCGGGCCAGATCGACGATCCCAGCCTCTCGGCGCCGATCCCGGTCGCCCTGTTCCAGCAGAACGACGGCGGCTTCAACGTCGCCTGGCGGCGTTCCAAGCCCCAGGCTACGCTCGACGGCTTTGGCAGTGAGAGCGAAGGCGCCCTGCCGCCGCTCACCGCGACCGGTGACGAACCGGCCAGCGAGCGCAGCATTGACAGCGCTGCTGCTACCAGCGACGGTCTGGGCGAGAGCACTGCGCCCAAGTCTGCAGCGAAGGCCAAGGCGCGCGAAAGCGTCGACGCCTGACCGCTACAAGCCCCCCCGTGGCCCGGGCCGCGACCCCCCCCGGGGACCACGGGGAGGGCCCGCCGCGCAATTTTAGCGGGGGGGGCGTTTGGTTT
>JBBSOT010000114.1:0-12415 GCA_038259455.1 Hyphomicrobiales bacterium | reverse complement strand
TAGGGTTTGCCATCGTCGCCCTGTTCAAGCTGATGTTTGCGGTCGTGTCAGACGAAACATTGAGTTCTCTCTTGGGGATAGTGATCTTCGGCGGCATTGCGATCGGCGGTCTACTGTTGTTCCGCGACGTCGGCCGCGTCATGAGCGCGCTTTGGCGGATCAGCGGCGGGCGCCGGCGATGAGGTGGGTGCGACCGGCCGGGCGCTACCTGGCGCATGGCGTGCTGTGGATTGGCCTGCCGCTGGCCCTGGCGCAGACCATCGCCTCCCCGGTCATGGTCTTTGGCTTGTTTGGGTTCGAAGCGCCGCACAAGGTCCGGCCGTCGCTGTTCGGCTATGCTTGGTCTTACTACATGTGGCACTTCGGCAAACAGCCGGATGTGCAGTATTGGGGCATGATAGCCGGCGGCATTGCGGCTATTCCGGTCGCGGCCCTGATGTTGATGCTGGCAGTAGCGATGCACCGGCGACAGCGCCGCGTGGTGGCGCAAGGTGACCCGCTTGCCGTGGTGCCAGATGCCGAACGCGCCCGCTCCAACGTCTACGGCAAGGCCCGCTGGATGGAACCGGCCGAAGCCGCGCGCCTCTTCCGCAAGCCCGACCCTGCCTTGGGTGCCATCCCCATCGTGGAGATCAACCGCGTCGACCGTGACCGTACGATTGCCGGCAAGGTCTATGATTCGGACGATCGCTCGACCTGGGGCAAGGGCGGCACCGCGGCGACGGTGTGCGACCCGATGCGTCCCGGTAAACCATCCAGCGGCGTTATCATCGGCGCCTCCGGTGCCGGCAAGACGGCCGCTTTCACCATCCCGGCGCTACATGCCTATCGCGGCTCCATGGTCATAAACGACCCGTCCGGCGAGGCATCTGCTGTCACAGCTGCCTGGCGCGAGGAGATGGGCCAGCGAGTGGCAATCATTGACCCTACGTTTCCCGCGCTTGGTGCGTTTAACATCCTGAAGACGATCGACATCACGTCGAACATGGCGCCGATCGCCATCAAGGCGTTCGTCACCGAGGCCAGCGGCCCGTCCAAGGTCGGCATGAGCCAGGAAGACAATTTCTTCAAAGGCAAGGCGCTTCAGCTCAACACCGCGCTGCTGGCCGATCTGCTGTACGACCCTGGGGGGGAAAAGACGGTCCGGGAATGGCGCCAGCGGATCATCACGCCGGAGAAGGAAATGAAGGACCGGCTGCGGTTCATCCATGGCAACTCAAAGAGCCAGTACGCCCGCGACATCACCGGCGAGCTGATGGACACGTTTCACGAAACATCATCGGGGATCCGCGCCCATGCGACGGGCGATACCGAATGGCTGTCCTATGCCCCGCTGGCGGATCTGCTGTCGGAAGATACGTTCGATCCGGCAGATTTGTGCGGCGGAAGGCGGACGGTTTTTCTCCAGTTCCCGACTGAAACTCTGAACGCTGACCCGTCCGTGGCGCGCGTGGTGATCGGCAGCCTGATGCGGACGGTCATGCGGGCCAAGGGCAGGGTTGCTAGCAACATCCCGTTCATTATCGACGAGACATACCAGTTGAAGCACCTGGCGGTCCTAGCCACCGCGCGCGACGAAGGCCGTAAATTTCGCTGCCCGCTGTTCACCATGTGGCAGTCCGAAGGCCAGATCGAGGAGGTTTGGGGCGGGCCGAACGGCAAGAAGCCGTGGTTCAATTCGGCCGCCTGGCGGATGTATGTCGGTGGCGTGGACGATGTGGCCACCGCGAAGGAATTGTCCGAAGCCTGCGGGTCCTACACCGTCGTTGTGCCGAATGAAGGATCGTCGACCAATGCCCCCGCTGGCGTTGCCGCAGCCGGGAAAACGACCCGCAGCACCAATGCCGGGGTGACGCTGCAGCGGCGGATGCTGATCACATCGGACGAATTGCGCTACACTATGCGGCCGGACGAGGCGCTGGTCCTGTTCAAGAACCAGCCCCCGGCCCGCTTCGGGCTGCCGCTGTATTTCCGCAGGCCTGAAGTCCTAGCGGACCTGAAGCCCAACCCCTTCCTGGCCGGTGCCAGGCAACCCATCGAGGCCTCGTCATGAGACGCATCCTGCTGGCATCGGTCGCGATGCTGGTGCCGCTTGCCGTGCGCGCTGACATCGAAACCGGCAGCGCCGGCGGGATGCCTTACCTGATGCTGTCCGCCGGCACCTGTTCCACGGCCAAGCCATGCGCTGTCGTGGAGTATCTGCACTGGCTCGGGGCATCGCAGCAGGATGTTGCCAACGACCTGAACCACTACTTCAACACCAACTGGCTGGCATCGCACCCGAACACGATCGTCGTGGCGCCGCTGCTGGCTGACAGTTCGCCCACCAATAACTGGGGCGGGGTTCAGGATGGAGTATCGCAGGGCCTCCAGGGCGCTGTTGCGGTCGTCAAGCAGATCCAGTCGCAGTTCGCCACGGATCCCGGAAAGGTCATTGTCACCGGCGGGTCCATGGGCGGCCTGGGCACGCAATCGGCCCTGGTGCAGTTCGGTCCCAAAGGGCTCACCGGGCAGCACGTCTATTCAGGCGGCGTGTCCTATGACGGCGCGGACTATGTCGACAGCCAGGCGGTCATCAAGCAGACGCTGTGCGGTGTCCCTCTCATCGTCCAGCATGGCAGCGCGGATCCTAGCGTTCCCGTCGCGCCCGATCGGACCATGGCACAGACCCTGAAGGGCTGTTCGGGGTTCGAGTACACCGAGATTGCCGGCGCCGGACATGGCACCTGGGGCGCGGCGTATTCGAACGGGACGCAGCTGTCCAAGGTCATAACGCAGGTCACCGGGGCGCCAACCGCGGCGCTTCCGTCTGATGCCTCCAAGGCTGGCGCGGCCATCGCGGCTACGCTTGGTGGCTTGGTCAATCAGGCGGTAAAAGCCGCCGATACCGTGGCCAGCTCCGCCTGCAAGTCGACCAACGGCAACAACATCCTGCCGGCCGGTTATCTCAGCACCAGGGGCAACCAGATCGTCGACCAGGCCGGCATCCCCGTCCGGTTGGCCGGCGTCGGCTGGAATCAGATCTGGGGCGATATCCCTGCTAACGTCCGCAACATCCGCGCGTATGGCTTCAACACGATCCGCGTCTCCTGGGTCAACGCGACGATGGACGAGGATCTGAAAACCATTGACCAGGTGGTGGCGGCCGCCAAGGCCAACGGCATCAAGGTCATACTCGACAACCATACCAACGAACGTGGTACGGCCGCCGATGGCATGGGATCACAGCAGGCCAATGGCCTTTGGTATGATGTTGGTGGCGCGTCCGACGGCACCAACGGTGCAGGCGTTCGTGGCACGGTCACGCAGGAGAAATCGCTGTCCGACTGGGTGAAGGTCGCGCAGCACTATGCCGGAAACGATACAGTCATCGGCTTCGATCTTTGGAATGAGCCGACTAACTACGGCAAAGGGTCAAACTGGGGATTAGGCGATCCGAACCACGATATCCGTATGATGTATAGCGCCACGGGAAGCGCCATCCAGAAGGTGAACCCGGGCGTGCTGATCATCGCCGAAGGTCCGCAGGACTACAGCCAGGGCGTGCCATGGGGTGATCTGCGAAACGCAGGCAAGCAGCCCGTCATCCTTACCATTCCGAACAAGGTGGTCTATTCGATCCACGACTATCCGAAATATGTCAGCGGCGTTTCCGTCGCGTCCGGGCCGCAAAAGATCCAGATGATGAACGCCGGCTGGGGATACCTGGTGCGGGACAACATCGCCCCGGTTTGGATTGGCGAGATGGGTGCCAACTTCGACGGCTCCTATGCCGACGAAAAGGTGGACGACAGCCTGCAATGGCTCAGGACGCTGCTGGACTACGTGTCGGGAAAAGCCGCCGATCAGGGCGGGCCGACGTTCTCACAAGGCCAGGCGGGCGTTTCCTTCAACTGGTGGGCTTGGGGCAACCTCCAGGGCCAGCAGCTGAACGGGACGATGAACCCGGACGGCAGCCAGAAGATGATCCAGAAGGACGCGGTCGACCAGCTCATTGTCGCGACATGTGGCGCTGCCATGCAGACGTTGCGAGGTGTGGCGGCCCCGGCGACGGACACGGTGATCCAGAACGCGGTTGCTGCCGTGGGCACGCAATCCACCCCCCCGACAAGATCCAGCACCAGCGCTCCTCCGGCACCAGCCGCGGCAAGCGGCGGGTTTCAGATGCCGACGCTGACCTGGTCAATGCCCGCGGCCACGTCAAGCCAGACGGCCGTCACAGCCCCTGCCGTCACCACAAGGCAGCCTGTATCCACTCCTGTGACGCAAGGCGACACGCTCCCGGTGGCCGAACGCCATAAGCGACACCACCATCGACATCATCATCGCGAGTGGGAACGACGGAATAACGACGACGACGACTAAGCCGGAACGCGCTTCTGGCGCTTAGTCGCGGCGTCCAGGGCGGCGGACACAGAATCTCCGTCGCCACATCCGCCAATCGATCCCTTGTGCGAATAGGCGCTGGTCACCTTCCAGAACGTCCACAAGCCCTCGTTCGAGGTGGCCCCTGGCGCGTTCGCGGTGCACAGCCCGCTTTGCTCCCACCATTCATCTGGCAGCCCCTGCTTATAGACCGGGTTCAGCGGCTTGCCGCCTGGTTGCGCCCACTTCGTGCAGTCGTCGCAGGGCCCCCATTGTTTTGTTGTTGTGCCAGCGCTGCAGCGGTCCGTGTCCTTCGTGAAGTTCCATAGCGCGACGACAAACTCTTCGTCATGACCAGGGTGCGGTGAATGCGCCCGACATTCTTTTGTCGGAAGATGGTAGCCGCATCCGGCGCAGCTGTCGGGCGGATGATCCTTGTCGCTCATAAGCGAGGGCCCTTTCTGAGGCTGGGAGTTTGGTTCTGCCGATGCACATGCGCTGTCGCCTCGTTCGGCCTGGTCGCCGCATGGGTCCGGCGCACCGCATCCCTCATCGCCTGCGTTGTCTTGGTTTTCGCTGACGGGCCCTTGATCAGAGGCACGCCCTGCGCCCGCATCGCTGCTTCGGCGGTTTCCTTTAAAGCAACCTTGCCGTGCAGTGCCTGGTAATCATTCCAATCCGTCGGCGGGCTTTTGCCCTCGACCAGCGGCTGGCGTTCGACCGCCCCAAATGTTGGCGCCACGACAACCCCGGCAACGGCTCGGGCAGCAACCTCGGCCTTCGTCAGCCCAATATTCGCCAGTGGGTGATCGCGGCGCGGCAGGTGGTGATCGTTATTGGCGGCAATGACGATCGTCGCGTCCGGATATTTGGTTCGCAGCGCTTGCGCCACCAGCTGAAGATTGCTCGCGTCGAATGCGATGACGACCGGCAGGCCCGTGGCTTGGTGCAGGCTGGCCGCCGTGGCGTATCCTTCCGCAATCAGGAATGGCTTGTCGGGTTCGATGATCCCGATCTGAGCAAACAGCCCGTGCTTGCGGCCATCGCGCACGAACAACTTGTCCCCATCCGGACTGATCATCTGGATGTTGTGGATCGTCCCATGCACATCCCGCACCGGCAAGACAAGGTTGCCATGACGGTCCTGCCGGAGCTCGTGTGCCGCGATATCCTTGCGCTCCAGGTAGGCATGCTGCGTCACCGGGCGTGCGTTGGACCAGATACCAAGCGCGCGGGCAGCAGCGTGTTCCTCGGCTGCGCGTCGCGCGCTTTCCCGGGCCATGCGATCCGCCTCGATCCGCTGGCGTTCGGCTGGTGTCATCATTGGAGCCGGGGTCTCGGCTCGCCACGTATTAGCCTCGCCAGTCTTGAAGTTCTCGATAAAACCTGCCGGCCTGTCGTCGAGATATCCGCGATACCGAGCAGACATCTTGCGGCCCTTGTCGCCTTCTACGGCAGCCCGGTGCCACTTTCCATCCATCACTGGCGCTTGGGGCAGGCGGAGACCGGAGCGGCGCAGCGCCTCGGCAAACTCAGCACGGACCTCGTGCGCCGATGGCGCAGGCTTTGCAGTCTGGTGTCTCTTAGGGCGTTGAGCGGCAGGCCTGACCGATCGCTTCTCCTGCCGGACTTGCCGGTGAACCTCATGGCGGGACGGCGCCATCAAGATCTTCGCTGGCGCAGAGGTGACAGCTGACCGGTATGCTTTCGTCGTGGTCGTATTGTCGGAGGGGTGCGGTTCGGGCTGTGGCGACCTGAACCAAGCGGCGTGTTGGGTATTGACGCCGCCAGCGTGTATCTCAATCCCGCGATCAATGAAGTCCACGCCTAGGACCTTGTCGTCACGCCGCGACAGATTGCGCGCAATGTTCGCCATGATGGCCGCGCGCACCTCGGGTTCACGGGCTTTCTCCAGCCACGTGTCACCCATAGGGCGCCGAGCTTTGATCTCTTCCTTTTCCGCACCATGCGAAATGATGAGCATGTCCTCGCCGCGCGCACGGGTTCCGGCGGAATAAGCCTTATTCCGATCGATGGCATGGCTACCGTCTGCCAATAGCGTCAGGTGATCGTCCAGGGTTTCGCTCTGGCGAGCATCAATCGTCAACGCGCTGCCATAGGACAGCTTGATCCGTCCGGTATCCTTATCCTGAATAGAACTCCAACGCACGGCACCGACTACGCCATCAGCGCGCTTCAAGTGCAGGCCGTGCTCTTTGTTTATGCTCATCACCTCGACCACTGTGCCGTTCTCGCCGAAGTAGCCGAATTTGCCGTGTGCCAGCGCTGCATTCGTACGGTTATACAGCCGGACCCTGTCGCCAACTGTAAGGGCGAGCTCGCGGTGCACACAGGTCTGATCGATGGCATCAATGGTCCAGTCCTCACCCGTCAGCTTTCCTGCCGCTCGCTGCCGGGCACGATATTCCTGGCCGAACGCATGAACGTCAGCATTGCTCGGAACGCTGACGCCAACTGTATAATCCTCGCGATCTGCATTCTGCGCCTGTTTTCGCTCTAGCCAATCGACGCCGGCCTTGATTGCATCTTGATATTCGCCTGGCGGCAATGTCAGCAACCCGGCAGCGTCTTTGCGTGCCAGGGCGATGTCAGCCTTGCCTTCACGTAGAAAACGCGCCGTCATCCTGTCTTCAATGTTCTTCTGGCGGATGCTGTCCAGCAACTCCGGCACCTGGTCGGGACCAAGTGCCAGACGGAATAGGCGGATGGTGTTGCCAGCGTTGATGCTGCGGCATTGGGCATCATCACCAATCCCGATGATCTTGAAGCCATGATCGCGTTGCGCACGGGCCAGCCGCAACATCTGATGCGTATCGATGGTCGCAATCTCGTCGATAACGACGAGGGTCTTCTTTGTTGGCTTGATCGTCCCTTTGTCCACAGCATTCAGGAATGGTGCCATGGCAAACGCGCGGTCTTTGTTAATCCCGGCATCAATCAACGCACTAGGATCAGGCGTATACCGAAAACCCTTCGTGCCGACACCAGCGTCCTTGAGACCCTGGGTCTGCCGCCATGCCAGGGTGACGCCGTAACTGTCCCATTCGTCATGGTGGTGAGCATCGATGACCGGTGCAAGTAATGTCGTCTTGCCGACACCCGCAGCGCCGACTGCAACGGCAGCACGGCCAGTCGTGGCCAACGTCTTTGCTAAGGCGGCCTGTTTCAACCCATGTGCGTTCGTGAAGTCATAGCCTTTTGCGGCAGCTACACGAACAAGGGCAGATTCAATTTGCTCCGTGGCCAAAGCAGCCGATTTGTCGGAGGCAGCGGCCTGGAGAATTCCGATGGCCTCCCGCTCTTCGGCGACATGCAAGGCGGTGGTCGCGTCGAAGAATTTGTCGCCATACTCCTTGCCAGCCAGCAATGATGTTGTTTGGCCATTCTGACGAACGCCTTCCGTCATGAATGCTTCAATAACGTTCTCGATCTCGGCGACGCTTCCGATCCCGCTGGCGATCAAGCCACGTGCTGCCATCGTCCTGATTGTTGATGAATCTAATTTAGAGCGGCGCGCCAATTCGGGTTCAAGCATCGGCAAGGCCGCTTCATAGGCAAGTTTGGTGCGTGCGGCAGGATCTGCCAAACCTTGCCGGTTCGCGGGATCGATCACGCTCTTATGGACGTATCCTGTATCAGCGGCGGTCTGGTGCCAGAACTCCAGTTCCGACATCGCCTCCTTGGCCTGGCGTCCAGCCTTGGCGCGACCGTGCAGGAGCGAGGCGCGTTCCTGTGGGGTTAGGGTATCGAAGTCCCGACCGCCTTCCGCGGCTCGCTGGCGGGCCTCGACCTCAGCCCGTGTGGTACGGTTGGAGAAGGTTTGGACGGCTGCCTTGGGAATATCCGGCAAGCACGACAATCCGGTCTTGTCGTCAATTGCGACGCGCACACCCACCTTGCGGAGCTCACTGGCGAGGAATGCGTGGCCGATCGCTCCCCATTCATGAACGCGGCCTTTGATGGTACGAAGGTCCGGCGCCTTGACGTCGCCGTCGTCGGTAATCGTCACATGCGCGAAGAGGTTGTGGGCGTGACGCTGCATATCCCCAGGCCGCATCTCACCAGCGGGGGCGAGGTCAATCCGCGTATCAGTACCGTCGACTTCGCGCTGGGTAGGCCGCGATGTGTAGTGGTGGAAGGTGACGAAGGCCATGTGGCCGGGGATGATCCCTTTTTTACCGCCATCACCCTGCCGCGCGCCGCTGATCTCGCTCTCAATGTGGCTCATGAGCGCGTTGTTCGCCCGCATGAACGCGCCTTCTAAAACGCTGCGCTCCTTCTCGCTGCCGGCCAGGGCAATTGCGATCGAGAGCTCCTTGGGCGCACTGAAGGTGAAATCCGTGAATGTCAGGTGTGCGCGGTCCTTGGTGGAGGCCGGGCGCTTCTCGGTGCCTGGGATGACCTCGCCATCGGTGCGTAGGCCCGACAGTAAGTTCGTGACCTCTTCCTGGGTTAACGATCGTCCAGGGTCGATCTTCAGCAGATCCGCGATGAGCGGGTGCATGTTCATGGCCGGCAGGGCAGCGGTCCCTGCCGCCACATCGATGGCGTAGGCGTCGCCGAGGTACGTCGCCAGCTTGGCGGCAAGCTCCGGCACCTCGCGTGATCCAGCATAGTATGTCGCCAGATCGCCCCCAGTGCCGGTCTTGTAGGTCAGCACCATTGGCTATTAATCCGGGTCATCCGGCCACACGTCAGTGCAAAGCGATTCCAGCAACTCACGCTGGCGGGTCAGCATCTCGGTGGTGAGCTCGATGAACTCAGTCATAGCCATCGGCAGGCGTTCGCGGGCGTCTTGCTCCGCCACCATGGATTGCAGCCGCTTGATCTCGGTGGTCAGGATGTCGAAGGACCGCACCAGCGACTGATCCCGGATCCTTAGATCTCGATCCAGCTTTTCCAGGGCGGCCTGGATCGCGTCTGGTGACATCGCCATAGCGACTATCCCTTCCGTTGGTGCGTCTCAGCATGGGGCACCCATGCCTTGGTCTGTTTAAACCTAGACTTCCTATTTATCGCTTACAACAACCCAATAAGTGCCTACTATAAAAAGGACAAAAGCCTACAAAACATATCATTTTGGCTACTATCATGATACCAGTCACCTACCATAATATTGACAATAGGCTGCCAATCGTCTGATAAAAGACTGCTAAAAATGAAAGACAACCGAATGGCTAATGGAGACATCAAACCAAAAACCAAGGACATCGGCCGAATAGTCGAGGGAGAACGGCTACAAAGCCGATCGAAACTCTACCAGTGGTTGTATGCAAACTATGATGATTTGTCGCCTGTGCTGAACGTCCCGCGCGCGCCCTGGGGGGCTTTAGTCAAAGCCGCCAGCAAGGAGGGGCATCAGAACACCAACGGCCGCGACTTCACCAGACAGACGATGATGGAGACGTGGCGGCGGGTTCACCGGGACAAGCAGCCTCCAGTTGTGGCCGTGGGCGCCAAGCCAATACCGGTTGAACCGACACAACAGGTAGGCGTGAGTGATCCGCCAAAGCGTCGTTTTGAACACGGCACGCTGCGGGGTCACACGCCATCAAAGGCAGCAGAACAACCCAAGCCGGAAGCGGTCAGGCCGCCGCCTGATGACACTGAAAAGGCGCTGGCCGAGTTCCTGGCCGCCAATGAGCCGCGCACCCCATTCAAAAAGGACATTTAATCATGAGTGCGAAATCGACAAAAGCCGATGTCATCCCGCTATTCGGACGTCCAAAACTAGAGGACGAGCCGATCATTCGCGCCAAGGTCGCGCCAATCAGCGCACGGCCTCGCACTGATGTTGTGTCTGTCAACGCACTCGATCTAACCAGCAAGCCGCGCGCATGGTTTCTAATCGGGGCTGGCGGCACCGGGAAAACCCTAGTCGCGAGATATCTTGGCTGGCGCATGGCCGAGGCGCAGCGGACAGCGATCATCGCCGCACTCGATCCGCAGAACCGTTCCCTGGCAACGTGGTTTAGCGGCGTTCAACAGCCGGAAACCTCGGACGGATCTGACACGGCGCTGGCTAAGCTCCTGGACCTCGCACCGGACTTTGCCGATCGAATGGCGGCGGCTGGTGTGGAACCGATTGCCGCCCATTGCATCGGGCCTCGGCCGGATGATCTGGCCACGCTGGATTATATGGAAGACGCCGGGTTCAAGCCGCGCGCAACCGTCCTCATTATGAATGAAGGCCGGGTGGACACTTCATTGACGCGCGAGGAAGCCTTTGCACGGGTGTTGCGTGATCCAGCATTCCAGGCGGCATTCAAGCGGGGCGCTGTTCCAATTTGGTTTCCTCGGCTTGAACCGGAGGTCGCAACCGAAATCGAGGGCAAGCGGCTCACGTTCGGGCAGGCGCGTGACGGGCTGGTGCCTGATGGAGCGACATTCTCACCGATCGGCGGACTTGAACGATCGATGGTGATCCGCTGGCTTGATCAGTGCGACACAGCGTTCAAAGGTATCCAGTCGTGGCTTCTGTAGCCAGGGCAGAAGCAAACCCGGGCGGCATCCAGGAACGGATTGCCGTCTATCGCGGACGGGTTGATCAAGCCAAAGAGGCGCTTGGCGAGGCTGTTGGCCGAGCAGGTTTCCGGCGTGATCCGTTTCAACACGTCCTGGAGGCGCAGGCAGGCATCGTTGATTTATATCCTGACATGCTGTCGCTGATGGATGAACTACGCCAGCCGGTGCGCGACGAGGAACTGCGCCGCGCGGTGATTGCCGGGGTCAGCACTTATACCGGCGCGGCTATACGTGAGATCAAGGCGCGAACCATCCTAATCGTCGCGGGCGTCATGTTTGCCACGGCACTTGTCGTGGCAGGGGCGGGCTACTGGCTAGGTCGCAGCACCGAGGCCGCGAAATACGTGGACGTACCGGCCGGGCTTGGCATCGTGCTGAAACGACCTGATGCAGCCGAATGGCTTAATCTGATGCAGTTCAACGATATCAGCCGAGCGAACCGCACATGTGCCGCACAGGCCGGTGGGACAGCGTGCTCGATTGTGTTGTGGACGAAGCCGCCAACAACAAGTGCCCGCTGAAGGCTGTCCGCTATGTTGCGTTGGCCACCACCCGCAGCGAAGAATGGATACAGCCTGGCCGACCTTCTACGCCGAGGCTGGACGAAATCTATCATCAGGACGCTCTTTGGCCCGCCGGACGAGATGGCCAGAAACCCGCACTATCCGACGGGTAGTCGCATGAAGGTCTACTCGCATGACCGGGTCCATGCCGCTGAACAACTGCCAGATTTCACGGAACTGACCGGAAACTGCCGCGGAACAAAGGGACGAGGCCGATACAAAGACATAAGCGGGCGTTGATACAAATAGAAATTCCATGAATTACCCGTGGTCTCGGGATAGCACTTTCTGGATTATCAAGTGGGTCCTGGCGATCTCGTGGGTGCTTACAATCCTCGCGATGCTGGCTGCTGCTTGGTTGACATGAGAGACACCACAGATGAACTGGCAGTTTTTCTATGCCGTCGTAATGGAAGTAACGATTGGCACAGACCCTTTGCGCGATGACGGACAGTCCACTTGCCGCATGGGCACGAACTTCAAAGCTCTACAGGTGGGGTATGCTCTGCTTCTGTGTGACGGGGCTTCTGCTTTCTGTTGCAGGAGCTACTGTGCTTAGTGGCTTTGTCCTGGGGCTGGGCTTCATCCTATCTGCCAACGGCGCGAGGCTTAACCGAGACAATGATCAATAGATTGCGGTAGGCGCGTTTTCACCAAAAACACCCGCCAAACATATAATTTGCAAATTCACAACAGTAGGCGATAGCATCGGTCCGATTACGCATCGGATAACTTGCCATCATGAGCGGAACCGAGACGCGACACGAGCGGGCTTTTCAGGATACCTGATTACGCGCCTTCCTCAGCCAGTCTCCGCATGATACAAACCATGAACATGAAGGTTCCAGCGGAGGGCGTTGATGGCACGCAATGCGGTGCAGTTCCAGACAGGCCTGAGCGAGGCTGAATTCATCCGCCTCTATGGCACCGAGCAACAATGC
>JBBSOT010000113.1:0-12440 GCA_038259455.1 Hyphomicrobiales bacterium | reverse complement strand
GTTCCAACCGGACACGCCGAGCTGCGCGCAGAGACGATCATGACGCTCAGCGGCAGTATCGTAAGCCGGGCGGATTGCCCGGATGGCGAACGGCATGGCCATCAAGGCATTGACGGCGACCACCATGAGCGGCGCGGCTGCAAACAGAAATTCAGTGTGCCGCAAGAGCACGAACCACCCGGCGCCGATCACGATCGGAGGAACGACAAGAACGAAACCGGCGCCTGTGCCCATGGCTCTTTCAAGCCAAGTTGCACCTGACTGCGTGCGAGAGCCCGCAAGCGTGTGCCTGCCGGCAGCCAGAGACAGCGCAAGCAGCACCGACAGGCTGGCGGAAAAAGTGGCAAGAACAATGCTGGTTGCGGCCGCCTGGCGCACCGCGCTGTCGGTAGCGAGCTTGGGCAGATCTGCCTCGAGACCAGCAGCAAGTGTCGCCAGCATCGGCCCGGCCACGAACAGCAGGGCAACGAGTATCAACGTGCCGTTCGCGATCCTCTCGCCCTTGCCCACCAGGCTGAAGCGGCGCGATACGACAGCCAGATTGGCGTCTATGGCGGTATTGGCACCGAGCCTTGCCAGGATCAGCACGACACCCGCCGTCAGCGCAATCTGCAGCACGGTGACGGCGACTGCCCGCGCGGGATCGAAGTCGAAACGCAACGCCTGGTAGATTGCCAGTTCCAGCGTCGTCGATGCCGGCCCCCCTCCCAAGGTCAACACAATGGTGAACGACGTAATGCAAAGCATGAACACCAGCCCGGCAGTCCCCGGCAGGCCGGTCCGAAGCGCCGGCCACTCGATCAGGCGAAAAGATGCGCGAGCGCCCATGCCAAGCTGGCTCGCAAGACGCCATTGATCGGCTGGCACGGTATCGAGCGCCTCGAGCAACAGCCGGGTCGCAAGTGGCAGATTGAAGAAGACATGGGCAACCAGGATACCTGACAGGCCGTAGATGCCGGGCCATCTGGTTCCCTGGACCGAGGTAAGCGCTTCGGCGAAATAGCCGGCACGCCCCAACAGTGCGAGGATACCAAGTGCGGCGACAATAGCCGGCAGCGCAAGCGGCAAGGCGAACAACCGCAGGATGAGCGTGCGACCGGGGAAGACGGGGTGTCGAGACAGGGCGCGGGCCACGAAGATCGCAGGAACGATCGACAGGATGGTTGAAAGAACGGCCTGCCAGAGCGTGAACCTGACAACCCGCAACAGGTAGGAATCGATGGCTGATGCGGCGCCAGAAAGATTGCCGGAGCCCTCGACAAGCAGGCCCAGAAACGCACCGCCGACGAGCAACGCAATCGCCGCCAGCGCAAGAGCGCCGGCGGCAATGCGCGCGTTGTATATTGGCTTGGCGCGACCTGACGACAAAGTATGGCCCCGTCCTATTTGCTCATCGCCGCAAGCCACTCGTCCACCCATGCCTTACGGTTGGCGGCAACTTCTTCAGGGCTGAACAGCAGGGTCTTCGTCGGCTCTGCAAGCTTGCCAAAAGCCGGGTTGAGCGGCTTGTCGGTGCGGCCGGCCGGGAACATCCAGTTGGTTTCCGGGATCGTGTCCTGAAATCCGGGGCCGGTCATGAATGTCATGAACTGACGCGACAACGGGTTCTTTGCACCGTTGACGGTAACGCCAGCCACCTCGATCTGAAGGTAATTGCCTTCTGCGAAGGCGGTTGCCTGGTACCGGTCAGTATCTTCCGCCACCATGTGATAGGCGGGCGACGTCGTGTAGGACAACACCATTGGCGCTTCACCCTTGGTGAACAATCCATAGGCCTCGCTCCAGCCCGGCGTAACAGTCAAGACGCGCTGCCGCAGCTTGGCCCAGGCTTCCGGTGCCTTGTCGCCGTAGACCGCCCTGACCCAGAGCACGAGGCCGAGGCCCGGCGTTGAAGTGCGGGGATCCTGGATGACGATTTTCTGCTCCGGATCGCCGTCGACCAGTTCCTTGAGGCTCCTGGGGGGTGTCGCGAGCTTTTCGGTATCGTAGACAATGGCAAAGTGGGCATAGTCGAACGGCACGAAGGTGTCATCGCTCCAGCCACCCGGAACTTTGACGCCGGAAACATCGATTTCGGCCGGGGCGAAAAGGCCGGTGGCTTTCGCGTCCTCGGTCAGGTTGGTGTCGAGACCAAGCACGATGTCGGCCTTGGTTGACTGGCCTTCCAGCCTGACGCGATTGAGCAGCGCAACGCCGTCTGCAACAGCCACGAAATCCAAATCGCAACTACAAACGGCTTCAAAGGCCTTCTCCACCTGCGGACCGGGTCCCCACTCGGCGGTAAAGCTCTCATAGGTATACACCGTCAGCTTTTCCTGAGCGTGGGCAGAACAAATCGTCAATGCAAGGGCGAGGACAGATAGGGAAGATTTCATGCGCATGAGCGCCTCCTTCGTTGATGTTGAAAGGAATTGAGGCGCATTGCAGCGTCTAATCCCTCCGCCGGTACAAACCGGATCAGGTTCAGCGGGTTGGCGGGTTTCCCCTTGCCTCTCAGCCGGTCTACGAATTCGCAGCCGGCACCCCGTTAGAGCGCCGAGAGAAATACGATCCAGAAACCGTCGATGCAAGCAATTGTTTGGCTGCGGTGGTATTGGCGGCTTCCACTGCGCACATAACGCGTGGTAAGGGCCTCGCCCATGAGCCGATTCATAATCCTGCTTGGTGGCAAGCTTGTTCGCACGCCGCGCCTCGACGCGCAGATGGCGGGCGCACGCGTCATCGCGGCGGACGCAGGGATGGCCCATGCGGCAATGCTCGGCGTTGTCCCGGAACTATGGGTCGGCGATTTTGACTCAGCGCCAACCGATCTGCCGGCAGAACTTGCCGACGTACCGCGGATGCGCTTCGACGCTGACAAGAACAAGACTGACGGTGAACTCGCCGTCTGCGAGGCGCTGGACCGAGGCGCAACATCGCTGGTGCTGGCCGGCGCGTTCGGCGGACCACGCGCCGATCACGCATTTCTGCATGCCGCGATGGCGATCCGTCGCGCCAAGGAAGGCCTGTCGGTTGTGGTAACCAGTGGCACCCAGGAAGGCTCACCCCTGCTGCCGGGTTCACGAAACTTCGACTTCGAGGACGGCACGATCTTCAGCATCCTTGGCTTCTCGCATCTCTCGGGCCTGACGGTCATCGGCGCCAAATGGCCGCTTGACTCGGTCGAGGTTCCTTTCGGTTCGTCACTGACGATTTCCAACGAAGTGCGTGGCGATCTGTGCATCTCCCTTGCCGTCGGACGTGCGATGCTTCTTGCCCATCCCTATCCGGGCGAGGAATTCTAAGCCTCATGGCGCCACCACTACTGACCTTGGACGGCATCGTGCTGACGTTTGGCGGCACGCCTTTGCTGGATGGCACCGAACTCTCGGTATCCCCTGGCGACCGCATAGCGCTGGTCGGGCGCAACGGTTCAGGCAAGTCGACCCTGCTCAAGATTGCCGCTGGCCAGGTCGAGCCGCAGGAAGGCGACATCTTTAGAAAGCCGTCCGCAACGATCCGTTACTTGCCGCAGGCGCCAGACATGGAAGGGTTCGCCACCGTCCAGGCCTATGTCGAATCCGGCCTCGGACCGGCTGACGATCCGCATCGGCCGACCTATCTGCTCGATCATCTGGGTCTGACGGGCGAGGAAAAGCCCGACCAACTGTCGGGCGGCGAAGCCAGGCGCGCAGCCCTCGCCCGTGTCATGGCCCCGGAACCCGACATCCTTCTCCTCGACGAACCGACCAACCATCTCGATCTGGAGACGATCGAATGGCTGGAGGAGGAGTTGAACCGATCGTCCTCGGCTCTCGTCGTGATCTCGCATGACCGTCGCTTTCTCGAACGTGTCAGCCGGGCCACGATATGGCTTGACCGGGGTCAGACGAGACGACTGGAGAAGGGTTTTTCGCATTTCGAGGAGTGGCGCGACACCACTCTGGAGGAAGAGGAACGCGAGCAGCACAAGCTCGGTCGCCAGATCGTGCGTGAAGAGCACTGGTTGCGCTACGGAGTGACGGCAAGGCGCAAGCGCAATATGCGCAGGCTCGGCGAACTTCAGACAATGCGCAGCCGATTTCGCGGTCATCGCGGTGCGGAAGGCGTGGCGACAATCCTTGCCAGTGACGCCAACGAGTCCGGAAAGCTGGTCATCGAGGCCAAGAGCATCGGCAAGAGCTATGGCGACACGACGATCGTCCGGGACTTTTCGATCCGCATTCAGCGTGGCGACAGGGTTGGCCTGGTCGGGGCCAATGGCGCCGGCAAGACCACGCTGTTGAAAATGCTGATCGGAGAGCTTCGCCCGGATTTTGGTTCGATCCGGCTCGGCACCAATCTCGAAATAGCGACGCTCGATCAAAAACGCGCCGCCGTCGACCCCCAGGAAACGCTGGCGCAATATCTCACCGATGGACGTGGAGAAACCGTTGTCGTCAACGGCGAGGAGCGGCACGTCGTTTCCTACATGAAGGACTTCCTGTTCAAGGCCGAGCAGGCGCGCACGCCGGTGCGCGAGTTATCCGGCGGTGAGCGGGCCCGCCTGATCCTGGCCCGCGTGCTGTCGCGGCCGGCCAACCTGCTGGTGCTCGATGAGCCCACCAACGATCTCGACATGGAGACGCTTGAGCTTTTGCAGGAACTTGTCGCGGGTTTTGCCGGCACGGTGATTTTGGTCAGCCATGATCGCGATTTTCTGGATCGCACCGTCACCAGCACCATTGCACCCGAAGGTGACGGACGCTGGATCGAGTTCGCCGGTGGCTATTCCGACATGCTGGCGCAGCGCGGCGGCACGAAACTCCAGCAGCGAAAATCGATCGCCAAGACAGCGCAGGGTGGTGCCGCGGCACAGACGGTCGACCGGGCGCCGAAGCCGTCCAGCAAGAAGCTGTCGTTCAAACAGAAATTCGCGCTCGAAAGCCTGCCGCAGAAAATGGCTGCGGTGGCGGCGTCCATTTCATCCCTGGAGAACGACATTGCCGACCCGGCATTCTATGCGCGCAATCCGGCCTCCTTCCAGAAGACGATCGCTGCACTGGACAAGGAACGACAGGCTCTGGCGGCCATGGAAGAGGAGTGGCTCGAACTTGAAATGCTGCGCGAGGAACTGGAGGGCGGCGCAGCTACTGCCTGACCGGCACGAATGACGGCCATTCTGGCCGGCGCCAGCCTGGACCCGCCGTTCAGCCCGCGCTTGCCGCTGCCCACGCCTTCAAGGCTTCGTCGAAAACCTGGTCGCCGGGAATGCCTTTTTCCATGGTGAAGAGCGCACGACGACCGGATTTATAAACAACCGGAACGTCGATCCAGCTCTGGCGCCGCAGCAGAGTCATGTTGGCGTCGATCTCCGCCTTGGTGTCGTTGAGCGCGACGAGGAAAAACCCGTCGGCGATCTTTGCCGGAATACCGATCAGCGGATTGCCCGCTTCCTGCTCTGACCCCTTCATCGCGACGCGAAGAATGTTTTCGATGCCCCCGCCCGGAAAGTTGTCCGGCGTCAGGAAAATCATCTCGAGGATATGGCTGGCCGGCAGCGACTTGTCGCCATTGCGCTTTATCGTCATGCGCAACTTGAGATCCTTGCCGGGTATGACGGCCTCGGCGCGGATGGCCGCCTCGGGCGGGAGATCGCCACCGGGCGATTCCTGGACCAGCGACCAGACAACCGAACCTGGTTCCGCCGAGCCCTCCGCCGAACCCGTCCGCTCCTCGTAGAAAATGGCCTTCTGTCCGACGGCAATCGCTGTGTCCGCAGTGCCGGCCGGCGTTGCATCGGCTGTGGCGTTGGCGTCCTGTCCCGTTACCGGCGCACCCGGCTCTTGTGTCAGGGTTGATACCGAGGTGCCTTCCCCAAGACCGGCCTCACCATTGGCAGGACCGGGATCTGTCTCGCTACCATCCGCCTTCAGCTGCTGCGTGAATTTTCCGTCGGCATCGGAACCGGCCGCGGCTGACTCCGCCGGCGCATCTGTACCTGGCGACGGCGTGGCATCTTCCTGTGCGGAGGGCGTTGCTGCCACGTTTGGCGCATCGCCTCCGAAAAGGCCTCCGAATGCATCCCGGTTGAGCCAGATGCCGTAGGCACCGCCGGCAAGGACGGCGACGACCAGCGCCGCAACGAGCAGCGGACCGTAGTTGCGCGTACGCACCGCATCCTGACGCTGCGGGACGAAATCGTCCTCGATCATCTCCTCGGGAGGCGGCGCGACCGGCATCCGTTGCTGCGGGGCAGGTGCGCGCGGGCGTGCAACCGGTGGCGCCGGAATCTGCCGCTCGGCGCCATTGGATGGACGGGCGGCTACCGCCGGGGGCTGGGCGGCGCGCGGCGGCGCTGCGCTCCTGGGCGCCGGCTGCGGAAGTTCCTTCGGCTGCGGATTCTTCAGCGAAGCAAAAACGTCCTCCAGCTCGGAAAGCGGGTCCGACACGGCCTTGTAATCCCGCTCGATCTGCCGGATGGCATCCTCAAGGGTACGCTTCTGCCGATCGGCAACGGCTTGCGGGGGTGGCGGGTTAATCGCGGCGAGCTTGGCAGAAATGGTGGCGCGGGCCTTTTCATAGACGCGTTCCCGCGTCGCCGGAGTCGTTTCCCCGAGCCCGTCAAGCGTCTTCCTTAGAACCGCGACGAAATCTGCCATGCTTTTATCGACCTATCTCCTTGTTCCGGCTCGCGCCCCCGCCTGTGGCCGCAATCAACCCGGAACGGCCATAACTAGTCTTGAAACGGATCAGTCACAAGTATTGTGTCTTCCCGTTCCGGACTTGTGGAAAGAAGAGCGACCGGCGCGCCGATCAACTCTTCAATGTAGCGTACGTATTTCACGGCCTGGGCCGGAAGATCATTCCAGCTACGCGCCCCGGCCGTTGTCCCCTTCCAGCCATCGAGGCTCTTGTAGATTGGCTCCACCCGGCCTTGTGCGGCCTGGCTGGCTGGAAGATAGTCGATGATCTCGCCGTCCAGCCGGTAGCCGGTGCAAACCTTTATCTCGTCCATCCCATCGAGCACATCGAGCTTGGTCAGGGCTATCCCCTTGATGCCATTGACCGCCACGGCCTGGCGCACCAGCACTGCGTCGAACCATCCGCAGCGCCGCTTCCGACCCGTGACCGTTCCGAATTCATGGCCCTTGGTCCCCAGGAACTCGCCGATTTCGTTATCCTGTTCGGTCGGGAAAGGACCCTCCCCGACACGTGTCGTATAGGCCTTGGTGATGCCAAGCACATAACCGATGGCGCCAGGACCGACGCCCGAGCCGGACGCTGCCTGCCCGGCCACCGTGTTGGAGGACGTGACAAACGGGTAGGTGCCGTGGTCGATATCGAGCAATGTCCCCTGGGCGCCCTCGAAAAGGATCCGCTGGCCGGCGCGACGCTTGTCGTCAAGGACCTTCCAGACGCGATCCATATACGGAAGGACGTCGCCAGCGACTGCCTTGAGTTCCTCGAGAATCGTCTCCGGCGCGACTTCCGACTCGCCAAGACCGCGACGCAGTGGGTTGTGATGCGCCAGCAACCTGTCGATCTTGGCCGGCAAGGTGCTCTCGTCGGCAAGGTCCATGACACGAATTGCGCGGCGACCGACCTTGTCCTCATAGGCAGGCCCGATGCCTCGTCCGGTCGTTCCTATTTTCGTTCCCTTGGCCGCGTTTGCCTCGCGCATCCGGTCCAGCTCCCCGTGCAGGGACAGGATAAGCGCTGTGTTTTCGGCTATTTTCAGGCGATCCGGTGTCACTTCGACGCCCTGGGCCCGAAGTTTGGCCACCTCGGCTACGAAAGCATGCGGATCGAACACCACGCCATTGCCGATGATCGAGAGCTTTCCACCGCGAACAACGCCGGACGGCAACAGCGACAGCTTGTAGACCTTGCCGTCGACAACCAGCGTATGCCCTGCGTTGTGGCCGCCCTGGAAGCGAACCACCACATCGGCACGCTCCGACAACCAGTCGACGATCTTGCCTTTGCCTTCGTCGCCCCATTGCGAGCCGACGACCACCACATTGGCCATTTTTATCTTCCTCCGAAACGTGCGGAATAGCGCAGCCCCCGCTGCAAATCGAACCGCCTCTATAACCGCAAGGTGTGGCGAGTGCGATAGCTCTTTGCCCCCTAAAGGGCCTTAGGACCAATCATTGTCGCCAATCGAGTCATTTACTTGACGCTGCGAGCGCACTAGGTGCCGCTGGAGACCGTCCGAAGGATCCCGATGCATCGTACCGCCTATCTTCTCCTCGTGCTGACCACCCTTTTTTGGGGCGGCAATGCGATAGCCGGCAAACTGGCCATCGGTCATATCTCGCCAATGTTGCTGACAGCGGTGCGCTGGGGAGCCGCCTTTGTCATCCTGTGGCTTGTCGGCCGAAAGCACTTGCGCTCGGACTGGCAAGCGATCAGGCAGAAGCTCCCCTTGCTGGCGATGCTTGGCGCTATCGGCTTCGCAGGTTTCAACATAGCCCTCTATTCCGCACTCATTTACACCACCGCCATCAATGTCAGCATCGAGCAGGCCGCCATGCCGATGCTGATCTTCGCGGCGAATTTCGTGTTGTTCAAGCTGCGCGTCACCTGGCTGCAGATCGTCGGCTTCGTTCTCTCGATCGTGGGCGTGGTGCTGACGGCGACGCACGGCGAACCGCTCGAAATCTTGGCCTTGAATGTCAATATGGGCGACCTCATCATGCTCATTGCCGTTGTCGTTTATTCCGCCTACACGGTCGCGCTTCGCCTCAAGCCGGCCATCCACTGGCAAAGCCTGATGATCATGCTCACCGGTTTCGCCTTCGTCGCTGCGATCCCCTTTGTCGTCGCCGAATTCTATCTCGGTGCCGGCATCCTCCCCGATGCGCAGGGCTGGGCAGTGGTGGGATACACCATCTTCTTTCCGTCGATACTGGCGCAGGCCTTCTACATCAGGGGCGTCGACCTGATCGGCGCCAATCGCGCCGGATTGTTCATCAACCTCGTGCCGATCTTCGGAACGCTCCTGTCCGTGCTCATCCTGCGCGAGACCTTTCACCTCTATCACGGCATCGCCATGATCCTGGTTCTGGGCGGCATCTGGCTGGCCGAAACCAGCGGACGCCGTGCCGACGCCGAGGCCTCGCTTCCCGTCAGATAAGGTCAGCCCTGGCCAGGTCGCGCATCAGGTGGCTGGCGCCATAGGTCCATGGCGCGCAGTCCGGCGACCACCGCACCCGATTGACCAGCGAGCCAAGCGTTGCCGTCGAGATCGTCACCGTGTCGCCGATCTTGTGGGTGAACCCCTTGCCAACTTCGCCGCGGTCCTTGGCCGGCGCAAACATTGTTCCCAGGTACAGGGCAAAACCGTCCGGATACTGGTGGTGCTTGCCGATCGCCGCCGCGACAAGTTCCTCAGGCGAGCGGCTGATCTCGGCCATCGAGCTTGATCCCTCCAGGACGAAACCGTCCTCGCCCTCGACCTTCAGGCCGACCACGGCCGACTTGACATCGTCGAGCGAAAATCCCTCATCGAACAATCTGATGAACGGGCCAAGCGATGCAGACGCATTATTGTCCTTCGCCTTGCCGAGCAGCAGCGCCGAGCGACCCTCAACGTCACGCAGGTTGACATCGTTGCCAAGCGTCGCACCGACGATGCCGCCGCGGCTATTCGACAGTACGGCAATCTCGGGTTCGGGATTGTTCCAGGTCGAGGTCGGATGCAGCCCGACATCCGATCCGAACCCGATCGAGGCCATGGGCTGGCACTTGGTGAAAATTTCCGCGTCAGGTCCGATGCCGACCTCGAGATATTGCGACCACACGCCGCGCTCGATGAGCTTTGCCTTGATCTCCATCGCCTCGGGCGAGCCAGGCTTGAGCTTCGACAGATCGTGACCGATCAGAGTTGCAATGTCGGCGCGGATGGCATCGGCCTTCTCGGCCGAGCCGCGCGCCTGCTCCTCGATCACGCGCTCAAGCAGGGAGACCACGAAAGTCACCCCGGCAGCCTTCACTGCCTGCAGGTCGACCGGCGACAGCAGATAGGGCTTACCGGTATCGCGCCGCGAGACGACGCTGTTCGATATCAGCGCGTCGAGGGTGCAGATCTCCTTGCCCGACGCGCCACGCACATAGGCGCCTGGATCGTCCTGCTCGCACACGTCCCGCGATGTCGGCGCTTCCTTCGACGTGATGTCGAAAATCAGACCGTCCCGGATCGTCACGATGGCCGGGTGAGACCAGCCATCTGCCATGGCGCGGCCAAGAACCACGCCATCAGCAGGCACTCGTTCGTCGTCACGTTTCATCGCCTGGTCCTCCCCTGTCCGCCGACCGGACGAGGGCTGAATGCCAGTCCTTGGTCAGGCCGGTCAACCCAAACCTGTCACTCGGCCACATCGAACTGCAGCCGCTTGGCCGAATCGATCGACTTGTGGGCGCGCACCTTGGCCAGAACATCCTCTGGGAACGGCGCGTCGAGATACAGCATTGCGATCGCATCGCCGCCCGGCCTGTTACGACCCAGCTGGAAGTTTGCGATATTGACGCCATTCTCGCCGCATACCGTGCCGAGCAGGCCGATGATGCCGGGCGCATCGGCATTGGTGGTGTAGAGCATATGCTGGCCGACCTCGGCATCGAGATTGATGCCCTTGATCTGGATGAAACGCGGCTTGCCGTCGGAAAACACCGTGCCGGCGATGGACCGTGACTGCTTCTCGGTCACCACGGTCAGCTTGATGTAGCCGTCGAACACGCCCGACTTGTCGCGCTTGAGCTCGGTCAGGCGGATGCCGCGCTCCTTCGCCATGATCGGCGCCGAGACCATGTTGACGTCGGCCACCTGGGGGCGGATCAGACCCGCCAGCGCCGCGCTGATCAGAGCCTTGGTGTTCATCGAGGCCGTCGATCCGTCGAACAGGATTTCGACTTCCTTGATCGGGTCCTCGGTCACCTGCCCGACAAAGGCGCCCAGCACCTCGGCGAGCTTGACGAAAGGCTTCAGGCGAGGTGCCTCCTCGGCGGTGATCGACGGCATGTTGATCGCATTCGAGACAGCACCCTTCATCAGGTAGTCCGACATCTGCTCGGCGACCTGCAGCGCTACATTCTCCTGCGCCTCGCTCGTTGCCGCGCCAAGATGTGGCGTGGCGACGACGTTATCCAGACCGAAAAGCGCGCTTTCCTTGGCAGGCTCGACCTCGAAAACGTCAATGGCAGCACCGCCCACCTTGCCGCTTTTCAGCGCCTCGACCAGATCGGCCTCGACGATGAGGCCGCCGCGCGCGCAGTTGATGATGAAAACGCCGTCCTTCATCTTGGCGATGGATTCGGCATTGATGATGTTGCGCGTCTTGTCGGTCATCGGCGTGTGCAGCGTGATGAAGTCGGCACGGGCCAGAAGCTCGTCGAGTTCGACTTTCTCGACACCGAGCTCCAAGGCACGTCCTTCCGACAGGAATGGGTCGAAGGCAATGACATGCATCTTCAGGCCGACGCCGCGCGTCGCGACAATCGAACCGATATTGCCGCACCCGATAATTCCGAGCGTCTTGCCGGTGATCTCGACGCCCATGAAGCGGTTCTTTTCCCACTTCCCGGCTTGCGTAGAGGCATTGGCTTCGGGAATCTGTCGCGCCAGTGCGAACATCAAAGCCACGGCGTGTTCCGCCGTCGTGATGGAATTGCCGAAAGGCGTGTTCATGACGATGATGCCCTTGCGCGAGGCAGCAGGGATATCGACATTGTCGACGCCAATGCCGGCGCGGCCGATGACCTTCAGCCGGGTTGCCGCGCCAATCAGCTTTTCGGTGACCTTCGTCGCCGAGCGGATGGCGAGACCGTCATACTGGTCGATGACGCTAAGCAGCTTTTCCTTGTCCGGTCCGAGGTCGGGCAGGTAGTCGACCTCGAGGCCGCGATCCTTGAATATCTGTACGGCTGTCGGTGAAAGCTTGTCGGAAACGAGAACGCGGGGCATGGGCGTGGTCCTTGAACGATAGGGTTTGAAATGCGAGCGCCGTGTCGTCCCTCTCAACCGCCGCCGCTTGAGGGCGTAACGACGCAGAGAAGCCTGTGGCGCGGTCGGGTCAGGCGGCAGCCTTGAGCGTGGCCTTCTGCGATGCGAACGCCCAGTCGAGCCATGGGATCAGGGCCTCGAGATCGGACGTCTCGACAGTCGCGCCGCACCAGATGCGGAGCCCGGGAGGTGCATCGCGGTAGCCAGCGATATCGTAGGCGGCGTGCTCCTGCTCAAGCACGCCGGCAAGGCCCTTGACGAAGCCCTGCTGGCCGGCGTCGTCGAGGCCGGCAATGTCAGGATCGGAAAAGCGCAGGCAGACGGACGTATTGGACCGTGTCTCGTCGGCTTCTGCCAGGTGCGCTGCCCATTGCGAGCCGGAAACAAACCGGTCGATGACAGCGGCATTGGCATTGGCACGCGCCACCAGCGCATCCAGGCCACCGAGCGACTTGGCCCAGCCGAGGGCGTCGAG
>JBBSOT010000112.1:0-12441 GCA_038259455.1 Hyphomicrobiales bacterium | reverse complement strand
TAGCCGGAAAGTTGAACGGTGTGATGCCGGCGACCACGCCGAGCGGCTGGCGCATCGAATAGACATCGATGCCGGGGCCGGCGCCGTCGGTGAACTCGCCCTTCATCATGTGCGGCGCGCCGATGCAGACCTCGACGACTTCGAGGCCGCGCTGGATGTCGCCCTTGGCGTCGGCGATCGTCTTGCCGTGCTCGCGCGCCAGCATTTCGGCCAGTTCGTCATATTCGCTGTTGACCAGTTCGAGGAACTTCATCAGCACGCGCACGCGGCGCTGCGGATTGGTTGCGGCCCAGCCGATCTGCGCTGTCTTGGCATTTTCGACGGCTGCCCGCATCTCCTGAGCCGAGGCCAGCGCCACCGTGCCGCGCACCGTGCCGTCCATCGGCTGAAGAACTTCGTGGGTCTGCCCGCTGGTGCCAGCGACGCGCTTGCCGCCGATGAAATGTCCGTACTCGATCATGATTTTCTCCCTGGACGTGCTTGTCGTTGCAACACTGTCGCGCTTTGAGCGCGCCTTGGCAACGCGCTGGCGCGCGCATCCGTTGTGCACAAAATCGAGTACGTCTATGGTTTGCCCATGAAACTTTGCAACGAGGCGGAGCGGTTGGCTGGATGCACGGCGAAGAGAGAGTCATGAACTGGGACGACGCGCGCATCTTCCTTGCCGTTGCCCGCGCCGGCCAGATCCTGGGTGCCGCACGCCGGCTCGATCTCAACCACGCAACCGTATCGCGCCGGGTCGCCGCGCTCGAGACGGCGCTCGGCGCAAAGCTTTTCCGGCGGCTGACCACGGGCAGCGAGCTGACGCCGGCCGGCGAACGGTTCGTGGAACTGGCCGAGCGGATGGAGGCCGACATGATCGCCGCACGCGCCATGATCGCCGGCGAGGATGGCGAGGTTTCGGGGACGGTGCGCATCGGTGCGCCCGACGGGTTCGGCATCGCCTTCCTGGCGCCGCGGCTCGGCGCGCTGGCCGAACAGCACCGCGGTCTCAAGATCCAGCTGGTGCCGGTGCCGCGTTCCTTTTCGCTGTCGCGGCGCGAGGCCGACATTGCCATCACCACCGAGCGTCCTGCCGAGGGCCGCCTGGTGGCACAGAAACTGGTCGACTATTCGCTCGGCCTTTTTGCCTCGCGGGACTATGCGGCAGCGCATGGCCTGCCGCAGAAGGCGGCCGAACTGGCTGACCATCGACTGGTCGGCTACGTGCCCGATCTGGTGGCAAGTCCATCGCTCGACTATGCGCATGAATTCCAGGACGACTGGCAGGCCGCCTTCGAGATATCGTCGGCGCTCGGGCAGGTCGAGGCGGTGCGGGCCGGCGCCGGCATCGGCATCCTGCACGCCTTCATCGCGCGGTCCTTTGCCGACCTCGTTGCGGTGCCGGCGGGCACGCCGATCCGCCGCGCCTACTGGCTGGTCTATCACGAATCCGTGCGGCCACTGCGCCGCGTACAGGCCGTGGCCGAGCACATCACACGGGCCGTCGAGCGCGAGCGCCGGCTGTTCCAGTAGTTGGCGCGGCACTGCGTTAAGGCATGGAAAAGACGGCTCTTTTTGCCCAGAGCTGCATGGCTGCGTACCGCTCGGGACGCAACGAATGCCTCTAACATCTTGCAATAACATGCGAAATATGATTGTATTGAATGAACATTCAACAACAATAGAGCCGACACATGAACACCCATCCTCGCGACGTGGCCGTTCCGAACGATTGGGACAGGAGAGGCCTGCCGGGCTGGGCCTATCACAGCACGGCGTTGCTCGAGCTTGAAAAGGAACATGTATTCCGCAACCACTGGCAGATCGTCTGCCACGTCTCGGACGTGCCCGAGGCGGGCGACTATCTGACCATGGACGTGGTTGGCGAACGGGCGCTGGTGGTGCGCGACAAGGACGGCGACGTGCGCGCCTTCCACAATATCTGCCGGCATCGCGGCAGCCGGGTGGTTGCCGACGACCACGGCAATTGCAAGAACGCCCTGGTCTGCCCGTTTCATGGATGGGTCTACAATCTCGACGGCACGCTGCGCGGTGCGGCCAGGCCGCGCTCCTTCCCCGAACTCGACAAGAGCGAATTCGGCCTGACGCCGCTGGAGACCGAAATCTGGAACGGGCTGATCTTCATCCGCTTCCGCAAGGGTCCGCAGCCGTCGGTCGCCGAACTGATGGCGCCGGTGGCCGAAGAACTCGCCCACTACAAGTTCGCCGACATGGTGCCGTCCTACGGTATCTGGTCGCAAACGACGCCGGTCAACTGGAAGTCCGTGCGCGACGTCGACAATGAGGGCTATCACGTCGCCATGGCGCATCCGGCGCTGCAGGACCTCTATGGTTCGACCTACTACGATGAGCCATTCGTCAACGGCGTCTCGCGTTCCTTCGCGACCTATAATCCGCATGCCGGGCGGCGCTGGAGCGTCAGGAACTACGTCAAGCTGGCGCCCGAGGCGACGCATCTGCCGGAGAAGCTGCGCAAGGCCTGGGTGTATTACGGCATGTTCCCCAACATGGTGATTTCGGTGATGCCGGAATCGGTGCAGTTCTATCAGGAATTCCCGCTGTCGACCGGCGAGACGCTTTTGCGCGGCGCCATCTACAAGCATCGCGACGAAAGCCGCGAGCAGGCGGCGGCGCGTTATCTGTCCTACCGCATCGACCGCGAGACGATGTCGGAAGATGTGCAGCTTTCGGTGTGGTCGAACGAATCCATGCTTTCGGAAGCATTCGAGGGCTTCTACCTGTCCGATCTCGAATATGGCGTGCGGACCCACCACGACCATCTGCGCGCCATGCTGCCGGTGCTCGGGCTCGACAACGCGCCGGACGAGAAGGAAATGCGGAACATGAACGAGGCGCTGCTCGGGCGCAGCTAAGCGTCCGCCGCGACAGCAGCGGGTCGGCGGTCTAGTTCACGCCGGCAGTCTTCCTAGGCGCCACGTATTTCTCGCGTTCATTGTACGGCACCTGAATCGCCTCGCCTGTCTTGCTGCCGATCCGGGCGAGGTAGTGATCCATGTGGTGGTCGGAGAGACTGGCGATACTCAGCGAGCGTGCCAATTCGCCGAGCGAAATGCGGTTGGCGTCGTGCGTCGGCAAATAAACATAGCGCGTGCCTTCGAGCAGAATGACTTCGGGCCCGGCATGCTCGTAGGGACCGTGCGTTCTGTTGAGAATGCCGGCCGGCGGCAGCATCGGCACGATGTCGTTCTCGTCGACGACGCGGGTTATCCTCAGGAAATCGACCCGCTTCACACCCTCCGAGGTGGTAAACTTCGGCTGTCCGAACGTAATGACCTCTTCGACGTCATAGCCATCCTCGACAAGGTGGATCGCAAGCAGCACCGCGATGGCTCCCCCCAGCGAGTGGCCGGTGATGTAGGTCTTGTAGTTCTTCTTGAGAAAGGGCTTCATGTCATCATACAGAATCCGGGTCGTGGTGTCGAAGCCGGCATGCACCGGAATGCCGATGCTGAGGTCGGCGCGGATACGCATCTTGACATCTTCGATGACATTCTCCCGGTTGGCGGTTCCGCGGACCGCGATGTATTGCACCTTGGCCTTGTCGTTGCGCTCGACGAAATACTGCGCATCTGTCTTGGCCGGCGTGCTGACGCGAACGGTCGCCGGATAGGCGAGGCGGATGGAAGCCTCCGAGGCATAGGCGACCTTGGCCCTGGTGGCATGGGTGTGGAGCTCGGTGAAATCAATCTTGGTCGGCGTCAGGGATGCGCCGAGGAGCCGCAGTTCCTGCTTGGATATGCCGATGCAAGCCGTCAGGATCAGCAGAAGCGTCAGCATGACGGCGGTGCGTTCTACGCGGGGCCACATACACAGAACCTTCTTGGGTAGGAGCGACTGTCACGCAAGAAGCTAGGCAGAAGTCAATTCCTAGCATGGTAGGGATGACAGATACTCGAAAACCTATGCAAGCGAATTATTGCACGCCGGACCCACAGGACCCTGGGTGGCGTTGCGAGCAGAAGGCGGATCGATGGACGACTTTGCCGTGCTGGGTGGGCTGTTCGCGGTCGCCTTCATCGCCGCGACCATCCTTCCGGCCCAATCGGAAGCTGCGCTGGTGGCCCTTCTGGTCGCCGGCACGCACTCGCCCATTCTCCTGGTTGCGATTGCCAGCCTGGGGAACGTATCGGGGGCGGCGGTCAACTGGGCGCTCGGACGGGGCGTGGAAAGGTTCAGCGACCGGCCCTGGTTTCCGGTGAGCCCGCGCGCGCTTGACCGGGCGACCGGCTGGTATCGTCGCTGGGGACGATGGAGCCTGCTGCTTAGCTGGGCGCCGATCGGCGGCGATGCGCTGACCGTGGCGGCTGGCGTATTGCGCGAGCCGCTGTGGAGTTTCCTGACGCTGGTCACCATCGCCAAGACGGGGCGGTACGTCGTGCTCGCTGCCGTGACGCTCGGCGTGCTGGGTGGTTGGTCGCTTTAGGGTTCTGTTCCCAGCGCCGCTCAGCCTTGCCAGACGCCTTCCTTGCGCAGATCGTCCATGGTGCGCGAAATGCCTTCATGCAGGATGCCGACCATGTCGTCGACCTGTTCGCGGGTGATGACCAGCGGCGGGCTCATGACGCACATGTTGATCAGCGGGCGGACCAGAAGGCCGAGTTCGTGGCAATGGGCGTCAATGCGCTTTCCGACATCCTTGTCGAGTTCCAGCGGATCCTTGCTTTCGCGGTCGGCCACGCATTCGATGCAGGCCATCAGCCCGACTCCCCGGACCTCGCCGACGATCGGCAGTTCCTCGAGAGACTTCATGCGTTGCTGGAAATAGGGACCGACATCACGCGCATGGTCGAGCAGGCCACCTTCCAGAATATCCAGGTTCTTCAGCGCCACCGCGCAGCCGACCGGATGGCTGGTATAGGTCAGGCCGTGGCCGAACAGGGCGTCGGGATGATTGGAACGCCGCAGTTCTTCCAGCAGTCGCTCCGAGATGATGACGCCGCCGAGCGGAAAGTAGCCCGACGTGACGCCCTTGGCGAAGGTGATCATGTCCGGATCGATGCCGAAAACGTCCTGGGAGGCAAAGACATGGCCGAGACGGCCGAAGGCGGTCACCACCTCGTCGGAGACATAGAGGATGTCGTTGTCGCGGCAGATCTGTCTTATGCGCCCGAGATAATTAGGTGGCGGGATGATGACGCCGCCCGATGCCTGCACCGGCTCGCCGACGAAAGCACCGATCCTGTCGGCGCCGATGCGCGCAACCGTATCGCGAAACTCATCGACGAGCATGTCGGCGAACGCTTCGATGCTGATGCCGTGCGGACGGCGGAACGGGTCGGGTGAGGACAGTTTGACGACAAGCGCTTCGGCACTGTCCATCCAGTCGCGGTCGCGTGCGCGACCGTTGAGCGACGCCGACAGATATGTCGAGCCATGGTAGGCGCCGCCGCGGCTCAGGATCAGCTTCTTCTCCGGACGGCCGCGGACATTGTTGTAGAACTGCATGAAGCGAAGCGCCGTCTCGACGGCAGAGGAACCTCCCGTGGTGAAGAAGACATGGCTGAGGTCGCCGGGAGCATGTCCGGCAATGCGCTCGGCCAGTTCCGCCGACGGGCCATTCATCGTGTACCAGGGCGTGTTGTAGGACAGCTGCATGGCCTGGTCGTACATGACCCGGGCCAGTTCATCGCGGCGATGACCGACATTGACGCACCACATGCCGGCCGGCCCGTCGATGAGGCGCTTGCCCTCACCATCGGTAATGTAGATGCCGTCGCCGCCCTCGATGAGGCTGCGCGCCTCGGCGCCTACCGACCCGGCATAGGGCCATGGCTGGACGAGGTGGCGTGTCGCCAGGTCAACCGACTTGGCGGCTGCTTCGGCGTCGGCCTGCATCGGCCTGAAATCCCTGATCGCCGCCATATGGGTACCCTCGTTCATTGCACTTCATTCGCGTTCGGACGAAATGAGCCAAACCACCGAAAACAGTCGTTTATCGACTTCATTTTGAATGTCCGTTCAATCAATATCGCAGAAACGCCTCTTGATTTCAATCGTCACTTAGGCCCATGATGGAAGAAAGTCGGCAAGCGACAGGGAACGCGCTGGCACCGACATCGACAACGGGGCGCTGGTTATGCGACAGGTCAGACAGGCGAGGGAGCCTCTGCAATGACAGCGGCTGCGGAAAGAGCCATGCCGGTGCGCCCTGCGCGCCAGAACCGCAAGGCACTTCTGCAGTCGGAACAGTCGAAGGGCCTGGCGCTGATCAGCCCGACCTTTCTCTACGCGCTGGTGTTGCTCGTCGCGCCGATCCTTGTGGTGGTCGCGCACAGTTTCTGGTCGCAGGACTATCTTACGATCGACCGCACCTTCACCCTTGAGAATTACCGCATTGCGCTGACCGAGCCGATCTACCGCGACCTTCTGATGCGCTCACTGGTGATATCGCTGCTGGTCAGCTTCTTCACCGTGATCCTGGCCTATCCGATTGCCTACTATATTTCCTTCCACGGCGGCAGATACAAGGGACTCTGGCTGTTCCTGATCACCGTGCCGTTCTGGACCAGCTACCTGCTGCGTGTCATGGCGTGGAAGGTCATCCTCGGTTATAATGGCGTGCTGAACTCGGGGATGATGGGGCTTGGCATCATCGACGAACCGTCGACCGCGCTGCTCTACAACACAACCGCCGTGGTGATCACGCTGACCCACGCGTGGGCGGTGTTTGCCGTGCTGCCGATTTTCGTTTCGCTGGAAAAGATCGACCGCACGCTTGTCGAGGCGGCGATCGATCTCGGCGACGGTCCTGTGCGCCGCTTCCTGCGGGTCGTGCTGCCGCTGTCGCTGCCAGGCGTGATCGCAGCGTTGCTGATCGTCATGATACCGACGGTTGGCGACTATGTGACGCCGAAGCTGGTTGGCGGCAAGGACGGGGTAATGATCGCCAACGCCATTCAGGTGCAGTTCGGCAAGGCGTCGAACTGGCCGCTCGGGGCGGCTCTCTCGGTCTCTACCATGGCTGTCGTGTCGGCCATGGCTGCCGGTTCGGTTCTGCTCATTCGCTGGGCTGCGAGGCTGGCGCGATGAAGCGAATCCTGACCAGATGGCTGCCGGTCTATGCCTTTCTCTATATCGTCTTCCTGTACCTGCCCGTGATCTTCCTGCCGATCTTCTCCTTCAACACGTCGGCTGTGCCGACATTTCCGCTGAGCGGCTTCACCACGAAATGGTACCAGGAACTGGCGCATACGCCGGCGCTGCTTGAAGCGGCCTGGAATAGCCTGATCGTCGGCGTTGCCGCAGCCATCATCAGCACGCTTCTCGGCATCTGCGCCGCACGCGCCATCACGCGCTACCGGTTCAGGGGCCGCACCGCCATCAACGGGCTGATCATGGCCCCCCTGGTGCTGCCGGAAATCATCGTTGCCATATCGCTGCTCATCGTGCTCCTGCAACTCGGTCTCAGCCTGTCGCTCTTCACCGTGGTTCTCGGGCATATACTGATCTGCATCCCCTATTCGATGACCGTCCTCACGTCGGGCTTCGAGGGTTTCGACCGAAGCCTGGAGGAGGCGTCGGCGGATCTTGGAGAGAGCGCCTTCGGCACGTTCCGGCGCGTGACCGTGCCCATGGTGGCGCCGGCCATCGTCTCCAGCCTGCTTGTCTCCTTCACCATTTCGCTCGACGAATTCATCCTGGCCTTCTTCCTGGCCGGCACCGACGTGACATTGCCGCTCTACATCTGGGGCCAGCTGCGCTTTGCCGCCAAGCTGCCCGGCGTGCTGGCGCTCGGCACGTTGCTGCTCGTCGGTTCCTTCATCCTTGTCACCATTGCCGAAATCCTGCGCCGCCGCGCGGTGCGGCGCACCCAGAACGAGGGAGGCGCGATTGCCTGATCGCCCGATGATCGAAATCCGCAACGTCACGCGCAGCTATGGAAGCTTCAAGGCGCTGGACGATGCCAATCTGAGCATCCGTGAGGGTGAGTTCTTCTCACTGCTCGGACCGTCAGGCTGCGGCAAGACAACCCTGCTGCGCATGATAGCCGGGTTCGACAACCCGTCATCGGGCAGCATCTTCATCGACGGGCAGCCGATGGATGGCATTGCCGCCAACCGCCGCCCGACCAACATGGTGTTCCAGAGCTACGCCATCTTCCCTCATCTCAATGTCGGCGAAAACGTTTCCTACGGGCTGAAGCGCCTCAAGCTCGATGCCGGCGAGGAAAAGCGCCGCGTCGAGGAGGCACTGGAGCAAGTGTCGCTCACGGGCTTGGGCAAGCGCGGCGCGACGGAACTTTCGGGCGGCCAGCGGCAGCGCGTGGCGCTGGCGCGGGCGCTGGTGATGCGGCCGAAGGTGCTGCTGCTCGACGAGCCGCTTTCGGCCCTCGACAAGAAGCTGCGCGAGCAGATGCAGGTCGAACTTCGCCGGCTTCAGCAGGCGGTCGGCATCACCTTCATCCTGGTGACACACGACCAGTACGAGGCGCTGGCAATGTCGGACCGGATCGCTGTCATGTTCGGCGGCAAGATCGCACAGGTCAACGCGCCGCAGGAGATCTACCAGCGGCCGGTGACACGCGAGGTTGCCGACTTTCTGGGCGGCATGAACTTCGTCAAGGCCAATGTCGTCGAGGCGAATGGCGAGACGATCACGCTTGATACGCTGGGCTTCGGGCGCATCACGACGGCCAAGCCGGCCGGCTATGCCGGCAATGGTGCGTCAACCACGCTCGGCATTCGCCCGGAGCGCCTGCGCGTCCTTTGGGATGACGACAAGGCCGATTTCGAGGTCGCCGGCAAGGTCGTCGAGCGCCACTATTTCGGCGAGATCACGCAGCTTGTCGTCGATGTCGAGGGATTGGAAAAGCCGCTTTCGGTCACCGAGACCAACGACTTTGGCGCCGACGACATCCCGATCGGCGCACCGATCCGGCTCGGCTACGATCCCGACGCACTGGTGGCAATGGTCGACTGAGGGGCGCTCGGCAACAAGCGCTCGCCGGCCCTAAGCCATAGCGATTGTCCTGGCTTCAGCCTTGATCGGCTTGTGCCTGAATGTGGCGCAGATCACACCGTGATCGTTGGTGCCGCTGAGTTTGTGATCGTCAACGTTGAGATGGTCGTTGTTGACAGTCATCCCGTCGAACATCCATAGGCGTCGCTTGCTGTTGTCGTAGAATTCCTCGCTGACCAATATGTGATCGAGCGACTCCATCTGGTCCTGAAAGATATGCGTATAGTAGACGTCGCGCGTGCTGCGATATTCCTGCAGAGTCTGAGCCGTATAAAGGCTGGTGTCGCCGCCGCCCTTCGAATCCCCTACCAGGTAGCGTGGCTGGCCGGTTAATATGTTTGCCGTGTTGCTGTTTTGGCTGTCGTTTATGTCGCCCAGCACGATAACCGGGGTCTGCGTTTCCTTCATCTGGGTGGTCAATATGAATCTCAACGCAGCCGCTTCTGCCGTGCGGCGTATGGTTGATATGGCGCTGCCAAGATTAGTCTGGTGCTTCTTGTAGGTCTCCTCGTCCTGCTGAAACCACGTTTCGCGAAAAACCTTGGTTGGACCCTTGGACTTGAAGTGGCAGACATAGACATGAACAGGCTCATGATCGTCTCGAGGTGCGACCTCGAAGTGCAGAACGGGCCGCGAGAAGCTGTTGATGTTGACGGTGATTGCAGGGGTCTGAGCGTCATCGCCCGAACTTTTCAGAACGAACTTTTCGGGAAAGTTGACGATCCACTCAGGACTGCCTGTCACGAGCCCCTTGCGAACAATCGCGGCGCAGACGATGCGCCTGCCGTCTGCGTCAGGAGGCGCCAGAAGCTCGTACTCTTGCGCAAGTCCGGCAACGTCCAGAGCGCGCCTGATTGACTCCGGATGCCACATTTCCTGGAAACCGAATATATCGGGACGCAGCAGGCCGATGACACGCTGGGTCCAGTCGATCTTCAGGTTGTATTCCTCCTGGGACCAGCCGTCACTGTCGGTATAGATCGGAAGCCCGGGCTCGTTGAGATTGTAAAGATTGAAGGTACCAATTCTCAGCTTTGCGAGATTCATCTCCACCTCCTGAAGTTGCGGAAATAATAAGCTCAAGAACACAACGGAAAGATGACAGTATATCTTGCAGAGGGTCCTTACAAGAAGTTGCCGCTCTTCAGCTTACTTCTTCTCGACATGACCGCCAAAGGCGAAGCGCATCGCCGACAGCAGCTTGTCGGCGAATTCGGATTCGCCGCGCGAGGCAAAGCGGTCGAAGAGCGCCGAGGACAAGACCGGGGCCGGCACTCCGGTGTCGATCGCGGCCTTGAGTGTCCAGCGGCCTTCGCCTGAGTCCGAGACGCGGCCGTCGAAATTGTCGAGCCCGGGGTCAGCCTTGAGCGCGCCGGCCGTCAGGTCGAGCAGCCAGGAGCCGATGACGCTGCCATGCCGCCAGACTTCGGTGACGGCCGGCAGATCGATGTCGAACTGGTAATATTGCGGCTCCGAGAGCGGGGTCGTCTCGGCGTCGATACTGCGCGGTCGCTTGCCGGAATCGGCGGCCTTGAGAATGTTGATGCCTTCGGCATAGGCGGCCATGACGCCGTATTCGATGCCGTTGTGGACCATCTTGACGAAATGCCCGGCCCCGCTCGGGCCGCAATGCAGGTAGCCTTGCGTCGCCGTCCCAGCGCCTGGCGTGGCGGCAGTCTCGCCCGTCTGGTCGGGGCCAGGCGCCAGCGAGGCGAAGACAGGATCGAGGTGACGCACCGCTTCGTCCGGTCCGCCGATCATCAGGCAGTAACCGCGGTCGATGCCCCAGACCCCGCCGCTGGTTCCGACGTCGACGTAGCTCAGCCCATGGGGCGCGAGATTTGCCGCCTGGTCGACGGCATCGCGGTAATTGGAATTGCCGCCATCGATGATGATGTCGCCAGGCTCCATCAGGGCTGCGATCTCGCCGGCAATCTTGCCGGTGATGGCTGCCGGCAGCATCAGCCAGGCGCTGCGCGGTTTCGACAGCTTGCTGACGAAGTCCTGCATCGAGGAAGCGCCGATGGCGCCTTCCTTGACGAGTTCGACCACGGCGTCCGGGCTGATGTCGAAGACGACGCATTCATGGCCGTCGCGCATCAGGCGGCGCACCATGTTGGCGCCCATCCTGCCCAGTCCCATCATACCGATCTGCATCGTGCGGTCCTTGCTTGCGAGGAATGTCGTCCGGTGGCAGGCGTGTCAGCCCAGCTTTTTTTACGCTGCATGGCGGTCGGCGCAAGCGCTAACGGCATGGCACAGACCAGCATCGTCATGTTGCAGAAGCTAGCGCAAGCCCAGACGAACCCTTGCGGCGGCCTCGCGTCCGGCGGTCAGCGCCCCTTCGATGAAGCCCGGGAATGACGGCGACAGTTCCGAGCAGGCGAAGCTGATATCGCGCAGTCCGCCGCGCAGCACCGCGTCCGCGTCTCTGGCGTGAGGATCGATGATGCTGTCTGAATAGGCGCCGCCGCTCCATCTGTCGTTCGACCAGTCCCTCAGCGTGATGTCCAGGGGTTCGGCGGCCCTCAGTCTGGCGACGATCATGGCCTCGACTGCGTCTTCGCCCGAGGCGGCCCATTCGGTTGCGATGCGCCCGCCGATGAACACGACCAGCGCGGCGTGGTCTTCATCATGGCTTGCGTCGCAGGCATAGAGCCCGTGCGGCTCGAGAAAGAACACCGTCCCGCTCAGACCGGTATCGCGCCAGAATGGCCTTGCATAGCGCACGAACGCCTTGATGACGCTGCCGCTCCGCCATGCGCCGAACGCCGAGGCCAGCGCTTCCGGAAGCGGCGGATCGAAGGCGATCCTGCCCGCCATGACGGGCGGCGCCGCGATGATGACGTGCCGGACTGCGATTACGTCGCGCCGCGTCCTCACGATTGCCCCGTCGCTGCCGTGCGCAATCTGCGTCGCCGGTTCGCCGAGCCGGAGGCGGTCGCCCAGCGCCTGCGCCATGTCGGCAGCCAGCGCGTGCATCGTTTCCTGCAGGAAATACTGCAATTCCGGCGACTCGTTGGTGATGCGGCGGTCATGGTCGATCAGAGACCACAGCGGAACATCGTCGGGCGGCTGGCACCAGAGACCCTCGATCATCGACAGGAAGCCGCTCTTTGCGTCCGCGTCGTCATCCTGGGCGTCGGCCCAGGCCGCAACGCTCAGTCCGGCGATCGAAGCGTCGTCCGGATCGGTGCCAATCATCCGCTCCCGCATCGCCGAGACACGGGCATCGAGGTCCCCGGCATCCTGCGGATCGGGTTGTACGATGCTGTCTCCGGCGACATGGGCACGGATCAGGGTCTTCCCGTGCCGTTCGGCCAGCGCCAGGATCTCGGGCATGTCGTCGCAGATGAACTGGCCGCCGAGATCGATGGTCTCGCCGAGTCCGTTGACGCCGGCCTCGACGCGGCCGCCGACGCGGTCGCGCGCCTCGAAAAGCAGACAGTCGATGCCTGC
>JBBSOT010000111.1:0-12536 GCA_038259455.1 Hyphomicrobiales bacterium | reverse complement strand
TTCGATTACTAAAGAACCCAGTGAGCAAGATCACCACTCAGCGGTGCGCCATATTCGGCAACACACGAGGTGCTCCGGAGCATTGAGAGAACTTCTCGCAACCAGGGATGCCGAGAAAGCCAAACGGCAGCTTCTGAGACTTGTCGAATACAAGACCTCAGGAACCTCACCACTTCGGCGCTTGACACGGGTAATCAACCAACTCCTTCGCCCAATCCTAGGCGGATATGTTACCGGAAAGACCAGCCTTGCAAAAGTACTACGCTGCGTATCGCGCTAGAAATCTCGTAAATAATAGCGAAGAGCGGATCCATATTGATTAATATTGGTTCGGAAGTCTATGAGACAAAGATCTAAAGCGTCTTTGGTAGGCTCTTCTCCGCTCGCCTTACTCACCTTTCATTGCCCGGAAACCGGCGAGGTGCATGTTATAAGGAAGGGCGATACGCTTTATTTTCCTCCAAACACTTGGCATTGGGGATATAATTTCGGTTCCGAGACCTGCCACATCCTTGAGAGCCTAACGCCGCGTACGGAGGAAGCGGTCGAGGCCTATGCGGTCAAGACGCCTTGGCTGAAGAACATCAAACACGGACCGCACGAACTGAACGGAAAATTCGCTCCGGGCGGATCGCGCGGCAAGCAGCGCGCCAGACTGGTGCGCCCCGGCGACTATCTCTACGAAATCGTTGGTGAGAAGCAGCCGATGCGCGTCGGCCTCGTCTGCTCGACTGACATGCTGACCACGGCGATCGTCGATCTCTACGCCGGCCAGGAAAGCGAGCAGTTCAGCCATCCGGGGGACAAGGTGCTTTTTTGTCTCGATGGACGCATGAACGTCTATTTGCCATCCGAAAGCCCAAACTGGTGGGAGATGAGTCCGGGAGACGCCCGCCTTCATCCCGGAGGACTGCGCCCATGGCTTTTTCAACAGCTCCGACGGTCCCGCGAAATTCTTGTTCAGCGTTGCACCGACATACAGATGAATAGCCAAGTGAAGCGGATCGAAAGGACACGAACTTGGGTTAAAAGTGGGAGTCATTTGAGGTGCGCTTGTTTGCTTCTACATGTAGCGACATGAGACAAAATGGAAGTCGTCAAGAGCTTGCACAGCCGGCATTAGAGTGACGGATTGATGCAGACTGCAACGGCACGCTCAGATACCTCGGCAAAATCATAATCCTGGGGTCGGGGGTTCAAGTCCCTCTCCCGCTACCATTTTTCATTCAGGTCTAGTCAGATCAACTGACAGCGCAAAAAGCCCGCTGCGACGCGGCAGCGGGCTTTCTAATGTGCTTTCAGGCGAAAGCTACCACTGCTTGTACCAGCCGGTGATGACAACCTGCTTGTCGCGATGGTTGCCGCCAAGCGTAGCGCCGAAATATGCGCCGATGGCGCTGGCAAACAACGATGCCGCCGTCAGGAAGGCCGCGATCAGTCCGATGCGGCGCGCGGTTTCGGCCGCTTCCCTGGCTGTGGCCTCAGCCTGCTGTGCCTGAGCCCAGGTCTCGTCGACGCGCGCCTGCGCCTCTTCCTGTGACAGACCTGAACGGCTGCTGACGACGCTGGCAAGATACTGCCTGTCGGCATCGGCGAGCTCATCATCTTCAAGCGCGCCGGCAATAATGCGCCCGATCTCTCCGCGGCTATCCTCGGTGACAGGTTGGGCCGAAACATCGGTTGACCGAAGCAGCCGGTCAATAAGCAGGCCGTTACCGCTCCCGAGCATCTCGTCTGAATTTCCGGCAGCCCCTGCGGCCGCGCCTGCGGCAACCGTGCTTGCTGCTCCCGTCGCCGTCGACACCACGGCCGAGACGCCCGAGAGCGCTATCATTGCACCGATCAGCACTGCCAGTGCCCACATGACTAGTCCGTTGGTGCCATCGCGAATGTCTGATTCATGTTCTGTCGCATCGTAGCTGCGGCGCCGCATCCGGCCGGTCAGATAGCCGCCGGCCATGAAGCTCGAGATCTGTACCCAAAGCACCCAAAGTGCTGCCGCGATCGCGAACCAGAACAACGTCATGCCACGTCCCTCATAGGCAGACGTCAGCGTAAGACCGATCGCCGAGCCGAAGGTCAGCAAAACGAATGATATTGCGGTGGCCAGAACTGTGCCGGCGATGATTGCTGGCCAGTCTACGTAAGAGTGGTCTTTGTCGCTCGGCGCGATCACCGGGCCGTCTTCGGCTAATGCCATGTTGTGTCCCTCCAGATTCTCAAATCCTGATGTGCGTACTTGGTGAATCGCCGCGATACTTAACCGAGACCCAGGAGCGAAAGTACCGCCATGATAACCACGATCAGACCGACGATGTAGATAATGCCATGCATTGATGCCTCCAGCGTTTGAGTTGCGGGAGGATAAAGCGGGTTAAGACGAAAGGTTCCCGCATCGGGACGATGCTTCGCGCAATTCTCGGCAAAAATTGAAACTTTCGCTGAACCATTTTCGACCCGCAACGTTGACAGATCAGGCGAAGAATTCAGCCTTCAAACAGAAAGGATTTGTCATGGATTGGAACCGCGTCGAAGGAAACTGGAAGCAGTTCAAGGGCAACGTCAAGGAACAGTGGGGCAAGCTCACCGACGACGATCTGGACGAGATTGCCGGCCGTCGGGATCAGCTGGAAGGCAAGATCCAGGAGCGGTACGGGATGGAGAAAGATCGCGTCAGGAGCGATGTCGACACCTGGTTCGAAAAGCAGAACTAGACGTCGTTTCCTCAGGAAAACCGCATCGCCGCCTGCGTTCAAGTGGGCGGCGTTTCTGCGTTTTGAACGTCCAGTCTACATAGACAGTTGACGTTGTGCGTGACCAAAACGCGGAATAGGCTCGCGCGACTTCTTCTCAAGGGGAAGGCTATCAAAAGACGGTTCGTACCCCTTTGAGAGATACAGTTCGCGCGGGACGGCTCCTGTGCGGTGCCCATAGTCGACTTCGGCCCAGCCGTCGCTCGTCCGAGATAGGCCCACCGCCGCCCTCTGGTGTGGCCGATACGGGGCTATGGCATCCTCGGGGGATTGAGTGACCTCTACGCCGGTTCTCCAGAACACCTCCTCCATGGAAGTGTATGCAGCGACATTGCGCGGTTCCAGCGCCGAGGTGCGCGTCAACGCGAAGACAGTCCTGCCGTCATCGCTTGCCGACCAGATATGATAATTGACTGACTTGTGCCGGACGACGCGGTCGTAGACCCAGTTCATGCTGACCTTCAGTACTCGCAACCAGCCATCGCCCGCCGCATTCATCGGCTGCCATCGTGGCACCAGTATGGTGTGAATCAGATTCGTCCGGGCTTGGAAAGTGCTAACGATATCAATCGGCCAGCGCGACCGGAAAATCGGCTCGCGAAGAATCTCGCCAGACACGCCAGCCCCAGGATCACACGTTGTCCGGTTGGCGAATTGACAGCCATCTGGAGGAACCGACCAATCAGTCGCACGAACCCGGTGACGGTGTCCTGACACAGGCGAGATTTCGATTGCCAGCAAGTCGCTCTGAGTCTGTCAGGGAGTCGACTTCGAAGATTTTGTCAATATGCGTTTGATGTCGGATTCGAGTGCGGCTAGATTATACCCGAATCAGCCGTTCCTCGGGGGCGCGGCGAGCCACCATACCTCTGACGCTTCGTATTTTCGGAGCAGGGCGCGGCAGGTTTCGCGTGTGTCGTCCGGATCGGCAGTTGCCAGGTCCGTCAAGCGTATTCTCCCAGTTGATTGATTATTTCAGGTTCGGCTTCTGACGCGGTCAGGGTCCGGGCAGTCACAGCGATTCCGACCGAAATTCAGGTGATGAACAGCCTCGCCATCCGAACTGAACCAGACAGCTATGCGGGCAGGCTCGCATCGCGAGGCGATCTGACCAGCTTCTTCATGACGGTCACGGCAGAAATCGGCGCCGACTGCTACATGCTGGTTACAATCCAGCATGACCAGGACAGCAATACCGCGCGCATCATTGCGTCCAATTGGATACATGACGCAATTGAACTGGCAGGCCACAGACTGATTGCCCGCTTGGCCCAGTCACCGGCCGCTATGCCGGGAACACGTCCTCGCAGCATAGTGCCGCAAGAGGGATCAGGCGGCTCGGCCACCATGAGCGGCGAGGAAGCGAAACTCCTCGACGTGCTGGGCCACAGCGAGATCTACTCGCTGGGGGTCTATGCGGGAGGCCAGCACTACTTCCTGCTGTTTTCCGCGTCGGACACAGGAAAGATCATCCCGGAATCCTTGACGCAAGCACAACTGCGCTGCTGCTATGCATTGTCGCAGTCGCCTGCGCTGGTCGGCGTCGTCACAACCGAGGATCGCTTGTCGCAACGCGAGCGCGAATGCCTCAGTTGGGTTTCGGAAGGAAAAACGACGGACGAGATCGCGCTCATTCTGGGTGTATCAGGCACCACGATCAGCAACTATATTACGCACGCCATCCAGAAACTGTCGGCGAACAACAGGGCAATGGCTATCGCCACGGCGATCAGGAGCGGCATAATTTGACCAATGCCGCCAAACGGACCCGGTCTGTCGGACAGTCTTCAGGCGAGCACGTCAATCCATTCGGCGACGTCGCAAACCGTGCCAATCCCGATCATGCAATGACCATCCCGGATGCTGTCCGCCGTTGCCGATGGATAGCAGTCGACCTGAATGCGAGAGGATTTGGTCTCTTTGTCATCGGCCCGGCACTCGAACGACAGGTTCTGTCGCCGTGCTTTGATGCAGCACATCCCGGCATCGCGATAGAAACAAGCCTTATCGCCAGCGGCGACAAATCGGAAATCGTAAGCCATGCTCGTATGTCGAGTGTCCCCTGCTGGTGGAGCGATGAGAAGGCAGTACCCGGGACATTTCCGACCCTGGATTGGTGCCAGCGGATCGAACCCTTGGCGCCAGGAACTTCAGGGATTGCCTTCCCGGTCCACTATGGTCGCAAATGTGGGCTGGCCGTATTCTTCGGACCCGATATCGCTCTGGAGCCGCACAGCCTTTTCGACATCCACGCACGCTGCTTTTCGCTGTTTGAGGCGGTCATGCGCCTGCGCCCCGGATCTGCCGCCAAAATCCCGGCCATTTCGAAGCGCGAACTCGAATGTCTGAAACTGACCGCCAATGGCTACACCAGCGATGAGATTGCACGGTTGCTGAGTTTGTCGGTGCATACTGCAAATCAGTATCTGTCCAACACCACCCAGAAACTCAATGCGGTCAATCGAATGCACGCCGTTGCCAAGGCCCTGCGCCTGGGACTGATTGAATAGTGCTGACGGTCCTGACGGCTGCTGTCTGCCATCCATCAACTGCATCGATTCGAAGGCTAGCGGCTCATGGGTCAAGCGGCTTCGAGTTCGGCAGAAAATCGGTGCGTCCTACGGGGCAAGACGATGCGCTGCATCCCGGCAAGCAACCTGGGCGTTGGATCGATGATCGGCGCCATCGTGAGAACCGACGCTTTTGCCTATGCGAGCCTGCTCAAGCGCGGATCTAAGGAACTCCGTATTGGTTTCGGGATCTTCGTCGGGCCGGTCGAAAGCCACGTAGTTGACCTCGACCGAGGCCAGATGTGCATCGAGAGTCAGCAAAAAATAGACGGTTGCGCCCGACGGCCGCAACTCCAGATCAAGCTGGATCCGCGCGGGCGCGCTCCAACTGACATCCGCTTCGCCGCCATGTCCGAGCTTCAATGTGCCGGGCATAAGGAACATTTCAGCGGCAGAATCCACAAGGTCCGAGATGGTCGCGAAATGCTCAAGCCTGATGAAGGCAATGTAGTCCGCCACGTCCACGAGGCGCAGTTCGCCCACGACGTCCTTTATGGCTTCTGCCACGATCACTTCGCGCTGCGTGGCATGGGGCTGTCGGTTCATGAAAGCTCTTTGCGGCTTGGCTTGCTTGAGTAGACGATGCGGACCAGCTCTGCCACGGCTTGGTAGAATTGAGCCGGGATCACGCTATCGACCGAAACTTGCTTGTACATGGAGCGCGCGAGCGCCACGTCCTCGAACACGGGAATGTTGTGCTCAGCCGCTATTTCCCTGATCTTCAGTGCGACCAGATCCTGCCCTTTTGCGAGCACCACGGGCGCGCTGTCCTCATCGCGCACATAGCGCAAAGCGATGGAGAAGTGGGTCGGATTGGCGATTATGAGCGTCGCGCGTGGCACGGCCGTCATCATTCTACGACGTGCCCGATCGCGTTGCAGGGAGCGCAGTCGCGCCTTTACGATTGGGTCGCCCTCGGCCTGCTTGTTCTCGTCCTTGATCTCCTGCTTCGACATTCGCAGGTCCTGCTTCCAATGGTATCTGGACCAGACAAGATCGACCGCTGCGATCAGCCCCATGACAACCACGATGGACAGGATGATGCTGATACCCATGTCGCGAATGACGAGGGCAAAATCCGCTGTTTGCGTGAGCATGCCCGCAAGAAAGCGGCGATGGCTGTCGGACAATGTGAAGACTAGCACGATGGTGGCAAAGCCGAGCTTGCCAAGCGACTTGAGGAACTCGGCAAATCCCTGGGCACCGAACATGCGGCTCCAGCCCTTCGAGAGTGAAATGCGGGACGCTTGCGGGCGGATACGCTCGCCGACGAATTGCGGCATGTTCTGAAAGGCGGACGCTCCGACACCTGCAACCACGAGAAGGATGAGAAGGCTGGCGACTGCCTTGCCGATCTCCATTGTGACGATCTGCGACAGCGCGACCACGTCGTCGACCGTCGCCATGGGCCAAGCGTCCGGCTTTTCGAGAAACATCGCAAGAAAGCTGCCGAGCCTGACAATCGTGTCGCCGGCGAAGAAGACGGCGAACACCAGGATTGCGAGGAAGGAGCAGAGAATCGTGGTTTCACGCGAATGCGGCAGCTTGCCCTTTTCGACCGTGTCGCGGATTTTCTTCTCGGTGGCGTCCTCGGTTTTGCTGTCCTTGTCTTCCGTATCGGACATTCAGGTCAGGCCGCCGCGCTCTGCATTGTCGGCAATTCGAAGGCGCCTTCACGCGACATGCGGATTGCTGCGGCCGCAACTGCCTTGCGTGCCCTGATGATATCGGCTTCGGCGATGCCGTCCGACCCTTGGGCGAGTTCGGACTCGACCATGCGCCGCGAGCGGGCACCAATCGAGGACAGCACGGCTTCGGCAAGCGCCGCTTGCGAATTGCGCAGCGCAAGAGTGACGAGTTCGGTCGACACACTGTCGAACAGCGCGACCCGCCCCTTTTGGGACAGCAACACGATGTCCTCGAAAGAGAAGAGTCGGGATTTGAGTTCATGCAGATAAGGCGCGCCGGATTTTTCGAGATCATCCATCATCTCGTCCAGTTGCTCTTTCTCCAACTCGTTGAGAACGCTGGCCACGCGTATCTGCCCGGCCGAAGTGTCCCTCGTGGAGCTTTCGGCCAGCAGCCGGTTGCGCAACTGGTTCTCGACGATTTTTGTCGCGGCTTCCGGTATTTTGGCAATCGACATCATCCGTTTGACAATTTCGCTGCGTGCTTGCTTGTCGAGAGACAACAGGGCGGCTGCCGCTGAAGCGGGCGCGAGATTGGACAGCACAAGCGCGGCGGTCTGCGGATGTTCTTCGGCCAGAAACGCGCCAAGCCGGGCTGGTTCAAGTTTCTCGATCTGCGGCCAAACCAAAGGCGGGGCAGCCGGCCCGGCATCCTCCTTGTCCAGTCCCATCAGCGCACTCATCTCTTCCGCCGTGAGGGATTCGGTCAGGATCGTGTCCATACGGTCTGCCGAATCGAGAAGGCCCGCACCTTCCGTAAATTCAGCCTCGAACTCGGCAACGATCAATTCCAGATCAGCCTGGTTTATCGTGCGCAGCAAGCGGGCTCCCTCGATCAGCGCCTTCAACTCCTCCTGCTTGAAGAACCGCAGCAGCTTGCTCGCTGAGGGTTTGCCCATCGCGACGAGGATTGCCGCCGCTTTCTGGGTTCGTGTCATGGAGGCTGCCGTGCTCATGTTGGCGTCTTTCCTTCAGCAGCCATCATGCAGTCTTTGCCGACGCGATAATCTCGGTCAGCTTGATCCCAAATCGCGACGGATCACTCTCGAGCACAGTGATTTCACCACGTGCGATACGCCTTCCGTTGACGACCACGTCGACCGGCTCGCCGATGCGCCTGTTCAGTGAAACCGTCGAGCCCTTTTCCAGGGCCATCAGGTCTGACACCGGCATTTCCGTGCTTCCAAGCACGATCTGCACCTCGACCGGGATGTTCATGATCAGCGCAGAGTTCATGCTGCCGGCCCCGCCAGCGCCTTTGAAGACGGAGGAAGTGTCCTTGCCGCTCGCACTGGCAGTGCCAGCGGGGCTGGACGCACCGGCTGAGGCTTGCGCCATTGGCGTGCTGCCGCCTTGCGGCTGCTCTCCATCTTCATGAAGCGCTCCCTTCAGCTCCTCGATCGCCCGGTTGAGCTGGTCGTTGGGTGAGGCTTTCCCCGCAGCCGGGCTGGTCTGGTTCATCGGTCTTCTCCAGTTTCATCAAAGCCGCACCGTCGCGCTAGGCGGACAGCAGGCCTTCCATAAGGTCTTGCCCAGCGTCAAACGGATGCCTGACGCGGACCGTGTAGTTCTTGCCGAGCTTACCGAACTCGCAGACAAACAACGACTTCTGCCTGGCCGAAAGTAGCGCTCTGGACTGGGCCTGCGCAGCGATCTCGATGACCTGGCCTTCATGCAGCCCGGCCAGTTCGCCAAGCGTCATGGTCGCCAACGGCATTGTCGCCTGCAATTCGACCGTGGACCGCATGACTTCGTCGCCGAAAAGCTGGCGCCACTGTCCGGGCGCAGCCGCTGCATCACCACCACCGCGATGCTTGAGAAGAATGCGCTGCGGCATGGTCACCGCGAAAGTACCCGACCCCGCCGGCATCGTCACCGAGAAGACCGCGCGGACACCGGGCCCGTCGCGTAGGCTGTATTTTTCCAGTTCCTGACCACTAATGGCTGGTGGCAGAGGCAGCTTGAATTCGAAGGCTCTTTCGCCAGAGCCATTCATGGCTTTGGCGATCTCTTCAAAGAACACCGAGGCAACGTCGATCTCGGTCGGCGAGAGTGGACGTGTGATTGGCGCCACCTTGGCGTCGGGGTCACCCCCGAAGAATGCGTCGACGATAATCGCCACTGCATGCGGGTCGATCGTCAGGATCATGGCGTCGGGTGACGATTGCGAAGCCGCGATGGTCATTGCATGTCCCTTGCCCTTGGGCCGGGCATCTGCGAACCGCGTCAATTCCACAGTCTTGATGTCGATGGCGACCGTCAGGGAAAGCGTGTCGGCAAGACCCTGTGTAATCGCCGGCAGTGCCCGGTGCGCCAGGGCCCGCGCCGCATCGGTCACATGGTCGGGCTCACCGGTCTCGCCGACCAGTCGCTCTACGATATAGGCACGCATTTCTGCCGGGGTGGTCGGGCTGGCCATGATCAGCCAATTCTCCGGCGTATCACTAGCATGCTCAGGCAGCCTTCGGTTCGGCGGGAGCCGCACCGCTGCTCATGGTGCTTTGCTCGACCGCGTCGATCGAGGGCCGATCATAGGCTGAAATCGTCTTGCGGCCGAACTCGATGGCCACCTGCGGCAACGACCCGTTCATGTAGGCAAGCAGCGTCTGCTTGACGATGACGTAGAGCCTGTTCTGCTTTTCGCGCACCGACTTGACCTTGGTCGCGATGGGTCCAACCACGCAATACGACATGAAGATCCCGAGGAAGGTGCCCACAAGTGCGGCACCGATCAAACCGCCGAGGATTTCAGGTGACTGGTCGAGTGCGCCCATTGCCTTCACGACGCCGAGCACCGCCGCCACGATGCCGATTGCCGGGAAACCGTCGCCCATCGCCGTCAGCGCATGGTAGCACTTGAGCTTGTCTGTCCTGATCGTCTGGATCTCCTCATCCATCAATGCCTCGATCTCGTGCGAGCGCGCATTGCCGATGATGATGATGCGGCAGTAGTCGCAGATGAAATGCAGGAGGTCGTGGTTCTTGGTTACGGTCGGGAAGGCCTGGAAGATCGCCGATTCGTTTGGATTGTCGATGTGCGCCTCGACCTCGCTGCGCGATTTGGTTTTCAGTTCGCGCATGAGCGAATGGAGAACGCCCAGTGTCTCGAGGTAGTTTTGCTCTTTCGGCACCGCCTGTTTGAAGGCCTCGACGCAGGCCTTGCCGGTGTCCTTCACCACTTTCATTGGGTTGGCGATCAGGAACGAACCGAGTGCTGCGCCGCAGATGATGACGACTTCCCAGGGCTGGACGAGAACCTCGATATGCCCGCCCATGGCCATGAAGCCGCCGAGAACGCAGCCGAGCGTGACAACAAAGCCGATTATGATGCTCACTGGCCAGTCCTTCTGCAACGCAACGATCCGACCAGCCCTACAGCCCGTGCCTTGTGTGAGGCTTGAATCGAAACCGGCACATGGGAATAAGCCTCGCGCAAGCAAACCGGCATAGCGTTCAGGAGAACTCTGGCCGGAGGCCCGTCCTTGCTCAGTACCTACCTAAGCTACCAGCTCATCGCTCGGGACATTCCCAAGGCGATGGAACGCGTTGAAAACCAGCCGGTGGTGGACAGGGAGACCAAGTACTATCAGGAGAACATTACCAAGGTCACGTCGATCGAGGATTTCGTCAAGGACGACCGCCTGTTTCGCTACGCCATGAAGGCGCATGGGCTGGAAGACATGGCCTATGCCAAGGCGTTCATGGTCAAGGCGCTCAAGGAAGGCGTCTCCGACCCCGACAGCTTTGCAAACAAGCTATCCGACAAGCGGTATGCCGAATTTGTCACCACCTTCAATTTTGCCGCCAGGGGCTCGCTTGCGACGGTCTATAACAAGGCTCAACACGAAACTCCGGCGAACTACGCGATCCAGGCGGAGATCGCCGGCATTCCGCCAGACTCCGATTTCGTCAGAAACGAAACCAGCTACTACCTGTCCAACATCGGCAAGGTGAAGTCAGTCAAGGAGTTCATGGCCAACGACCGGCTGTTGACCTATGCCATGGCAGCCTATGAACTCGATTCCTCGACCGAGGACATGGAATTCATCGAGAAGCTGCTTGATGGCGGCACGCGCGACCCGAACAGCCCGGCCAACCAGTCTGACGATTTGAACTACAAGGCTTTCGTCGCGGCGTTCGACTTCGCCGGCATGGGCGAGACGGCAACCACCTACAGCCGCGCCCAGCAGCCGGCCATCGACAAATATCTGCGACAGACGCTGGAGGAAAATGCCGGCGAGCAGAACGAGGGCGTTCGCCTGGCGCTTTATTTTGAACGCAAGGCGCCTGCCCTCACGTCGTTCTACGAGGTTCTGGCCGATCCAGCACTGGGGCGCGTGGTTCGCACCGCTCTTTCGCTGCCGGATGCCTTTGCCTCCGCGGACATCGACAAGCAGGTCAAATTCTTCGAAGAAAAATTCAACATCGAGGATTTTTCCGATCCGGAAAAGCTCGGCGAGTTCCTGACCCGGTTCACAAGCCTGTGGGAAATCAACAACCCGACTTCGCCGGCGCAGACTTCGGCCAGCATCCTGTTCAGCCAGCCGGTCGAGTTTGGCATCTCGACCGACACGCTTTTTGCCATTCAAGCGATGAAGAGATAAACCATGGCGATGCAAGACGGGCTTTACGTTGCCCTATCATCCCAGATCGCGCTTGAGCGCAGACTGAACACCATAGCCGACAATGTGGCCAACAGTTCCACGGTCGGCTTCCGCGCCACCGGGGTAAAGTTCCAGGATATGGTTTCTGGAACAGGCGACGATGCCATTTCCTTTGCCTCTCCTGGCGACACTTACATCTCCGATATCGCTGGACCGCTCCGGCAGACTGGCAATCCATTCGATTTCGCTATTCGCGGCGATGCCTGGTTTGGCATCGAAACGCCGGCGGGTACCGTGATGACTCGCGACGGGCGTTTTACCATGACCGAAACAGGGCAACTGGTGACGATCGAGGGTTATGGCGTGCTTGATGCCGGCGGCGCGCCGATCCAGCTCGACCCTCGGAACGGACCGCCGACAGCAGGATCGGACGGAACGATCAGGCAACGCGACCAACAGGTGGGAGCGCTCGGCCTCTTCAATTTTAGTCCCGGCTCGAACTTCGTCCGTTTCGCCAATTCGGGCATCGTGCCGGCCGGCGAGCCAGAGCCTGTCGTCGACCGGCTCGACGCCGGTGTCGTGCAGGGATTTCTTGAAGAATCAAACGTCAACCCGATGACCGAGATCACCCGGCTGATCACCGTTCAGCGGGCTTTTGAAAATGCAGCTGCGATGTCGCGCGCCACTGAATCGTCCTATCAGGATGCAATCAAGACATTGGGTTCGAAATAGCGCTCGGCAATGACAGTCTCCCTGCCGCCCGAGCGCTTCAGAAAGCCAGCACCGCGCGACAATCCGCTCGACGCGCTTGAGCGCGCGTTTCGAGGGCTTGCGGACGAACGCACCCTGGTCCGTCGCGGAGGACGGATCACCGAAGTCTCGCCGACGCATTACAAGGTTCGCGGTATCTCCGGGATAGCC
>JBBSOT010000110.1:0-12806 GCA_038259455.1 Hyphomicrobiales bacterium | reverse complement strand
CTGGCCTTTGTGGTCGGCGTAGGAGGTTTCTTGGGCTTGGGTGAATACACAGTCGCGATCCCGGCGGACCAGTTCACAGTAAACGAGGATGGCGATCTCGCGCTGAGCTCGATGACCAAGGAAGATCTGAAGGCATTGCCCGAATTCGATGAAGACGATGTCGAAGGTCTCGAAGGTGATGCTTTGATCGGCGACCTTATGTGAGTGTAAAGGTTCGGGCCGCCTGTCTAAATGACAAGGCTCCCAATCTCGACTTGGATTGTTCAACAGCCATGCAATCGCCAACAAGCCTCTCGAAGAAATCTTCGAGAGGCTTCGTCTGCGTCGCTATCGTAGGCGGGTTATGGACGGCGCGGTCAGATGCAAATCAAGCGGCAATCAGAGACCTAACCTCAGGCTCGTCAGCGGCGCGGTGCCGAAGATAACGCGCGACGGCCGCAATTGTGGTGAGATCAGGTACGTCATCGAATTCGATTCCGAAAGCCTCTTCCATCATCATCATCAGATTGACGGAAAACCCGAAGAAGACAAAAAAATAGCGAGAAGAAGCCGCCGCAGAAGCCTGATGACAAACTTCATCGGCTTTACGAAGCGCTAGGTGATGCGCCTGCCAGTGGTCCCAATGCCACCGAGCGGTCTCGCTTGGCAGACTGATAATGACAGACAGTCCAGACTCTTCGCCGACGGAGGTGCCTCCCCGCGAACCTGCCGAGGCCCTTCCGTCATCACCGTCCGAGGATCCGCTGGAGTTCCAATCCGAAGACCCGGTGGAAGATCCGAATGGAGCATCGGCTGAACCGCCCGTGGAAGTGCCTTCAAGGTCCGCGAGGCAAGCATCAGGCGATGGTCCGGCAATCATATAAGTTTTTCCCGAAAGCAGACTTATTTTGCGCGAATACCAATGCGATAAATTCCAGTAAGGCTGTCCACGTCGACGGTTTCCCCCTGTTTCTGGATGTCGATCTCTCCTCGCTGCGCAAGTTTGATAGCTTGTTCTCGGACCGGATTCATCAAAGGACGCCACTGACCTTCATCTGCCCCGCCGATATGTCGGGCTACTTCGGACGGGCAAATGGTCTTGCCCGCACCGCGTTTGGTGGCAAGTTCAAGGATCGCTTCAGTGATGATCTCATCTTGTCGCACGTTATATCCATAAGGTCGCTCCGGTGAGGCAGTCCGAACAACCGCCACACCGGGGTTCGTGATATATCAGGCCGCAGCATCCACATTTCGTGAGCGTACAGCCAGCTCGGTCATGAATTCATCGGACTTGTAGATGTTGTCCAGCGCCTGATCGAGCTTCCGGGCTGCATCGTCTTCTCCAAGCGCCTCAGCAAATGCCTTGGTCGTGCCGAAACCGGCGATGCCGTAATGGCACAGGCGCTGGTATTGCGCGATGATCGCGACATCGAGCGCGGCACCGGACATGTCACTGTCGAGCGCGTGCTTCCGGGCCTCCTTCACCAATCCTTCCATACCCTTGCAATGCTCCTTTTCCACCTGAGCATCGGTGTCATTGAGAAGCGATTTTAGAAGGCGGGTATGCTGGTCAATGCCGTCCTTGGCCGCACTCAGCCGGTCTGCCAGCGTGCTGTCCGAGGCTTTGTCGGCCATGGCGGCCACCACTTCGGACATCTGGTCGTTTGCGGACCAAAGATCCTGCAGTTCTTCTACATAAAGATCTTTCAACGTTGTCATTTTAAGCTCCTATCGCGGTCGGCTCTGCCGACCCTATGGTTTGAGTGGTCGCAGGCACGCTGTTCGCGCGGATCCGACAGGCCTGCAGGTCAGAGTCAGCGAGAACAATCGCTGACGCCCTGTCCGGCTGAAGCATGCCAGTGTGGGAACATGGCTCTGTGTCTACCGGAGCTATCGAGGCGGGTGTCAACCCCCCCAAATTTCGAAAGTTCTCCAGTATTGCGATATGCCGCGGCAGGTCGCGCACATTGAGGCGGTATTGTGCGGGCACCTGCGGCGGCCACGGCCCGAGCGTTTGGCACCCGACCTGCAAGACGAGCCATTCGGCAGGCGGCAGGCAGTCGTCGATCTTGTAATCCGTGCCGCCGATACGTGCCTTCAGCGCATCCGACATGCCGCCCGCAGCGCGACCCGTCAAACGGCAGGAGGCTTGCACCGTCACATTGGAGGCATGCCTCACGCTATGACCTGAGCCGCGAAATGCCCGCACGATCCGGCGATCTTCGCCGCAGATGACAGGATCGAACCCGCCGACCGCGAGATAGGCCAGCCGAGAAAATGCCAGGCTTGCCCCTGCTGCCTCTCCGTGGGTGCCGGCGAGGTCGCCGCAGCCCGGCGCGTGACGTGCATAAATGTCCTGCACCAGTTTCCTGTAGATTCCTTCTAGTGTGGCAAGGTGCCGAGCCATCCCATCAAAAATGTCCGCTTCGCCCGTAATCAGGTCGACCTTGCCGCAGACGGCATCCACCGTCCGAAGATGCGCGAGGTTCCGCGCGATCCAGTCCGGGGCGACCATGCAATCCGCATCGGTGGTCAGCAGGTATCTGAGGAGTGGCATGCCTTGCAGAGCGTGGTTGCAGCCGATGCGCCGTGCGGTCTCCACCCCTTGGTCCTTCGCGAGGATATGACTCAGCACAATAAGATCCAGATCATTCCTGCCGGCAATGTTGCGCGCGATATCGCCTGTGAGGTCGGTCGTGTTGTTGAGCACCACGATCACCGTGACGCGCGCCGTGTATTGCCCGGCCATTGCCGTCAGACACGCTGCGATCCGGTCCTCTTCGTCGCGGGCAGGAATAATGACGGCGATGTCTTTTTCGTGCGAAGTTGTCATGCGCGCGCCTCGGCAAGCCCGCGGTCGATACGATACCTGTCGGTTTTCGCCACACGTTCAAACTTGTGAGACGCAAGTGCCGTCGTAAAGACCTTCAGGGCCTCCTTTCCCTGCAAGACGTGATCCGTCTCGCCCAGCCAACTGACGCACAGCACCTTTGCCTGCGGCCAATGGGTGGTGATTTCGGACGCCAGCGTCTGCAGGCTGTTCTTATAGAGGAAGTAGAGGATTTCGGACAGGATCAGCAGATCGAAATGCTCGTCCGGCAGGGGGCAAGGATAAAAGTCATGGATGAAACTGGCGGACGGCACGGCTTTGCGCGCTGCCTCTACCGCGATGCGCACCGCATCCATACCGATGTAGCGGTCGCACATCTTTACCAGATGCCGCGAGAGTTGCCCGTTGCCGCAGCCCAGTTCGAAAGCGCAAGTGTAGCGCGGGCGCGACAGGGCCTTGAAGGTCGCCACAAACTTAGCCTGCTCGTAGTCGCTATGCTCGAAGCCCCAGTGGTCCGATGTCTCAGAGTAAAGCGCATGCAGATGATCCCGGCCGACACCCATCACGGCATCCTCCAGAAAATCTCGTCTTCGGTTGCGAATTCTTCGACAAAGCCGTGCGGCAGCGTGAACCCTGCCGGATCGTCCTGGATAACGTGCCCCAGCTGCGTCTGATGCGCATTGATCGCTGCACGTTTCTTCGCGCCCTGCGCATAGGACGGTATATATGTCGGCCCGTGACGGGCGATCCTCTGGCCAAAGTCAACATCGTCCCATCGGGACCAGACGGGATAGCTATAGAACGACCATTCGCGGCGGCGGTCGCGTAGAGCGCCTGCAAACCTTGCGGTCGCCTGATGGTCCTCGTGGTGATCCTCGATTGCCGGGACAAAGATGTGTCGCACGTTGAGGTCCGAGATGACCTGCTCAAGTGCATCAGCGCCGACTTCCGTATCGACGCAATAAAGGCAAGCGTCAGTCATCCCCAGCCATGTCAGATCGCATGCGTTTCCGCCGAGGCATCCAATCGCCTCGGTGATCTCGGCGCGGCGCTGACGGGCCAAACGCTGTTGCGGCCATTCGACTGAGCCCGGATGGCTCGCGCTTCCGTCCGTCAGGCAGATGACATGCGCCCCAGCCCCGGAGAATGCCCGAGCGAGCAGAGCGCCGCAGCCAAGGGATTCATCGTCAGGATGGGGCGCCAACACGACCAGCTTTTCACGGCCCTGAAACACATCCGCCAGCAAAGGTATGCACGCAACTTTCATCCGAACACCCCCCAGATCCGGTCTTCCTGACCAAAAGCAGTTTCGGCGGACCGCTGAATGAAGGAATCCCGCGCCGCCTGCCGCAGATAGACGGACAAATCACGGGCCATGCGGCCGGTCTCGGCGTCCTTCTCGAAATGCCGCAGGCCGACGCTTTGCTCGACGGCCCGGATGGCGTCCAGACCCACTTCTTCGGTGAACAGCCGCGCCGCGATCGACGTGGCTACGATATCATCGGATCTGAGGCGACGATCTGTTGTCGCCAGTGCCGCACGCTCGACCAGGGCCATTCCGGCCCAGACGCGCATCAGCACGCCCATTAGGCGAGCCTGCTGCGCCTCGGCCTGCATCCTGCCCATGCGGCGAAGTTGCGTTGCCGCCACATCAATAAGCCCGGCCGCCGCGCCTACTTGCAGCGCTGCGATACGCCAAACGCCGCCCACAAAATGAGGCTCCTTCAAATAATCACCTGGGCTGCCGATCCATTCGATCGCATCCTCGGACAGCCCGCTGAAATCAAAGGTTCCAGATGCGGTCGCCTCCATCCCGCGCATGTTCCATGTTGCAGCGTCCCCACGGCGCGCGTCCGTTACATCGACCAGCGCCAGACGCACGTCGAGCCCTGAATTTACGGTAACGAGGGCATGGGTCACGGTGCCAAGGCCGGAGGCAAAGCTCTTGCACCCGTTCAGGTGTCTATCGGCGCGGTCCAGCGTGACCGCCACCGCACCATCCGCGCCCCAGACACCCAGCAGGGCGCCTTTTTCTATCCGGTGCGTCACCGCCGTTTTCAGCGGACTCGTGGCGTAGAGGCGGAACAGTCGCAGGGCGTTGATATGTCCCTCCCAAAGCCGCCCTACAGCAAGGTTGGCAGCCCCGACCTGCATCAATGCCCGCGCGGTCCGGGAGGGATCGGATGCGCCGTCATCCGACAACAGGCCGGCATCGCGCAGCAGATCGACCGAACGCGCGATGGGGCGGTCGCCGCTTTCTTCCTTCGCCGCGACCGCCCGCAGCTCTGTCAATACCCCGAATGGCACAGACCGCTCAGGGTCCGTCGGCAGCGGGGCATTGAAGGGACTTAAGGTCATTTCTATACCACGCTCAGTTTTCGCTGCCCCGCAGCGGCGCGCTGAAGAAGCTGTACCCATTGCCGTGCGACCCTGTTGAGCCGAAAGTCAGGATTGGCCTCAGCCCGCGGGGCGGCGTGGCGCCACGCCCGGATCCGCGCGAGGATCTGCGCCGGGTCGCAGCCATTCACCCGCTGAACGGGATCCCCCACGATTTCAGAATTTGCACCAAGCCCCGCGTGAACAAGAACGGGCGTACCAACCGCATTGGCTTCGGCGAGAACCAGCCCGAAGGTCTCTGCGAAACTGGTCTGTGGATAGAACAGGCACAGCGCGCGCCGCATTTCGCGGATGAGTGCCGCATGTGACAGCGAGCCCAGAAAGGTCACTCCATCGGGCACCGGCCCAGTTTCCCAGCTGAGATAGCCGGGATCGGCGACCATGAGGTTCAGATCCGGGAGGTTCTGGCGCAGGGTCGAAAATTGATCGAAGACTTCCGCAAGACCTTTGTGCGGCGAACTGGCGAACAGCAGCCTATTTGGGTCTCGGAGGGTATCGTCGGCGTGCAGGTCATCGCCGACCGGGTTGTAAAGCACTGTGAGAGAGGGTGTGCCCGCCCCCAGAAAGGCCTCCAACTCTCTCGCATGAGTATCCGACACACAGATGACCGTGATTTCGGCAGATTTCAGCGCCACACCCATCTTGCGATTATGGCGACCGGGATAGACGTGCAACCACAGAAAGATCGGGGTGTCGGGGTGTTGCCTGCGCAGCTTCATTGCCACTTTCCAGCGATTTATGACCACGATGGCATCATGGCCGGACGCGACGCGCAACTCCTCCATCGATCGCAAGTATCCTGCCTTGGACAGGTGCAGAAACGCGCGTCCGTGCTGGTAAATCGTGACCTCGAACTTTGAAGCGATCGCTGCCGCCACGCGCAACACGGTAGCTTCGGTGCCGCCAAGACCCCCCGTTTCGAGATCCGGAAGATCGTAGCCCGCGCGGCAGCAGGGATCCACGAATGTGATCCGCCAAAAACTGGTTTTGTGTCGCAGCGGCTTCATTGTGCAGCCACCTGTGCAGACTTCGGGGACGGACGAACGTCATTGACCTGAGAGGCCGTATTGGGTGTCACTGGAATGTCGCGTCGGCGTAACAGGTCGGGGCGGCTGACAAAGCTCGGCCCCAGGTTTTGAATGTCCACCGGCACCGGCGTCACGGTGCCGCTGCGTCGCCAGTCTTCGATCTTTTTCCAGACCAGCTGACGATCCGCCTTGCGTCGCGCGCTGTCGTAATCCGAGACCGCCGATTGCGTCAGGCTGTCGGGGGTCTCGATCTTGGTCAGCAACAATTCGGGCACGATCCAGATCATTTCACCGTTCAGGATCAGCCGGTTGCGGAATTCGCGATCCTCCTCGATGCAATTCTCGAACCCGCCGAGACGCCGGAAGACATCGGCCCGGAACAGACCCGAGTTGATATGCGTCCACTCACCCGGCACACGGCTGCCCATCTGGAGGTTCGGAAACACGTCATCGAGCAGGGAAATGTCACGCCGGATCGCCACGCGGTGCCCGTCCGGCAGGATCAATTCATGATGGACCAGTGCGGCACTCACCTCCAGCGTCTGTCCCGCTGTCTTGTTCACCAGGCCCCAGTTCAGGCAGGCGTCCGCCCCGATATTCTGCGCGGTCAGGACGCGCACCTGGTGCAGGACCTTGTCACGATGGGGAATATCATCGGAATCGTGAAAGGTGATGGCATCGCCGTTCGTCAGCATTATGCCGACGTTTTTGGCGTGCGCCGTGCCGACGTTGTCGGAAAGCCGCAGGTAGCTGAACTTCGGGTCATCAAGGAACGGCCGCACTGCCTCAGTGGTGGTGTCGGAACTGGCATCATCGACCACGGTGACCCGGATATTCCACCAGCTTTGATCGAGTGCCGCGCGAATGGCGCCCGCGATCAGATGCGCACGGTTGTAGGTCGGGATGACGATATCGACCAAAGGGGCAAGCGGATCGGTTCTCATGCGGCAACCTCCGTGAAAGGTGCGACGACGGCCGCGCGGTAGGCACGCAGGCTTCGGTGGGTCACCAGTGTGGCCGGAAGCGGCAGCATCAGGATGAATAATGCCGCGATGATCAGCGGATTGGTGGTCTGCGTGCCGATCAGCATCAGAACCGCCAGGATGCACAGCAGCACAGTGCACGGGCGCAAAGGGCCGGCATTGGGGCGCTTGCCGCCTGACTTGTCAGTTACGATGAAAGGAAGGCGGGTTCCCATAAGGGCGTCGAAGGTGGCCCGTGCCGATTGTGGCGCCAGCGCAATGCGACAGGCAAGAGCGTGGCAGACGACCGCAAGGGTCAGTTTGTCCCGCAGTCCGCGTACGATAACGCGCATCGAGATGTCGCACAAACTGACAGTAATAACAGCCGCAGCCAGCTTGGCGGCAGGGGCATGGCCTTGGCCAGTGATCAGCCAGACCATCAGAAGACCGCACGGCACAAGGCTCAGGTTCGTCCAGGCCGTCAGCTGCGAGATGACAACCAACCGCTTGCGAAGATTGAAGGCCTTTGTCGGCACAAGGAGTGTCGGGGCATGCTTCAACAATGTATCGGCGTTCCCGCTGCACCACCGGTATCGCTGCTTTTCAAGGTCGCCCAGTGTAAGCGGCAGCAACCCCTGCCCGACGATCTGGTTGATGAACCGTCCCGCAAAGCCTGCATTGCAGAGCCGCACGCCAAGCTCCGCATCCTCGGTTGTCGTAGCACCCGACCACCCGCCAACGGCGATCAGCGCTGTCTTGGATATCACGCAAAGCGTGCCGGTGAGCAGCACCGCCTCGGCCTCGTCAGCCACGGCGGCGTTGGTGCGGAAATATTCTTCCAGCTCGGCATCTATGCCCGGCGCCGTCGTGGCGGTGCTCGCATAGGATTGCGGGAACTGGACATAGTCCGCGCCGGTTCTCTGCAATGCCTCGGCGGCAAGGCTCAGGAAATTGCGATGAACGATATAATCCGCGTCGACAGTGACGATGTGGGTTATCCGTGTGGGGGTATGTGCCAAAGCGATATTGAGCGCGCCAGCCTTTGCCCCCTGAACGCCGCTCTGATGAAGGAAGCGGAGCCGGTCGGGGTGAGCGCGGCAGAACGCTGCCACCGGCATCCAGAGCGCCCGATCGGTCGTGTTGTTGTCCATCACGATGATCTCGTAGCCGTCGGCGGGCCAGTCCTGATCCAACAGGGCATCCAGTGTGCGAATGACCAGTTCGGCGGGTTCGGAATGGGTCGCGACATGAACCGAGAAACGGGGAACGGCAACAGTTTGCGGACCCGCGATATCCCGCGCGGGCAGGCAGGCGAAAACCGGTCGAAGACCAATCAGCACGATTTGAATTGCCAGGATCGCGGCACAGACAAACAGACCGATTACCGGGGCAACGGCGGATAGAATTATCATTCCGCTGAGTGCCAAAAACCTGAGTTTCATCGTTCGCCCCCGGGCGCTATTTCGAGTTATTATCGTTCCTAGTCAGTAGTTTACCGCGCTACCAGCACTACCATACGAATAACTTTCTCGTGACGGATCGGTTCCCGGGCACAAGAATATGTAGCGAACGTATGCGCGAATCAGCCGATTAGCTTGCAACTGGATTGAAGCGACCTGAAGTGTCTACTCTTGGGGGAACCATGAGGTATCCATTTCGGCATACCGATCATGGAAATCCGTGAGTTCGATCATCGCATCCTCTTTCAGGATCCGAAGATGGTCCTGTTCGCGGCGGATATAGCCGTCCTGTTCCATGCGAACGAACGTCTTGCTGATGTAGACATTGGTAAGACCGAGATAGTCGGCGATCTGGCTCTGGGTCATCGGCAACCGGATTGTGTCCGTCATGTCCCGATTGGTGATCCGTAGCCGCGATATCAGGTCCAGCAGCATGTAGCTGACCCTTTCCTGCGCGCTCATCCGTCCCATTGCCCGCAGCACGTCGATGAGGATCACGTGGTCCCGCAACGCGATCGACAGCAAAAGTGCCGAAAGCCGTGGGGATTTCTTGAGAATTTCGTCAAGCGACGACTTCGGAAACGGACAGAGGCACACGTTTTCCACCGTGCGGAGTGTCGTGGTGGAGTGCTTGAGGGCGACATCCGGAAAACCGATGATATCGCCCGGATGGTGTATCTTGACGATCTGACGGCGACCATCGGGCAGATCGGTATAGCTGAAAGCCCACCCGTGCTTGACGACATAAAGGTCCCTGTTGGGGTCGCCGCCCTGATAGACTTCCTGTCCGGCATCGAATGTCCGCTCTGATTTTTCCAGACCTCCCAACCTGTCCCGGTCCGCGTCGGACAGGGAGACGTAATGTGAAAGCTTGGTGACAAGACAACTGGATTTTCCGGGCATGAACGGCGTCCTTATTTGCTGCTGCGGATGTGGAGCCAATCGAAAATATTGAGGACTACGAAAATCAACGCCGAGATGAAAGCTGCCTCTTTCAGGAAACCTAGCCCGCAAGCGATGCCAATCGACCCGACTGCCCAGATTGCCGCTCCACTGCGGACGCCCTTCAGCCGCCCGTCATCGCTGGGCGACATGATCGCCCCCGCTCCGAGGAAACCTATCCCACCGACGATTCCCTGAATGAGGCGGGTGGGGTCGATGTTCATGGCCGCATCGTCGGCCAGGCTGCTCAGGGCAAAGTTGAGGGTGATCGTCATCAGGGCGGCAGAGCCGATCGCAACCAGGATATAGGCACCGGCACCCAGAGGCTTGCCCTTGATCTCGCGATCAAGCCCGACAACCAGTCCGCATCCCCCTGAAAACAGGACCCGAAGTATGAATTCATTGTACTCGATCAAATCCGTATACTCCGCGCTTGAGTGCCCATGCCGCCATAGGATGTCTTTAGCCGCGACAGACGGGCTTGGGGTTAAACTGCATTGAGACAGGGTGATAGACACAGGCCTATGATCCGGTGTTGGCTCATCGAAAGTTTCGGTGGCCCTGGATATCGCTTTGATGAGGGAGAAAATGAATGTTTTTTGACGGACCTATCCTTGACGCTGTTACCAAAGGCGCATTGTTGAGCGTGATCGGGCTTGCCTGGATCATACTACTGGTACGTGTCGTCGGGCTGCGGTCTTTCTCGAAAATGACCAATTTCGATTTTGTCATGACGGTGGCGATGGGATCGCTTCTTGCCGGGGCTTCGCAATCACAGCAATGGACCGGCTTCTTGCAGACCCTGACGGCGATGGCGTGTCTTTTTGCGGTGCAGTATTCCGTCTCCGGTCTGCGGCGTTGGTCACCGCGTCTGGACGCATTAGTGCAGAATACGCCGGTCCTGCTCATGCAGGACGGCGTCATCCTGCACGATGCCTTGCGCGCGACCCGGGTTGCCGAGGAAGACCTGATAGCAAAACTGCGCGAAGCAAACGCGCTCGAATTATCGTCGGTCAGGGCCGTGGTGCTGGAAACAACCGGCAATATTTCGGTGCTTCACGGCAATCATGTGGATGAAGCCCTGTTCAAAGGTGTCGCCCCGCGCTGACTATAAAATAACCTGTTTAGGTCGGGTGCAGAGCGATGTCAGCCCGCAGGTTTCCAAAGCCGACGTTATCTCGCAAACCGACGGTTGGTCGCCAGAAACTCATTTCAGGATCGTGGCAGGCTAGCTTTTCCTGAACTGCCGCGCGGCGTTTTCCGTCGGCAGGTCCGCCGCCCCGGAAGCCATTTGAATTTCAACATTCTACTGACTTTTTTTAAGCATCTTATCCATTTGGCGAACCAACCCCTGAAAGGTAAGCGGCTTGGGTAGCAAATCGAATTTGGCAAATTGCGAAGGTATTTCCTTTCTTGCATAGGCGCTGACGAAAGCGAATGGCACCGACAAGGCGTCCAGCTTTCCTGCTATCGGATAAGAGTTCTCTGTCTCGAGTGTGATATCCAGAAAGGCCGCATCGATCTGATGTGCTTCAATCAGCTTCATGGCCGCTGCGACATTGCTTGCCGGACAACCGACAACTTGATGACCCTGATCTTCAATTATCATCTTGATATCTATAGCGATAAGCCACTCGTCTTCAACAACCAGGATATTAGATACTTTCTCTGATTGCGACATGGATTGGCTCCTGCTTTACAAGGGGAAATCCATTTTCAGGTTCAAACCCTCTGGGTCGAATTTTGCTTCCAGTCTTCCGTCGATTTGCTGTTCGACCTGACCTTCAATAAGAACGTATCCAAAGCCGTTTCGTTCCGGGTCGGTCGTCTCAGGGCCACCACGTTCGACCCATTCGAAAGCCAGTCGCTTGCCCGTTGTCGTCCATTTCACATCCAAGGTGCCGTGGCTGTTGGAAAGAGCACCGTATTTGACCGCATTGGTGACGAGTTCATGGATGACCATGCTCACCGCCATTGCCTGTGGAGGTTGCAGATTGACGTTAGGTCCACTGAAGTGGACTCGGTCTTTGTCGAACGGTGCAGTTTCAGCCTCGATGATGTCCCGCATCCCTGCCTTTGGTGCCCTCACCGCAGCATAGAGTTTGCTCAGCAGGTGGAAGAGCAGCGCGCCACCCGAGGCGCTGAACGGGGGTACCCGAGGCCATGGCCGACTGGTCATTGAGCAGCTTGCAGCTCAAGCTGATCAAGATCGGCGCTCGTGTGGTGCGTCACGCCCGCTCCATAACCTTCCAACTCGCCGATGTCGCGGTGACCGGCACAATGGTCAGGGCCATCCTTGCCGCCATTTACCGATTGCGGCAGCCGCCGTCATGCGCGTGACCGGCTTGGCCACCTGTCATCTCGTGGACCCGTCGCCAGCAACTGTGTCTGCCTTGATGGCGCCTCGCGCGCCAAGCGGCATCGGCGCCCTGGTTGTGGTGTCCTCGCGGGTTTGGGCCTCCACCTCGGCATCAAGCTCAGCACCCAGAAGGATCACGTAGGCCGAAATCCAAAGCCATGTCAGCAGCACGATTATTCCAGCCAGCGACCCAAAGCTTTCGTTGTAGCTCGCGAAGTTTTCCGAGTACCAGGCGAACAGGATGGAAGCGGTGAGCCAGCCGATACAAGCCACCACGGCCCCGGGGGTCAACCAGACCCATTTCGCAGGGGCCCGGTCCGGACCATAGCGATAAAGTACCGCGATACCTCCAACCGCCATCATGCAGAGAAGGACCCAGCGGGCCAGTGATATCAGCAACTCAGTCGTTGCCCCAAGATCCACCAGCGACAGGAGAGGAGGCAAGATCAGGGTCGCACAGATGCCTGAAACAATCCCGATGATCAGGAACACAGTCAATGCAAGTACCAGCAGCGTACCCTTGATGAGGCCGCGATCGTCGCTTTCGTCATAGGCGATGTTCAAACCCTCGACGAGGCTACCCACACCTTTCGATGCGGAATAAAGCGACAGCGCAATACCAAAGGCGGCAGCCAGACCCAGTCCAGCCTCGTCAGAACCTGCAATGGCTGTGGCCTGAGACACCACGATGTTCGACGCGCTTTCGGGCATCAATCCGGCAATACTTTCGATATTCCCGGTAATCTGCGACGGCTCCAGAACAAGACCCGCAATGGCCACAAGCGCTGCGATCGCGGGAAACAGCGCCAGAAGGCCGTAAAAGGCGACACCGGCTGCGACGAGACTGAT
>JBBSOT010000109.1:0-12889 GCA_038259455.1 Hyphomicrobiales bacterium | reverse complement strand
TGATGCCCGCCAGGTCAAGCGCTGGCGGGCCGCAACGCGTCACCTCGCGCAACTACGCAAGAACTGCCGGCGCGGCGATCTTCTGTGCCGCCCGCGGCAGCGCCAGGCGCTGCTGCACTGGGCCTATGACAGCCGGGAATTCTGACCGGACCGGCGCGCCGCCAGAGGCCGGAATCGTGGACGTTGGCGGCTGCGTGGCAGAAGCGGCGGCCGGCAAAAGATGCGGGCAGGCTCATTTCTTGTATAGACAAAAGAAAAGAGGGCTGCCTACAATCCCCCAGACACTGCACCAAGGGGCATGACCCCAGCAGAACTGCACAAGAAAAGCGATAAAAGGGGAATTCAGATGAGAAAAACATGGCTTCTCGCCGCCTCCGTGGCGGCGACTCTCGGTCTTGGCGCCGGCACGGCATCGGCTGACACTGCGGTATCCATCGGCATGTCCGGCTGGACCGGCTTCGCGCCGCTGACGCTTGCCAAGGAGGCCGGCATCTTCAAGAAGAACGGCCTCGACGTGACCATCGTCAAGGTGCCGCAGGCCAGCCGCCATCTGGCGCTTGCCTCGGGCGACATCCAGTGCGCCGCGACAACGGTCGAGACGTGGATCGTGTGGAATGCCGCAGGCGTGGCAACCACGCAGATCTTCCAGCTCGACATGTCGCATGGCGCCGATGGCATGGTGGTGCGCCCCGATATTGCGAGCATCGCCGACCTGAAGGGCAAGACGATTGCGGCTTCGGCGCCGGGCACCTCGCCCTATTTCTATCTCGGCTGGATCCTTGCCGAGAACGGCATGACGCTAGACGACGTCAAGGTCGTGAACATGGAGCCCGGACCGGCAGCGCAGGCTTTCCTGGCCGGCCAGAACGATGCCGCCATGACCTACGAGCCCTATCTGTCGTCGGTGCGGGCCGAGCCCGACAAGGGCAAGATCATTGCCACGACGCTCGACTATCCGGCGGTGATGGACACGTTCGGCTGCACACCGGCCTTCCTGAAGGACAACCCGGAAGCGGCCAAGGCGCTCGCCGACAGCTATTTCGAGGCGCTCGAACTGATTGCCAGCGACAAGGACAAGTCGTTCGAGATCATGGGCGCAGACGTCAAGCAATCGGGCGAGGATTTCGGCAAGTCGGCGGCCAACCTCGAATGGCAGGACAAGGAAGCCAACCAGAAGTTCTTCGAGACGACGTTCAAGACATTCAGCGAACAGGCTGCCGACCTGCTGCTGACCATGGGCGTTATCAAGGAGAAGCCGGACCTGTCGAACCTCGCCGACACGTCCTACATCCAGTAAGATCCCTCCCAAGGCGATGAAGCCCGGGCGTCCGCAACAGGCGGGCGCCCGCGAGCGCGCACAGCGAGATCCATGCAGCCCCTGAAACCCATCAGCACCACAAGTCGGGTCCTGCTCGGACTGCTGTTCTTCGTGCTGTTCTTCGCCGGCTGGGCCTATGCGACCCTCGGCGGCTTCGTCTCGAGAACCTTCCTTGCCGACCCGCTGACGATGCTGGCCGACGGCTACGACCTGATGGTCAACCAGGGTTTCGGCTACGATATCGGCATGACGGTGTGGCGTGTGATCGGCGGCTTCGTGATTGCCTCGCTGGTTGCCGTGCCGGTCGGTATCGCCATGGGCGCCTACAAGCCGATCGAGGCGCTGCTCGAACCGTTCGTCTCTTTTGCCCGCTACCTGCCGGCGTCGGCCTTCATACCGCTCCTGATCCTGTGGGCCGGCATCGGCGAGACCCAGAAGCTGCTGGTGATCTTCATCGGCGCGGTGTTCCAGATCATCCTGATGATCGCTGTCGGGGTTGCCAATACAAGGCGCGATCTTGTCGAGGCCGCCTATACGCTGGGGTCGAGCCATAGGGGCGTGGTGCGCCGCGTGCTGATCCCTGCCAATGCGCCCGATATCGCCGAGGTGCTGCGGCTCGTTCTCGGCTGGGCCTGGACCTATGTGATCGTCGCCGAGCTGATCGGCGCATCATCGGGCATCGGCTACATGATCATCAATTCGCAGGCGCTGCTGGCGACCGGGCAGATCATCTTCGGCATCATCGTGATCGGGCTGATCGGACTGATTTCGGACTTCGCGTTCAAATCGCTGAACCGGCGGCTGTTTGCCTGGAGGCTGGCATGAGTGCGGCCGAAAATGCGGCGGCTCCCGTCGAATTGCAGATCAAGGGTGTTGGCCGGACCTTTCCGGGCGTGCGCGGCGGCCAGCCGACCATCGCCCTGCAGCCGACCGATCTCGATATAGCGCAGAACGACTTCGTCACGGTGCTCGGGCCGTCGGGCTGCGGGAAGTCGACGCTGCTGCGCATCATTGCCGGGCTCGACAGCCCGACGACCGGGACGGTGGCGCTGGAGGGCAAGGTGGTGCGCGGGCCGGGGGCCGACCGGGGCATGGTGTTCCAGTCCTACACCTTGTTTCCGTGGCTGACGGTTCGCGAGAATGTCGGCTTCGGCTTGCGCGAGCGCGGCGTGGCGGAAAAGGAGCGGCGCGAGATTGTCGACAGCTATCTCGACAAGGTGGGGCTGCGCGGCTTCGAGGATCACTGGCCAAAGCAGCTGTCCGGCGGCATGCAGCAGCGCACGGCGATCGCGCGAGCGCTGGCCAACGACCCGAAAATCCTGCTTCTCGACGAACCGTTCGGGGCGCTCGACAACCAGACCCGCGGGCTGATGCAGGAACTGCTGCTCGGCATCTGGGAGCGTGAGCAGAAGACGGTGATCTTCGTGACGCACGACATCGAGGAGGCGGTCTTCATGGCGTCGCGCGTCGTGACGATGACGGCCCGGCCCGGCCGCATCAAGTCGATCACGCCTGTCGACCTGCCGCATCCGCGTCACTACACGATCAAGGCAACGCCGGAATTTTCAGCCCTGCGGCTGAAGCTGACCGAGGAAATCCGCAGCGAGGCGATCGCCGCGGCGGCGCATGGCTGACAGCGCGCAAGCGCCGGAGCGGCAAGCCGAGCCCGGTTCGGAGCCGGCGCCGCGCTCGCTGCACCAGCGCATCCTGAACGACGTCGAGGGCCGCATCCTGTCCGGCGAGTGGCCGCCTGGCCACCGCATTCCCTTCGAGCACGAGCTGATGGCGAGCTATGGCTGCTCGCGCATGACCGTCAACAAGGCGCTCGGCGAACTGGTGCGCAAGGGACTGATCGAGCGGCGCCGCAAGGCCGGCACCTATGTGCGCTTCCCGCATGTGCAGTCGGCGGTGATGGAGATCAACGATCTGCGGCGCGAGGTGCAGGCGCTGGGCCTGCCCTACCGCTACAGTATTGTCGAGCGGCGCGTCCGGCCGCTGAAGGAGGCCGACCGCGACCGCATCGACCTGCCGCTGCCGGCCGACGTGCTGGAGACGGTATGCGTGCATTATGCCGGCGAGCGGCCGTTCTGCCTGGAGCGGCGGCTGATCAGCCTGGCGACGGTGCCGGAGGCGGCAGGCGAGATGTTTGGCGACGCGCCGCCCGGAACCTGGCTGCTGAGCAAGGTGCCGTGGAGCCTGGCCGAGCATCGGATTAGAGCCGAGAACGCGAATGCTGCGGATGCCCAGACGCTGAACATCGCGCCGATGAGCGCCTGCCTTGTGATCGAGCGGCGCACGCGCAGCGGCGACGCGCCGATCACGCATGCGACACTGGTCTATCCCGGAGCCAGCCACGAGCTGGTGGCGCAGTTCGCCAAGGGTTGAAGCAGCGGTCGTCGGATCGACAAGCCGGAGGCAGAGAGCCGCGATGCCGCGGCGCGATGCGTGCAGCGCTTGTCGAAGGCCGGGTTTATGCGTAGGCTTGCGCCCGATCCAAATCCCATTCGGAATCCGATGATGAACAGCGACAAGCGCCCAGTCGATGGCAAGGGCGTTCCGGACAAACGTCGGTGCGTCTATACGGTTCTGCTCGGCGGCTACGAGACCCTTAACGAGCAGGACCAGGCAGCGGGCTCCGAGATTCCGTTCATTTGCCTGACCGACGATCCCGACCTGCGCTCCGATAGCTGGCTCGTCAGGCTGGTCCGTCCGCACTTTCCAGGCGATCCAGTGCGCAGCCAGCGCATGTTGAAGATCATGGCGCATACGGTGCTGCCGGAGTTCGACGAGTCGCTCTACATCGACAACACGGTGATGCTCGCCGCGCCGCCGGAAGCGATCTTCGAGCGTTATTCCGGCGAGGCTCCGATGGCGCTGTTCTCCCACAGTTTCCGGGATCGGCTGTGCGATGAGTTCGAGGTCGTTGCCAAGGACGGGATCGATGTCTCTGAACAGCTGGCAGAGCAGAGAGCTCATTATGAAAGCGCCGATCCAGAAATTCTGAAGCAGGGCGCGCTCTGGACCGGCATCCTGCTGCGCTGCCACGCAGACCCCTTGGTGCGGAAGATGGCCGACATCTGGTGCGCTCATGTCTTGCGCTATTCGATGCGAGACCAGTTGTCGATCAACGTGGCGTTGCGCGAGGCGGGGCTCGCACCGCTGGTCATTGAGGAGGACAATCACCGGTCGTGGTTTCACACCTGGCCGCACAAGACGCTTCGCAAATCCGGGCTCCCCGTCGGCCAACGCGGCACGGCGGTGAAACGTCTTGAAATGACATTGAAGCAACGCGATGCCGAAATACAGAGATTGCAGGCGCAACTTGCGTCGAGCCGCGTGGAGGCGCAGGCGTTCAGGAGTTCGACCAGCTGGCGGATCACCGCACCGATGCGCGCCACCGTCACCGCAGTCCGGGCCGGCTTTGCCAGGTTGAGGGCACCGAGGCATCGCTCTGGCCCGGCGATTGTTTATCCACGCAACCAGTCGGCGTCCGATCCGGCGAGCATGGCGGATTTCGCCCGTGACGGGTTCTTCGGACCGGTGCCGTTATTCACGCGGGAACAATGCCAGCTGATCATGCGCCACTACCGCATGGGCGCGCCCGAACCGTCGCCCGAGTGGCCGAAGGATCGCGCCGTCATCGACCCCTTCTTCCACGATCTGGCGATGCAGCCGGCGATACTCGACAGGCTTGGCCCGTTGCTCGGTGGCGACATTGTCATCTGGGGTGCCAGCGTGGTCGTGCGCAAGCCTGGCCAGGTCCATCTGGTGCATACCGATATCGAGAGCTCGGCGCCGGAGGGCGGGTTCGTGTCCGTCTGGGTCGGGCTTGAGGGAACGTCGCAAGCATCCGCGCTGGCCATGATCACGCGCTCGCAGGGCTTTGGAATGCCGGTTCAGCAGGTGATGATGGAGCGCGGCCTTAATCGCAAAACCACCGCCAACGAGACGATCCTCGACCTGGCGCGCGAACGCGATCGCGACGCCGCCTTCGTGCAGCCGGCGATGGGCGATGGCGATGCCCTGTTTATCGATGGCAGGGTCTGGCACGGCTCCAGCAACACCGGGACGGCAACGCGGACGGCGCTGCTGCTGCAATATGCCAGGGCCGGCGTGGACGTGCCGATCCAGAGGACCGGGCAATCGGACTGGCCATTTGAAATGAGCGGGCGCATGGCCGCGTGCCTGCCGGTGCTGACCAACGGCCGGTCGGCCGCCGGGCAGCCAGTGCCGCCGCATGGCCAGTCGCCGGTCGGCTCGGTGGTCAGCCAGAATGCCGGGCTCACGGCCGGGCCAGCGGGGTTTTCGCCGTTCCACATCCTGCGCGGCGCCACTCCCAACGCGCCCGACATGGAATCGCATGTCTCGGTGCTCGACCCCGGTCACTCGCCGCATCCGCCGCATTGCCATGTCGAGGAGGAACTGCTGGTGGTGCTGGACGGGGAGGCGGAAATCGTCATTCCGACATCGCCACATGACGATGCGCCGCGCACCGAGCGGCTGACGGCCGGGGGCATCGTCTACTACCCTGCCTACCAGTACCATACGATCCGAAACGTCTCGCCGCGGCCCGTGACCTATGTGATGCTCAAATGGCGGGGAGCGCCGAAGCAGACCGACAACCATCTCGCCACGACAGTGCTGCATATTGGCGACGTGGCGTCATCGGATCAGCCGATCTCGATGCCGAAGCTGCTGGAAGGGCCGACCGGCTTCCTGTCAAAGCTGCACGCGCATGTGACCGTCATGGCGCCCGGCGCGGGATATCCCGCGCATGTCGACGAACATGATGTGGCGATCATTGTCTTCGAGGGCGAAGTCGAAACGGTCGGCCATCGCATAGGGCCGGGCGGCACGGCATTCAGCGCCGCGGGCGATGCGCATGGGCTGAGCAATCCGGGCGCGGTGCCGGCGCGCTACCTGGTGTTCGAGTTTCACGCCTGATCCGGCGCGCAGCGCCGGCCGGTCAGGCCAACCCGGCTTCCACTATGATGCGGGAATTCGTGCGCGTCACATAGAGACGGCGCAGGAAGGCGAGGATGAAGGCGGCGCTGAGCACCAGCACGATGGTCGGCGCCGGCGCGCTGTCGAGAAAGAAGCTCATATAGGTGCCGGCGAGCATCGAGGTGGCGCAGACCAGCACGGCGACGAGCAGCATCCAGCCGAAGGAGCGGACCAGCAGGAAGGCGATGGCGCCCGGCGTGACCAGCAGAGCGACTGCAAGGATCAGCCCGACGGAACTCAGCGTGGCGACGATGGTCAGCGAGAGGATAGACAGCAGGCCGTAATGCAGCCAGTTGACCCTGAGCCCGGACGCCTGGGCCTGCGCCGGGTCGAAGGCGTGCAGCAGAAGATCCTTCCACTTCAAAACCACCACGGCCGAGACGGCGAGGCCGATGATGCCGGAGGTCCAAAGGTCATCGGTGCCGATGCCCAGCATGTTGCCGAACAGAATGTGGTCGAGATGCTGGTTGGTGTGGATCGAGGTGTAGAGGATGATGCCGACGGCGAACATGCCGGAGAACACCACGCCCATGACCGTGTCCTGCTTGACGCGGCTGTTGTGCGACAGATAGCCGGTGAGCAGCGCGCAGCTCATGCCGGCGGCGAAGGCGCCTATGATGAGCGGGATGCCGACGATCCAAGCGAGGACGATGCCGGGCAGCACGGCATGGCTGACCGCGTCGCCCATGAGCGCCCAGCCCTTCAGCACGAGAAAGCACGAGAGGAGGGCGGTCGGCGGCGCGACCAGGAGCACGATCCAGAAGGCGTTCTGCATAAACGGGAACTGGAAGGGCAGGAGGAGGTTCTCGACGGTCATCAGAGCGCTCCTTCGGCCGGCATCGGACGGGCGAGCGCCGCCGCTGCCTTGCGGCGGGTGGCGATGAGGCCGTGCTTGGGCGCCAGGAAGAAGGCGATGAGGAAGATCAGCGTTTGCAGGGTGACGATGACGCCGCCGGTGGCGCCGTCGAGGAAATAGCTGAGATAGGCGCCGACAAAGCTGGTGAGCGTCCCGATGATGACGGCCAGCGTGATGACGCGCGGAAAGCGGTCGCTCAAGAGGTAGGCAGTGGCGCCGGGCGTCACCACCATGGCGATGACCAGGAAGGCGCCGACGGTGATCATGGCGGCGACAATGGCCGCAGAGAGCAGCACGAAGAAGACGGCTTTCAACAGGTCGGGGCGCAGGCCGATCGAGCGGGCGTGGTTCTCGTCGAAGAAGGTGACCATCAGATCCTTCCACTTGGCGAGCAGCACGGCCAGCGAGACGAAGCCGATGATGGCCATCTGCAGCGTGTCCTGCGGGGTGATGGCGAGGATGTTGCCCATGATGATGGTCTGGATGCTGATCGAGGTCGGGTTGACCGAGATGAGGAACAGGCCGAGGCCGAAGAAGGAGGTGAAGATGATGCCGATGATGACGTCGATCTTCAGGCCGGAGCGGTCGCTGAGGAAAAGCATGGAGCCGGCCGCCAGACCGCCGGCGATGAAGGCGCCGAGCGAGAAGGGCAGGCCCAGGATGAACGCGCCGGCGACGCCGGGCACGACGGAGTGGCTGAGCGCGTCGCCGATCAGCGACCAGCCCTTCAGCATCAGATAGGCCGACAGGAAGGCGCAGACACCGCCGACAAGCGCCGACACCCACATGGCGTTGACCATGTAGGAATAGGTGAAAGGCTGCAGCAGGAGGTCGATCACGAGGTGCCGCCCTCGTCGGTGGTGCGCCTTTGCTGGTCGCCATAATGGACGAGCGGACGCTCGTCGTCGGTGATGATGCTGATCTGGCGCTCGTCGTCGTCGTCGTGCAGGTCGGCGCCGCCAATGGTGAAGTGACGCAGGACGCCGCCGAAGGCGCGCTCGAGATTGTCTCGGGTGAAGACCGTTTCGGTGGGGCCGTAGGCGAGGACGGTGCCCTTGACCAGAATGGTGCGGTCGCAGAATTCGGGCACCGAGCCGAGATTGTGGGTCGAGACGAGCATGATGCGACCTTCGTCGCGCAGTTCGCGCAGCAGCTGCACGATCTGGTCCTCGGTCTTGACGTCGACACCGGTGAAGGGCTCGTCGAGCAGGATGACGCGGGCGTCCTGGGCCAGCGCGCGGGCGAGGAAGACGCGCTTGCGCTGACCGCCTGACAGTTCGCCGATCTGGCGCTTGCGGAACTCCTGCATGTTGACGCGGCTGAGTGCCTTGTCGACGGCGGCGCGGTCGGTGGCGGCAGGGCGGCGCAGGAAGCCCATATGGCCGTAGCGGCCCATCATGACGACGTCCTCGACCAGCACCGGAAACGTCCAGTCGACTTCCTCGGCCTGCGGGACATAGGCGACGAGGTTGTCGCGCAGCACGTCGCGCACCGAGCGGCCGAGCAGGCGGATTTCGCCGCGGGCGACCGGCAGGAAGCCCATGATCGCCTTGAACAGCGTCGACTTGCCGGCCCCGTTGACGCCGACAAGGGCGGTGATGGTGCCTGTGGGGATCTCGAAACTGGCGTCGTGCAGCGCGGTGTGGCCGTTGCGATAGGTGACGGTCACGTCACGCGCGAAAATCCCTTCGACTTTGCTTTCCACCGGATTGCCCTTGGCATCGGGGATGGCTTTCTGCAGCAAGAAAATGTCCTTTTCGGTTGGCCGTCAGTTCAGTTGGTATGCTTTGTCAGCCCCGCCGCTACAGTCTGCGAGGTGACTTTCAGGAGATCAAGATAGGTTGGCACCGGGCCGTCAGGCTGGCTTAGGCTGTCGACATAGAGCACGCCACCATAGGCGGCGCCGGTCTCGCGCGCGACCTGCTCGGCGGGCGATGTGTTGACGGTGCTTTCGCAAAAGACGACCGGGATCTCGTGCTCCCGGACACCGTCGATGACGGCGCGGACCTGCTGCGGCGTGCCGACCTGGTCGGCGTTCATCGGCCACAGATAAAGCTCTTTCAAACCGAAGTCGCGGGCAAGGTAGCTGAAGGCGCCCTCGCAGGTGACCAGCCAGCGCTTGTCTTCGGGAATGGTGGCGATTTCGGCGCGCAGCGGCTCGATCACGGCGGCGAGCCTGGCCTTGTAAGCGCTGGCGTTGGCGGCGTAGGTGGCGGCGTTCTTCGGATCGCGCTCGGCGAGCGCCTTTTCGATGTTGTCGATATAGATCATGGCATTGCTGGCGCCCATCCAGGCATGCGGGTTGGACTGGCCTTCATAGGCGCCAGAGGCGACGGGGATCGGGTCGATGCCGTCGGTCAGCACGACCGAGGGGATGTCGCCGAGATTGGCGATGAACTGCTCGAACCAACGCTCCAGATTGAGGCCGTTCCACAAGATGAGGTCGGCGCCATGGGCGCGCACAATGTCCTGCGGTGTCGGTTCGTAGCCATGGATCTCCGCGCCGGGCTTGGTGATGGAGACGACTTCGGCAGTGTCGCCGGCGACGTTCTGGACCATGTCGGCGAGCACGGTGAAGGTGGTGACGACCTTCAGCCTGTCGCTGCTGGCCTGTGCCGTGCCGACGATGGCCATGACGAGCGAGATGGCTGCCAGCAGCAGAAAACGGGGACGTGGCATCATTGCTCCTTTGCGGTACTGATCGCACATTATGCTTTTGCAAATCATTTGCAACTGAAAATTTGAGTTGGGTGCTTTGCGCCGCGGCCGGGCGAGGGCGTGGAGACCGTCTGTTTGGGTGCAGACCGTCTGATTGGGTGCAGACCGTCTGATGGGGGTGGCGTGAGGAACTTGTCTCAGGGCGACCCTGTGAAGGGTCGCAAAGAGGTTTTGTCGGCTGGTGTTGCGGTTTCCGATCAACCCGCCGGATCGGGCAACTTGCAAACGGTGACTGTACGGGCTCTCTCCAGTCGCGTTTGCCACCACCACTCGAAGACACCAAGGCCAGAGTGCTTCAGGGTGAGATTGAAGGGTTTCTGTTTCCCCAATGGCGGGGCGATCCGACAGGAAGGCGAAGCCGTCCCGATGCGGTGCATCGGGCAACTCGCCCGACAACGCGGGCGCCCGCCAGCGGCAAACCCTTCGGGCCGGGGCAATTCGAGCTAGACCCCTAAGCCTTGTCTCGAATTCCCTCCGGCAGAACGATTCAATCCAACCCCGAAGCGCTCCAGTGGTATGGAGACAGCTGCCAGACACTTGAAGAGAGGTTAGAATGGACGTTCTGCGTGCCGAAAATCATCGACGGATGCCATGGAAGAACGGTGGCGGCGAGACGATCGAAATCGCGGTGTTCCCGACAGGTGCGGGGCTGGACGATTTCGACTGGCGCGTCTCGATGGCGCGGGTCGACACAGACGGTCCTTTCTCGGCCTTCGCCGGCATAGACCGCACACTGACGATCCTCGACGGGGCCGGGCTGGTGTTGTCGATCGAGGGCGAGGATCCGATCACCCTGACGGAGGCGAGTGAACCGCTTCCGTTCCGGGCCGACGTGCCGACCCGGGCAGCGCTGATTGACGGACCGGTCACCGACCTCAATGTCATGACGCGGCGCGGGCGACAGACCCACACCGTGATTCGGCTAACCATCGAGGGCCAAGTCGAGTTGACGCTTGCCGGGGCCAGCAACCTGGTTGTGTGTCTAGAGGGCCGTGTCGATGTCGGTGACGATCCGGTCCAGATCGGGCCGCAGGATGCTTTATGTCTGGACAGCGGGACGATTTCTGTCGAGGGCAGGGGAATAATCTGCTCGATCTGCATCGATAAGCACGTTTGGGTGTGAATATCGTTGGAATTGGTCTCGCTCGGCCATTAAATGCGCTATGCTTTGAGCAAGAACCGGGGAGCGCCAATATGGCTGTCGTTAGAATTTCCGCCACCGAGATGGCAGAGGCTGTTGGAGTCGATCCGAAGGCCTTCACGGCCGCACTGCGGGCCGCAAATCTGGAGTGGCATCACGCCAAGGCCTCATGGACCGTCAAGCGCGACAGCGTGCAGCATGAAGAGATGAAGACCATTCTGGCGAACCTGCTCAAGGAGATGCGCGAGGCGCGCCGATCCTGAGTGCGACCTCGCCGCATCGAAGCTCCGGCGCGGCGGCGAACTGTCTCATCGGTGCGATTGCGGCTTGCTGTACGCGGGCGTGCGGCAGGTGGTAGAGGCGGTCTCTGGTGAGCCGCCGCGGCTTCCGGAGCCGATTTTTCAGGACTATATTGCGTTGCAACCAATTTGCGCCGAGATCGTTAGCGCGAAGGGAGGCCATTGCCTGGCGACCCCGTTCAAATGGATTGATGAATGAATATCCAAACCGATCCGGAGCGGGTGAAAAGCTCGGCCAAGTCGTTCCCTGTTGCCGCAGAACAGCCGATACGCGCGCATTTCCTGCATGAGCCCAAGCTTCGAGAGATGGGCGCGCAACTGGCGCGCAACGAAGTAACCTCGTTCCTTGGCGTCGAGAAATTCGACTTCCAATCGCGTGTACGCGAGAACGGCGAGAAGATACTGGCCGTCTACCGCGCCATCAACGCGGCACAGGGGCGGGGCGATCCGATCACGCCGGCGGCGCAATGGCTGCTCGACAACAACTATCTGGTCGAGGAAACGACCTTCCAGATCAAGCGCGACCTGCCGCGCCGCTTCTATCGCCAGCTGCCGACGATCGAGTTGCCGGACGGCAGCCAGGTGCCGCGCGCGCTGGCGATTGCCTGGATCTATGTCGCGCATTCCGACAGCACGGTTTCACTGCCCAATTTCAAGGCGATCGTCGAGGGCTTCCAGTCCGTCGAGCCGCTGATGATCGGCGAGCTCTGGGCGTTGCCGTCGCTGCTGCGTTTCGTGCTGATTGAGAATCTGCGCCGCCTCGCCGTGCGCGTGAACCGGGCGCGCGAACTGCGACAGACCGCCAATGACGTGGCCGACAAGGTGATGGCCTCCGGCGAAGGCGACGAATACGCTTCGCTGCTGAAAGGCTATGCGGCTCACGCGCAGGACTCGACCTTTGCGACGCAGCTTCTCTACCGGCTGCGCGACGGCTCCCACAACGCCGAAAAGGCTCTCGACTGGCTCGAAAAGCTGCTCGAGAAATCCGGCACGGACGCCGAAGAAGTGACCATCGGCGAACACCAGACATTGTCGAGCGGCAATGTAACGACCGGCAATATCGTGCGCGGCCTGAGGCTGGTCAACGATATCGACTGGACGGTGTGGTTCGAGGATGTCAGCCGCATCGACACGCTGCTGCGCGAACGCTCGGACCTTGCGCTTCTCGATTTCCCGTCGCGCGACCAGTATCGCACGGCCATCGAGGATCTGGCGCGGCGTTCGGGCCTGACCGAATACGAGGTCGCCGAGCGCGCCACCGAACTGGCAGGCTACTCAACGACGCAAGGGTCTTCGCAAGGGGCGACAGCAGGACCGGAGGGAGCGGCCAATGTCGGCTTCTTCCTGGTCGGCTCGCGGCGCGAGGAGCTTGAGCGCTCGATCGGCTACAGGCCATCGTTCGGCACATTGCTCAACCGGGCCTTTCGCCGAACCGGCTGGACCGGCATCGTTGTGCCGGTCTTCCTGCTGACGGCCCTTCTGATGGTGATGGCCGGTGCTGCGCTGAAGGCGCTCGGCTTGCCGGACGCCGCTGTTGCGCTGCTGCTGGTTCT
>JBBSOT010000108.1:0-12920 GCA_038259455.1 Hyphomicrobiales bacterium | reverse complement strand
GGAATCTTTTCAGACATCACAGGCGACGACGCGGGGCGCGCGCATGCTGCGCACCGCCCTTGGCCCCGCCATCGCCCGGTTTCTGGAAGACCCGTCGATCGTCGAGGTGATGCTCAATCCTGATGGCCGGCTCTGGATCGACCGGCTCTCCGAAGGCCTGTCCGATACGGGCGAGCGGCTGTCGCCAGCGGACGGCGAACGGATTGTGCGTCTGGTCGCGCACCATGTCGGCGCCGAGGTCCATTCCGGCGCTCCGCGTGTCTCGGCGGAACTCCCCGAGACGGGGGAACGGTTCGAGGGGCTTCTCCCTCCCGTCGTCGCGGCGCCGAGCTTTGCCATCCGCAAACCCGCCGTCGCAGTCTTCACCCTCGACGATTATGTCGCTGCTGGGATCATGACAAGCGATCAGGCGGAGGCCCTGCGCGTCGCAGTCATCGACCGCAAGAACATCCTCGTCGCCGGTGGCACCTCCACCGGAAAAACCACGCTCACCAATGCGCTGCTCGCCGAGGTCGCCAAGACCTCTGACCGCGTGGTGCTGATCGAAGATACCCGCGAGCTTCAATGCGCTGCGCCGAACCTCGTGGCGCTGCGCACCAAGGACGGCGTGGCGTCGCTCTCAGATCTGGTTCGCTCGTCGCTGCGCCTGCGGCCCGACCGCATCCCCATCGGCGAGGTGCGCGGCCCGGAAGCCCTCGACCTCCTGAAAGCCTGGGGCACCGGCCATCCCGGCGGCATCGGCACCATCCACGCCAGCACCGGTATCGGCGCGCTTCGCCGTCTCGAGCAGCTCATTCAGGAAGCCGTCGTCACGGTCCCGCGCGCGCTGATCGCCGAGACCATCGATCTCATCGCCGTGCTGTCGGGCCGCGGATCGAAGCGCCGCCTCTCCGAACTCGCCTACGTCGAGGGCCTCGGTCCCGACGGCGACTACCGCGTCGTGCCCTCAACCCTAAACCCCATAGGAGAACCAACATGATCCGCCGTGCCCTGCGCGTCCGCCGCCATATCGCGACGGCTGCCGCCGTCACCTATGCCAGCCTGATCCTCGCCCCCGCTGCCCACGCGTCCGGCTCGTCCATGCCATGGGAAGCGCCGCTGCAATCGATCCTGCAATCGATCGAAGGCCCTGTCGCCAAGATCATCGCGGTCATCATCATCATCGTCACCGGCCTGACGTTAGCCTTCGGCGACAGTTCGGGCGGCGCCCGCAAGCTGATCCAGATCGTCTTCGGCCTCTCGATCGCCTTCGCGGCCAGCTCGTTCTTCCTCAGTTTCTTCTCCTTCGGCGGCGGGGCGCTGGTTTGATGACGGGCCTCAATGACCAGTCCGACGAAGTGCCAGGCTTCTCCGTCCCCGTTCACCGAGCGCTGACCGAGCACATCCTGCTCGGCGGCGCCCCGCGTTCGATCGCCATCGTCAACGGCACGCTGGCCGCAGCCCTCGGCCTGGGCCTGCGCCTCTGGCTGGTCGGCATCGCGCTTGGGCTCCTCGGGCATTTCGCGGCCGTCTGGGCGGCCAAACGCGATCCGATGTTCGTCGATGTGGTGCGCCGCCATCTGCGCATCCCCGGTCATCTCGGCGCCTGAGGAGAACAACCATCATGATGAACCTTGCAGAATATCGTCGCACCGTCACACGACTCGCCGACTTCCTGCCCTGGGCGGCGCTGGCCGGAGACGGCGTCGTGCTCAACAAGGACGGCAGCTTCCAGAGAACGGCGCGGTTCCGTGGCCCGGATTTGGATTCCGCGGTGCCGGCCGAACTGGTGGCCGTCGCGGCGCGACTGAACAACGGCTTCCGCCGCCTCGGCTCCGGCTGGGCCATTTTCGTCGAGGCGCAGCGCCATGCCGCCGCCACCTATCCGGCAAGCCGCTTTCCCGATGCGGCATCGGCACTGGTCGATGCCGAGCGCAAGGCCGGGTTCGAGGAAGCCGGCACGCATTTCGAATCCAGCTATTTCCTGACCTTCCTCTATCTGCCGCCCGCCGAAGACGCGGCGCGTGCCGAGAGCTGGCTCTACGAGGGCCGCGAACAATCCGGCGTCGACGCTCGTGAGATCCTGCGCGGCTTCATCGACCGCACCGACAGGGTGATCCAGCTCATCGACGGTTTCATGCCGGAATGCGCATGGCTCGATGACGCCGAGACGCTGACCTATCTGCATGGCTGCATCTCGACCAAACGCCACCGCGTCCGCGTTCCTGAAACGCCGATGTATCTCGACGCGCTGCTCGCCGATCAGCCGCTTACCGGCGGACTGGAGCCGCGTCTGGGCAATTCCCATCTGCGCATTCTCACCATCGTTGGTTTCCCGACCGCAACCACGCCCGGCATTCTCGACGAGTTGAACCGGCTGGCCTTTCCCTATCGCTGGTCGACGCGGGCGGTGATGCTCGACAAGACCGACGCGACCAAGCTGCTGACCAAGATCAGGCGGCAATGGTTCGCCAAGCGCAAAAGCATCGCCTCCATCCTCAAGGAGATCATGACCAACGAGGCCTCGGCCCTGGTCGATACCGATTCTTCCAACAAAGCTGCCGACGCCGATCTGGCGCTTCAGGAGCTGGGTGCCGATTACGCGGGGCAGGCTTACGTCACCGCGACCGTCACCGTCTGGGACGACGATCCGCGCATCGCTGACGAGAAGCTGCGGCTGGTCGAAAAAATCATCCAGGGCCGCGACTTCACGGCAATGCCTGAGACCATCAACGCGGTGGACGCCTGGCTCGGCTCCTTGCCGGGGCACGTCTACGCCAATGTCCGGCAACCGCCCATCAGCACACTGAACCTCGCCCATATGATCCCGCTTTCAGCGGTGTGGGCGGGGCCGGAACGGGACGAGCATTTTGCAGCGCCCCCTCTGCTCTTCGGCAAGACCGAGGGCTCGACCCCGTTCCGGTTTTCCCTTCATGTCGGCGATGTCGGCCATACGCTGATCGTCGGGCCAACCGGCGCGGGTAAATCCGTACTGCTGGCGCTGATGGCCTTGCAGTTCCGGCGCTATCCGGGCGCACAGGTCTTCTCCTTCGATTTCGGCGGTTCGATCCGCGCAGTTGCGCTCGCCATGGGCGGCGACTGGCACGACCTTGGCGGAGGTTTGAGCGAAGACGCCGACGACAGCGTTTCGCTTCAACCTCTGGCCGGCATCCATGATGTCCCCGAACGCGCCTGGGCCGCCGACTGGATCGTCTCGATCTTGACGCGCGAGGGTCTCGGCATCACGCCCGAGGTGAAGGAATACATCTGGACAGCACTGACCTCTCTGGCGTCCGCGCCGGTGAACGAGCGCACCATCACCGGCCTCGCAGTCCTGCTGCAGTCCAACGATCTGAAGCAGGCGCTGCGACCTTATTGCGTCGGAGGTCCCTATGGCCGTCTGCTCGACGCCGAGGCCGAGCATCTGGGCGGGGCATCCGTACAGGCGTTCGAGACCGAGGGGCTGATCGGCACGGGCGCGGCGCCCGCCGTCCTGTCCTATCTGTTCCATCGGATCGGCGACCGCCTCGACGGCTCGCCGACCCTGCTGATCATCGACGAGGGCTGGCTGGCGCTCGACGATGACGGCTTCGCCGGTCAGCTCCGCGAATGGCTGAAGACCCTGCGCAAGAAGAACGCCTCCGTGATCTTCGCCACGCAGTCCCTGTCCGACATCGACGGCAGTGCCATCGCGCCCGCGATCATCGAAAGCTGCCAGACCCGGCTTCTGCTCCCGAACGAACGTGCGATCGAGCCGCAGATCACCGCCATCTATCGGCGCTTCGGACTGAAAGACCGGCAGATCGAGATTCTCGCGCGGGCAACGCCGAAGCGGGATTATTACTGCCAGTCCCGGCGCGGCAACCGCCTGTTCGAGCTGGGTCTGTCCGATGTGGCGCTGGCGCTCTGCGCCGCCTCTTCCAAGACCGACCAGACCGACATTCAGCGCATCGTCGCCGAGCATGGGCGCGAGGGCTTCCTCGCCGCTTGGCTGCGGCACCGCGACGTGGCCTGGGCCGTCGACCTCATCCCCGACCTCAACAACCTGGAGACACCCTCATGATGATCCGCCGTTCCCGCGCGGCCCTTGTCGCCGCGACGATCCTTGCCGCACCGCTGGCGGTCTCACCCATGCTGACCGCCCCGGCATATGCGCAGTTCGGTTTTGGCGGCATCGTCTACGATCCGACCAACTACGCGCAGAATGTCCTGACAGCGGCGCGCACCCTGCAACAGGTCAATCAGCAGATCACCCAGCTTCAGAACGAAGCACAGATGCTGATCAACCAGGCTCGCAATCTGGCGAGCCTGCCTTACTCCTCGATTCAGCAGCTTCAGCAATCGGTCCAGCGTACCCAACAGCTTCTGAATCAGGCGCAGAACATCGCCTTCGACGTCCAGAAAATCGATCAGGCGTTCCAGACCCAATATGGGGCAGCCTCGCTCTCTGCAACGGACCAGCAGCTCGTCGCCGGCGCGCGTGAGCGTTGGCAAAACACTGTGGGCGGTCTTCAGGACGCCATGCGCGTACAGGCCGGCGTCGTCGGCAATATTGACGGGCAGCGCGCCGAGATGTCGGCCCTGGTCGGCCAGAGCCAGGGCGCGACCGGTGCGCTTCAGGCAACCCAGGCTGGCAATCAGCTCCTCGCCCTTCAGGCCCAGCAACTCGCCGATCTCACAGCACTTCTCGCTGCCAATGGCCGGGCCGAGGCATTGTCGGCGGCTGAACAGGCCGCGGCTGCCGAACAGGGCCGTGAGCAGCGCCGCCGCTTCCTGACGCCCGGCACGGGCTACCAGCCGGGCAACGCCCAGATGTTCAAAAACGGCAACTGAGACCCGGAAAGGGGAGCACCATGGACGGCAAGATGCTGGCCCGGTTGGGCGCCATCATATTCGTCGCCGTCGCGATCACCGCGACTGCCATCGAAATGACCCGCAAGGAAGAAGCACCGGCGGCCCCCTCCGCCCGGCAGCTTCAGCCGTCCACCCCCGATCCGCTGCGCGCCGGTCAGCGCCGCTGCCAGCAACTCGGGCAGAAGGCCACCGAAGATCCCGAGTGCCGGCGCGTCTGGACCGAAAGCCGTGATCGATTCCTCGGCACCCCGACGCCTGTCGTGCCGGTCGCTCCCCGTCAGAACGAAGGACAATAATCATGGGCGGCACCGGAGTCATTGACCAGTTCCTGCAGGTCTTCACCAGCTACATCGACAGTGGCTTCGGCCTGCTCGGCGGTGAGGTCGCCTTCATCGCCACGACGCTGATCGTCATCGACGTGACGCTGGCCGCGCTGTTCTGGAGCTGGGGCGCTGATGACGATATCATCGCCCGCCTTGTAAAGAAGACCCTGTTCGTCGGCGTCTTCGCATATTTGATTTCCAACTGGAACAATCTGGCGAAGATCATCTTCGACAGCTTTGCCGGTCTCGGCCTCAAGGCTTCCGGCACCAGCTTCACGACGGCCGATCTGCTGCGACCCGGCAAGGTGGCGCAGACAGGCCTCGATGCTGGGCGGCCCCTGTTGGAGTCGATCTCCGGCCTGATGGGCTACTGGTCCTTCTTCGAGAACTTCATCCAGATCGCCTGCCTGCTCTTCGCCTGGGCCCTGGTGCTGCTCGCCTTCTTCATTCTGGCCATCCAGCTCTTCGTCACGCTGATCGAGTTCAAACTGACCGTCCTCGCAGGCTTTGTTCTCATCCCCTTCGGCCTGTTCGGTAAATCAGCGTTCATGGCCGAGAAGGTGCTCGGCAATGTGATCTCCTCCGGCATCAAGGTGCTGGTGCTGGCCGTCATCATCGGCATCGGCTCGACCCTGTTCGGTCAGTTTACCGCAGGTTTTGGCGGGGCGACGCCCACCATAGACGACGCCATGGCGATCGTTCTGGCCGCCCTTTCCCTTCTCGGCCTCGGCATTTTCGGCCCCGGCATCGCCAATGGTCTTGTTTCCGGCGGTCCCCAGCTTGGCGCGGGCGCCGCAGTCGGAACCGGCCTCGCCGTCGGCGGGGCGCTAATGGCCGGCGCCGGAGCGGCCGGTCTCGCCGCTAAGGGAGGTGCTGCCGCGCTTTCCGGTGGCGCGGCCGCCGTTCGGGGAGGCGCGGCTGCCGCTGGCGGCGCCTCCACCGCCTATAGCCTCGCCTCCGCTGGCCAGTCGGGCGCATCCGGTGTGGCATCCGGCCTCGGCGGTGTAGCGAAAGCGGCAGGCAGCGCCGCCGTCTCGCCGCTGAAGCGCGCCGCATCTAAAGCCACTGAAAGCGTCCAATCCAGCTTCTCGGACGGCGCCAAATCCGCCTTCGAGACCACTGGTGGTTCCTCGACCATGGGAACGATCGGCGGCGGCGCTGACGCTGCCGGTTCCCCCTCGTCACCCGCAGGCAACGGCCCGCCCGACTGGGCCAAGCGCATGAAACGCTCGCAGGGCATGTCCCACGGCGTCTCCGCCGCCGCCCACGCGGTGCGCTCCGGCGACAGCCATGGCGGCGGCTCCTCCATCAACCTTTCCGAAAGTGACCGCTGATGTTCAATCGTCCCGCAATCCATTACGGCAAGACACCCGAACCCGAGACCCCGTACCAGAAGGCCGCGCAGATCTGGGACGAGCGCATCGGCTCGGCCCGGGTCCAGGCGAAAAACTGGAGGCTGATGGCCTTCGGCTCGCTGCTGCTAGCGGGCGGCTTCGCCGCTGCCCTCGTCTGGCAGTCGGCGCGCGGCACCATCGTTCCCTGGGTCGTGCAAGTCGATAATCTCGGCCAGTCGCAGGCCGTCGCCCCGGCCGTTGCCGATTACCGTCCGACCGACCCTCAGATCGCTTTCCATCTCGCCAGATTCATTGAGCAGACACGCTCGATCCCGGCCGACGCCATCATCGTCCGCCAGAACTGGCTGCGCGCCTATGAGTTCACGACCGATCGTGGCGCCATGGCGCTAAACGATTACGCCCGCACCAACGACCCTTTCAGCAAGGTCGGCCGCACACAGGTCGCGGTCGATGTTTCGAGCGTCATCCGCGCCTCGCCGGATTCGTTCCGTGTCGCCTGGGTGCAACGCACCTATCAGGACGGCTCTCTCGCCTCGACCGAACGCTGGACCGCAATCCTCACCATCGTCGTGCAACCCCCACGCGACGCCGAGAAGCTCCGGGCCAATCCGCTCGGGATCTACGTCAACGCCATAAACTGGTCGAAGGAGCTGGGACAATGATCCGGCAGACTACTCAGCATGCCGGAATGCCGGCTTTCCTCGAACCCGCACTGTCGCAGTTCCGCAGAAGCGGCCATACGCTTTTTCGCAAAATCGCAATCCTCTCGGTGATGCTGGCGACGACCGCGCTGGCCGGTTGCGCCACCATGAACAAGCCCCCCGAGATCAGCTATGACGATGCGGCCCCCGCCGTGCAGACGGTCGAAGCGGCGGCTCCCGTCACCGTCGTCGAACTGCCGCGCCCCTTGCCGCTGCCCGGTCAGATGAAGCCGGTCGAAGAATCTCGCCGCGCGGCCGAGCCGACCGACCCCGCCGCCCGCGTCAATCAGGCCAATGCGGCCGCCCGCATCCAGCCGGTGCGCGACGGCTTCATCAACGCCATGCAGGTCTACCCCTATACGGGCGGCGCCCTCTATCAGGTCTATACCGCCGTCGGCCAGATCACCGACATAGCGCTGCAGCCGGGAGAAACCCTCGTCGGCGCTGGCCCCGTCGCCGCTGGCGATACCGTGCGCTGGATCATCGGCGACACGATCAGCGGCGCCGGCGCCACCCAACAGGTTCATATTCTAATCAAGCCGACCCGCGCCGATCTGATGACCAACCTCGTCATCAACACCAATCTTCGCACCTACCACATGGAGCTGCGCTCGACCGAGCGCACCTATATGGCCTCGGTCTCCTGGCAATATCCGCAGGATCAGCTCATTGCGTTGCGCCGCCAGAATGCACAGGCGCAGGCCCAGCAGCCGATCGCCACCGGCGTCGATCTGGCCAACATCAACTTCCGCTATGCGATCGAGGGCGACCGTGCCCCGTGGCGACCGCTGCGCGCCTATGACGACGGGCGGCAGGTGTTCATCGAATTCCCGCGCGGCATCGGCCAGGGCGAAATGCCGCCGCTCTTCGTCGTCGGCCCCGAGGGCAACACCTCCGAACTGGTGAACTACCGGGTGCGCGGCGGCTACATGATCGTCGACCGGCTGTTCGCCGCCGCCGAACTGCGTCTCGGCGCGGATCGAAATCAGAAGCGCATCCGCATCGTGCGCACCGACGGGAGGCCCGCGTCGTGAGTGATATCGATCCTCGGAAAGAAGAGCATGAAGACGATGGCGAGGCCCGGCCGCTGACTGGCGAACCATTCAGTCCGGCCCCGATGCGGTTGCGGGCAGACGCCCCGCGCGTAACCCGGCTTTCCCGCAAAGTGCTGGCCGGCGTCGGCCTGGTCGCCAGCCTCGGGATCGGTGGCGCGCTGGTATACGCGCTTCAGACCCGCGACACTGGTAACGGCAATGAGGAACTCTATTCCGTCGACAACCGCACCACGGCCGACGGCATCGCAGGCTTGCCGCGCGACTATACCGGTCCAGTCCTTGGACAGCCTCTGCCCGGCGATCTCGGCCGCCCGATCCTCGACGCCCAGAACCGCGGCCAATCAGTGCCGGTTCCAGGTATGGCTGTTCCCGATCCCGGCATCAGCGCCGAGGAGCAACGTCGCATTCAGGAGCTGGAAGCGGCCCGCACCGCACGGCTGTTTGCCTCAACGGAAACGCGCACCGGCAACACGGTGGCGGGACCAGGCGACAGTCCGGCCCCGATCCCCATGCCGTCTCTGGCAGGCCTTGGTCTTGCTCCACAAGCTTCAACGCCCACAGCACAGGAGCGCCAAACGGCCTTCCTCAATGCCCCCGTCGACCGGCGAACCGTATCGGCTGATCGACTCGCCGCCCCTGCATCTCCCAATATCCTTCAGGCCGGAGCAGTCATCTCCGCCGCGCTGATCACCGGCATCCGTTCGGATCTTCCCGGTCAGATCACCGCCCAGGTGACGGAGAACATCTATGATAGCCCGACCGGCCGCATCCTGCTGGTGCCCCAGGGCACACGCATCATCGGCGAATACGACAATGGCGTCGGCTTCGGTCAGCGCCGCGTGCTTCTGGTCTGGAACCGGCTGATCCTGCCCAACGGCAAGTCTATCGTCCTCGAGCGTCAGCCAGGCGCGGATACGCAAGGCTATGCCGGTCTCGAAGATGGCGTCGACTATCACTGGTGGGATCTGGCCAAGGCGGCTGCGCTCTCGACCCTCCTCGGTGTCGGCACGGAACTGGCTACCGACGACAATGACCGTCTAGTCCGCGCCATTCGTGATGGGGCGCAGGACACCATCAACGATGCCGGGCAGCAGATCGTCCGCCGCCAGCTCAATGTCCAGCCGACGCTCACCATCCGGCCGGGGTTCCCTGTCCGCGTGATCGTCACCCGCGATCTCGTGCTCGAACCCTACGGAGGCTGACATGACCAAGCTGAAACTCGGACCGATCACCGAAGACAAGCCGGTCAAGGTCACATTAGACCTGCCCGGCGCGCTGCATCGCGATCTGGTCGCCTATGCTGAGGTGTTGGCCAAGGAGAGCGGCCAGCCCGCTGCCGATCCTAAGCGGCTGATCGTGCCAATGCTGGAACGCTTCATTGCGACGGATCGGGGCTTTGCGAAGGCGCGGCGGGCGCCGGATCAGAACCATTCATCCCGCTTTCCAAAGGACCAGTCAGGCCCGTCGTGACAATGCTGGCCTCGCAGCGTTTCGAGATGACCTTGGCCAGGCTGAGAAGCCGCCGGAAGGCGGGATTGTCGTTGCGGGGCGACCACACCGCGCAGAAGGGCAGGATTTCTTCGGCGAGCGGTCGATACACGATACCTGGAAACTGTGTGGCAATCGTCGCCTCGCTGGTCAGCGTCAGGCATTTTCCGCTGGCGACGATTTGCATCAGGGTGTCCCGATAAACCGCATGCCTCTGAATAGGTGGGCTATGGCCGAGTTCGGCGAGATGCTTCACCAGATAGTCTCGGATTTCCGATCCCGACTGCGCTTCGCTGACGGTGAACTCCTGGTTCCGAAGGTCACTCCAAGAGATTTCCTCTCTTCCGGCCAGTTCATGTCTGGTCGACATCACTACATAAACGCGCTCGTTCCACAGATGCGAAACGTCGCAGCCTTCAGCCGTAGGCGTGCCGGTCAGGAAGGCGATATCCAGTCGGTGCTGCTGGATCGCCGGAACATGTTCGGAAGCGTCACCTTCGATATAGTCGATTCGCACCTCGGCATGATCGGTACCAAAGGCATCCAGCAGCTTGGCGATGAAACCGGAAGCCATCGAGGACATCAGACCGATCCTGACAATGCCCGCCTGACCCCGTCCGACGGTGCCGGCATCAAGCGTAGCATGGGTGAGCTGGTTCAGCGCCCTGCGTGCCCTTCGGATGAAGCGCTCACCTGCAACCGTGAGCCTGACGCCACAATGAGCGCGGATGAACAGGGCAGCGCCAATGTCGTCTTCCAGATCGCGGATACGACGGCTGACAGCACCAGGATCAACGCCGAGATGCCGGGCGGCGCGGCGTATCCCGCCATGTTCCGCCGTGGCGATCACGTAGCGCAAATGACGAAGCTCAAAGCTGGTTTTATTCGCAGCCGTCATATTGGCCTAATCTACAAATCGACGTTTTCACCAACCCACGAGTCAGAGTAACTTCTATGTTGCCACGCACGGCGTTAATATACCGCTTCCAGATGGTCAGCGGTGCGCGCTGGCGCCCCCAGGCGATGCGTCGAAACATCAAATCCGCCGTTCGGGGGTGGCGAACAACCATCCGATGTGTACGCTACAGCCCGATATTCTTCGCAGGGTTGGCGTGACGACTTTATATTTCCGGATCTATCGTCTTCTATTTCCTCAATCCCAATCGCGAGGAGATACATCATGACCGCCATGGCGAGCACGCAACTCAGAAGAACGATCCGACGGAAAGAGTTGCGCGAGATGGTGCCGCTGGCCGACAGCACCATATACGAAATGGAGCAACGGGGAGAATTCCCTCGGCGTTTCGCTTTGACCCCTCGATGCGTGGTTTGGGATCTGGACGAGGTTCAGGCGTGGCTCGCAGCCCGTCGCTCAAAACCGATTCTCCGTGCGCCCGGCCCCGACGTGAAGCAACGCCGAGCCCGTCCGGTCAAAGAGCAGGATCGAGCTCCAAGATCGGAATCGACGGCGCGATGAGCGTTGGCACGTACTTCTTGCCATTGACCCAGGCGTCCAGGATGTCCGACCACTCCTGCATCATATGCCGACGCTGCACCTCATATTCGGCTTTGTTATAGACGCCACGCGACGAGCGCCCGTCCTCATGCGCTAGGCACTTTTCGATCCAGTCGCTGTTGAAGCCGAGTTCGTTCAGCAGAGTCGAACCTGTCCGCCGCATGTCGTGAACCGTAAACGGCTCCAGGGGCAATCCTTCCGCCTTCGCGCGCTCAACGACTGCGTAGGTAACCCGATTGAAGGTTGCGCGCGACATCGGAGCATCGGCGTCGTACCGCGACGGCAGAAGGTATCTTGAATTTCCTGCACAGGTCTTCAGGGCGATCATGATGTCGAGCACCTGACGCGACAGGTAGACGTTGTGCGCCTTCGAGCGCTTCATCCGCTCCTTCGGGATCGTCCAGACCGCATTCTCGAAGTCGACTTCGTCCCACACTGCGTCCTGCAGTTCGCTCTTGCGCACCATCGTGAGCAGGTAGAGCCGCATTCCCAGACGGATCGTGGGAAGCGTGGCGATGTGCTCGAGCTGCTTCAGCATCACCCGAATTTCGGAAGGCGAGAGCGCGCGGTCCTTCGGCACGAAGGTGGCGATCGATGCCGGCCCAACTTCGTTGGCCGGGTTGGCGACCTTCTCACCGTGCAGGATCGCAAATCCGTAAATCTGCTTCAGGATATCTCGCACATGGATCGCGGTCGCTGGGGCACCGCGTTCAACGATTTTGCCACAGTGGGTTCTGAGATCGTCGGGCGTGATTTCCGTGAGGAGGCGATTGCGCCAGACCGGCAGAAGCTCTCGCTCGAAGATGGAACGCCGCATGGCGCGCGTGCTGTCGGCCATCGGCGCGGCGGTGAGCCACTTCTCCCCGAACTCGCCAAAACTCTTCGCTTCTTTCAGGCGCCGCTTATCGCGCTGCTTCTCTATCGCCGGCGACCGTCCTTCGCCAATGGCGCGCCTCGCGTCGATGCACTTCTCTCGGGCCCGGGCGAGCGAGATTCCGTCGCGTCCGTACCTGCCCAGATAGACGGTCTCCCGACGGCCGTTGAGCCTGTAGTCTAGGCGAAACGAGATCGCGCCACTGGGCATGACGCGCACATACATGCCGTCACGGTCCGCAATCTTGTAGATTTTCTCTTTTGGCTTCAATGCCTTGATGGCGACGTCCGTCAGCATCCTTACTGCCTCCTGAAAAGTACCGTCAGCACAATTTCGAGGGTTCGTGGCAAATAATTTCTATTATCTTCAGCGACTTAAAGAAAATTAAGTACCGTCACGAGCCTCATTGACCGTGACGGTACTTTGAAAAACTCGCCCAAGCAATATACTGGAGGTCCGTCAGGCAGGCCGCCAGAGCCAAACTCTGCGTACCGATAGCTGCCGACTGTCTTAGAAAGAATTAATTTTTGTTTTCAACGGCTTGTGTCGTATCCTAGCGTAGTTCTGGATACGTCCGGATGGGCGAAAATCATTCCCACTCGATCGTGCCCGGCGGCTTCGAGGTCACGTCGTAGACCACCCGGTTGATGCCGCGCACCTCGTTGATGATGCGGGTCGCGGTGCGGCCGAGGAAGCCCATGTCGAAGGGGTAGAAGTCCGCCGTCATACCATCGACCGAGGTCACGGCGCGGAGCGCGCAGACGAACTCGTAGGT
>JBBSOT010000107.1:0-13025 GCA_038259455.1 Hyphomicrobiales bacterium | reverse complement strand
ATCATCGGCCAGAAGGGCGGAACCGGCAAGACAACTACCGCGCTGGGCTTAGCGGTTGCTGCTGCCCGCGCGGGCAAGATGGTTGCCGTGATTGACCTCGACCCACAGGCGTCTGCCAGCAATTGGAAAGACCGGCGCAGCGAGGACAACCCTGCCGTTGTCTCCGCTCAGTCCAGCCGGTTGCGCCAGACCCTTGAGGCCGCCAAGGCGACTGGAGCCGACATCGTGATTGTCGATACGGCGGGCCGCAGCGATGACAGCGCATTGAATGCTGCCCGCGTCGCCGATGTTGTTCTTATTCCCACCAGGCCCGCTATGATTGAAGTGGAAGCATTGACCGCCGCCCGCGACATCCTGGTGACGGCGGGCAGTCCTCTTTCCTTTGTGCTTCTTAATGGTGTGCACCCGCAGGCTTCGAAGCAGGCGAACGAAGCCCGCCAGATGATAGAGAAGGTTTTTGGGCTAGCCGTCTGTCCCGTCCATTTGTCGCACCGCAATGCCTACTCGGAGGCACTCACCAGCGGGCGTACCGCCCAGGAGCTTGACCCGGAGGGGAAAGCTGCCGGGGAATTAGAGAAACTTTATCTGTTCACAAGTTCTCTTGTGAAGAAAGGAACTATTGAACATGGCAAGCAAGGCCGCTGATATACAGGCTCAGCTTGAGCGCGTCCAAGGCCGTAGCGCAGCAAGTCCTGCGGTAGTGCCCAAGGCCGCAACGGGCGGCAGTAAGGAAATGGCAGGTAGCCGGGAGGGTAAGGCGCATATCGGAGCGTATCTAAACCCCGGCTTCCGAAAGAGCCTGCGCATGGTGCAGGCTCAGACCGACCATGATTTGCAGGAGTTGCTTGCAGAGGCGCTTAACGACCTATTCCGTAAATATAACGTTCCGGTAATTGACTGAGGTGAGAATTGTGAATTATTGATATTGTGAATTTATGAACAATTGAAATAACGATATAAGGTATTCAAATCATTTAGGTGAAGGCTCCTTAGCCGGTCGAGGCGCAATGGCGGGCCTAGATGGATGCACGACTATCCCGCCTCTGACACGCGCAACCTTCAGGTTCGGCTGAAAGCCAAGCACCAGTCGAAGCACGGAAACCATCTTAATCTGAAAATTCCGTGCTGTTCCCAACTCCGTTCCGAGTTGCTTCATGAGCAGTTCCCACGAAAGGAAAACCGGCTCATTTGTCGTATGCGCCCGATAGTTCAGCACCGCATAAACATCCAGGGCGAGCGGAGACCGTTTCAGCCCGCGCAGCGCCCGCATATCGTATGGAACCGGCGAGGTCATAATGGCATTGAAAAAATCTTCACTGAGTTGAACCCAACTTCCCCACAATACGCCCTGCCCAGGATGTTTAGAATCCCACCATAACTCGCCCTTTGGCGCGACTTGCATATCAAGCCAGCTTTGGCCGTGTCGCGTCCCGTCGGTAACGGTCTGCTGGAAACTGATAATTGCCCGGAACAGGCGTTGCATTTGTTCACGCAGACGCTTTGCATCCCCGCGTTTGCCCCCGCCTGTGTCAGCATTCAGCCCGACAACATGCATGAATTGGGCGAGGCTGTGACCGAGTTCGAGGCGGCGGCTGCCGGTGCGTTTAGCTTCCGTCACCATCCAGAACAGCAGCAGGCGTGGGATGACCCCGTAAGGATACCCAAATGATTTGCCGGTATCGCGGTCTGTGCCGGGAACAATGGAGAGCGAGAGGTTTCCATTTTGCCGCTTCCATAGCCTCACGTTTCCTGGGTTGCGGTGGGGCAAGGTGCATTGCACGAGCTGGCGGGCCATGAACGCCCATTCGACATTTTCCGGGTTCTGCCGAATGTCCGTGGCGGCATCGAGCAACTTCTTTTTTGCGGGCGTCAGGATCGTCGCCTCGGTTTTGATAACCGGGTTGCTGGCTGCTAGCGCGATGTCTCCCTTGAGCTTCATGAAACCAATTCAGTAGCCATCTTTCGGCTTCGCGCAAGCGATTCGTTCAGACCAGCAGATATCCACAGGTTGCTGTTAGTTCAACGGGTTATCCACGGTGAAAAGGTATACCTTCAGACGGTGAAAAGGTATACCTTTAGGACGGTGAAAAGGTATACCTACCTATATAAACATATCCTGTAATCTTCCTGTAGTTGTCAGGCATCGTCTGTGGATAACCGGAGTGCGCCAAGTCGGCGCACCAGCTTTTTTGAAGAAAGCCATCCCCTGACCTTATCGAGAGTGCCGCCGTGCTCACTGCGGTCAACAGGTGGCTCCTCGCCATGCTCACGCCGAAGACGGCGCTGCGCGTGGCTCCGGTGCCGCCGCAAAGCGCGGCGCTGTTGACCTCCGTTCCGCGCGGCAGCCTGCCTGCAGGCAGGTCGGGACGAAGAAGCGGTCTGATTCCAGTCGAACTAAGAAGCTTTTGTTTAGGAGGGGATAGGGGGCAACCTCCAGCACCGCATCTGCGGCACCAAAGAGGGCTGCAGGGAAGGGGTTTGAGGGCGAGGGGCTACCATCCTACCAGAATGCTCGCTGAACGGCCTGTAGGGGGCTGTGAAGGGGTTTTGCTGAAACCGCTTGCCGCACATAGCATATATGCTATAATACGTTTCGTATGGCTTGGCGCGTAGATTTTTTCAATGATGGCGTTCGGCAGGAACTGGAAGTCATGGCCCCGGACATCTGGGCGGGCTTTCTGCGTCTTTCCCGGCTGATTGAAAGCCACGGGCTGGAAAAAGTCCACGAACCCTATGTGAAGCATCTCACCGGGCCGCTGTGGGAAATGCGGATGAAGGGCAAGGACGGTATCGCCCGCGCCGCCTATGTCACCGCCAGCGGCAGGCGCGTCGTGGTGGTGCATGTCTTCCGCAAAAAGACTCAGAAAACGCCACGCCGTGAAATCGAAATCGCCCTGAGACGGGCCAAGGAGGTGAAATGATCTACAAACCTGTTGCGGTCGAGGAAGCCGCGAAGGCCTGGTTTAAAAACCCGGAGTTCGTGAAAGCCTACGATGCGTTGGAAGAGGAATTTGCCCTCACTTCGGTGCTGATTGAAGCACGGGGGCGGGCCAATCTGACGCAGGAGGAAGTGGCGTCGCGCATGGGAACCACGCAGACTGCTGTTGCCCGGCTGGAGAGTGGACGCTCCAATCCGTCCACCCGCACCCTGGAGCGCTATGCCAAGGCCACCGGCCATCGTTTACGCTTCGCGTTTGTGCCAGAAGGCAAGGCCAGCAGCCGTGAGAGCGGCTTGTAGAAGAAGCCGCCCCGATCTGCACCGGAAGCGGCTTCCATTACCTGTACGGTCATCGCCGTCCCCGGCTGCACCGCGAGGCGGATTCTAGCAGTTTAAATTCTTCCTGCATCTCTGAATTACCTGTTTCAAATATCCCGGAGGGGTAGCCGCGTTAGCGGCGTAGGGGAGGCAGCGCCTCCCCGGTGGCAGGGCATCAGCCGTGCGTTGCTGATTAAACTGGCGCGGCGCAGCCGCGCTCCGTTCTCTCGGTATTGCATGGCCCATGCAATGGTCTGTCGGACATTCGCCTGTCTCAGGTGTTTCACGCCGGAGCGACGGCTTGCAACGGATGATGTGACGGTTTCCGTCACGTTTCCGCTCCGCTGCTAGCCCCCTCTATCCTTCAATCCCTCCAATAACGGCTCACATGGATCGTGGCGACCAGTATGGCCGCGAGGATCAACAGACCGATCAGGCTGGAGAGTGGCGGCAGTCCGAACCATGCTGTGTTCATGCTGTGCTGCTTTCTAGCATGCCAGCGATATCGGCTTTTTTGGCCTTGGTCGTGACCCGTGTCCGCAGCAGTTTATGCAGCTGATCGCGGAAGTCGGCGTTTTCCGCTGCCTCGGCTAGGACAGCACTGCCGATGACGGCGAGCCTGCGTTGTTCTGTATCGGCTACCGCCTTCCGTGCTAGAACCAAATCCCGTTCCAGCCGCTGTAAACGCTGCGTTGGTGTCTCGGCCTTTCGGCCTGGCCTTTTGCGAACGTCGTTTGCTGTGTCGCTCATATCTACCATCTTTCCCCTGTGGATATTTTGCTCTATCGTCACCCACTGAAAACCGCAACCTGATGGAATAACTATGGCACCTTCCGTGCCTCATAAAAGTGTTGGCAAGGCATGTGCGGTAGCACCGCACTGCTTGGCAAGGAGAGCCGCTCCGCGCCCTCCGTTGCATCCTCCCAGGGCAAGGGGGTTCCGTCCCACGTTGCATCCGACGGGTCGCCTACGCCAAGGCTTTGGCGGACAGGCCAACCTCCCGCCGGTTGGATGGCCTTCCAGGGAGGTGCTGCATGGATAGCGCCTCCCTGAAAGTCCGCAGCGGCAGCGAGACGCGCCAGCGTCATGCGCCGCCTGCACGGATGCGTCTCACTCCCGGCGAGCGGTCGCAGCTGGAAGCGGCGGCGGAACGTGCTGGCATGTCCGTCGGTGCTTTTATGCGGCAACAGTGCCTCGACACCGCTGGCCCTCGCGCGGTGCGCCGCCCGCCGGTCGAACGCGCTGCGCTGGCTCAAATCCTTGCCCAGCTGGGCAAGTGCGGCAGCAACCTGAACCAGATTGCGCGGGTGCTGAATAGCGGCGGCGATGAGCCGCCCGGCATGACGCATGCCATCGCGGACTTCCGCGAAGCCTGTGCCGGTATTACCCGCATGCTGGGACGCGGCGAGCGATGATTATCAACGGCGGCAGTCGGAAGAATGGAGCCTTCTTCAGCCGCCACTTGATGCGAGCCGACCAGAATGAGCGGGTCGATGTCCTGGAAATACGCGGCCTCGGGGCCGAGACTATTCCCGACGCTTTCCGCGAGATGAAGGCGATTGCCAGCGGCACGCAGTGCCGCAATTACTTCTACCATGCGAACCTCAACACTCGCGCTGATGAGGTGCTGACGCCCGAGCAATGGGCGGAGGCGGTCGATACATTAGAAAGCGACTTACACCTCACCGGCCAGCCGCGGTTCATCGTGCAGCATGAGAAAGAACGCCGCGTGCATCAGCATGTGGTGTGGAGCCGTATCGATGCGGACAGCATGACCGCGATCCCGGACAGCCATAATTACCGGACGCACGAGCTGGTGGCGGACGGGCTGGAAAAAGCCTTCGGTCATGACACCACCGCGCGGGCCTTGACCCGCGACAAGGAGACGGTCGAACGGCCCGAACCCCGCTTCAAAGGGTGGGAGGATTTTAGGGCGGCGGATACCGGGATCGACCCCAAGGCGATGAAAGCGGAACTGACGGCGCTGTGGAGTCGAGCCGATAGCGGGCAGGCCTTTGCCGCCGCGCTGGCGGAGCAGGGTTATATCCTCGCCAAGGGGGACAGGCGGGATTTCTGCGTCATCGACGCCGCCGGGGATGAACATTCTCTCGGGCGTCGTCTGTCCGGCGTGAAGGCCGCCGGGATCCGCGAGCGGATGGCGGATATCGACCGGGAAGTATTGCCCAGCGTCTCGGAGGGCCGTGAACTGGCCCGCGAGCGGCAGGACGCGGAGGGTGGAACCTCCGCCCCCGTCGAGCGATCCCCTGACGAGCCGACACCGGAGCGGGAGCCGGTGGCCCAGCTGGTTGTCGAATCCCCGGCTTCGGCCTTCGATGCGATTTTAGCGGAATGCATCCGGGAAGCCCGCGCCCCTTACGTGACGCCGATCGAGCCGGAGCTGTCCTCACCTGAACCCCTCTCCACCTTTGACGCCATCCTGGCGGAAACGGTGCGGCAGGCCAGGCGGACGGAAATGACACGGGATGAGCCGGAGGAGCGGTTCGCCCGCTGGCACGGCTGGTGGGAAACGATGCGCCACCATGTGGCGGGATTGAGTCGGGAGGTGCAGGAACGGTTCGGGCATTACTTCAGCCGCGGCGAGCCGGATGTGCCGGGCACTACCGTCACTGGGGCGGTGCTGGAACCCTGGCGGCAGCCGGAGCAGGACGGATGGGGGCCGGAACGATGAGCGACCATGAAAGCCGGTATGGCGGTCTCTTCACCAGGGCTGAGACCGAAGAGGAGAAGGCGGCAAGGGAACTGGCAACCGCCGCCGCCGAGCCAGAGCATTACCGCCCGGTGGTGGCCCGAACGCACCCGCAGCTGGCCTTCTGCCTGGTGGAGGCGGACGGCACCCTGCACGGGTTCCAATACCACTCGCTTCGCCACCTGAAATACCGGGAGCGAAACGGCGAGGAGTTTCTGAGCTTCAGCAGCGACGGTATCGCCGTGGTGATGCAGGGTGACGGCCTGAGGGCGGTGTTTTGGGGGTTGCAGCGGCATACGCTGGTCGAGGCGCGGGAATACGATAATCGGCCCATGCAGGACAACCAGGTGAGGATTACCCGGCTGACCGTGCAGGATACCCAGGAACGGGTGGAGGAGGGGCCGAGGCTGGTGAAGTAGCTGTAACAGAATCGCACATGCGGTTCTGTTACATAACAATAACAATTAGTTGGTTGGCGAGGGGGGAAGCTAAGGGGCTGATGTCCCTTCGGTAGGCGGGATGGCAGATGGTGGCGGCCTGTTCTCGGCAAGCTTAATGCACTCATTTAGGCTGTTGATATTAGCCTTTTCTCCAGCGGCTGTGCCGATAATCGTTCCCACAGCCGCCACGGTCGCCACGCAGGTCGCATACGATAGACCCCAGTCCCAAAAGGCAAGGCCCAGCCATCCTAGGCAAGCTTTGGCACCGATGACCGTACCGGTGATGGTACCGGCACCTGTGCCGGTAGCCATATTGGTTTGGCGGGGGATTTTTTTTTCGCAATCTGCTTGTGTCTCTGCGTAAGCAGGAGCGGTCAGGGTGAGGCAGGCTGCCAATAGGGCAAATCGCATCCTCGGTTTGGTGGCCATTGAAATGCTCCTTTCAAAGCCGCTGCCCTTATGGGCAGCAGGATCATCCAACAGGCCCTACAGAGAGTCAAACAAAAACTCTCCGTTACACATTCATAGCATTTTTGCCCAAAATTAAGTGCATGCTATTTCTCACGATCTCCTCGCCGTGCGTAGGCGCGAATTGCTCGCATCACATCCTCCAAAGAGTCGGGGCCGTGTGTTACTACCCGCTGCACAATGGCTTCGGTGCGGTCACGCTTTGGTAGCGGTAGGCGGCCACCGGCAAGCTTCTGATTGCTATGCCGATAGTTATAGATAGCTGGGATAAGTTTTTCGTCATATGAGGTCAGATCATCTTGATATAGCACACCATGATCCATGTATTCTCCCCATACGTCTTCAAGGAATTGCACGGGATTTCTCGTGCCCTTATCCGCTTCATATTTTGGAGGGGGTGGATTTCCTTTGATATATTCTTGAAGTTTCGCTTTCCATGTAAGAGTTTCTGCGGCTTCCGCAACTGACATCATGCGAGCGTATATCTCCCTTACGGTATTATCGGGCGCTGATTGAATAAATTTTTCTAACAGCTTCCCCCGGGCTTCAGTTGGCTCCGGCGCATCCTTGATAAAATCGATAATTTTTTGTCGCATAATAATATAAGCATATTCATCATAGTAATTCCTTCCGAATTGAGCAAGATTAACTTCATCTATGATACCTAGATCATCGGACATGCTAATATTCTCAAGCGTTAGCTGGTTTAGTTCTAAATCCAAACAAACGCTCACTGACCGACCCCAGGCCAGGCAATACCTGACCGGAGTCATTTACGATCTCATCTACAGCGGCGCAGTGAAAGTTAACATCAGGATGATCTTGGACAATTCTGTTGCGCCCTGACTCGGACACGACGAGGCTAACGAATCTGATGTCTTCTGCACCGCGCCTTTTCGCGATTTCTACGGCACGGCAAGCCGTGTCGCCAGTTGCGATAACGGGATCAAGCAAAATCACTAGCCGGTCCTTCATGTCAGGTAAGCTCACGATATATTGGAGCAATTTCCTATTAGCATCTCCTTTGTCTCGATGAAGACCGATGTGGCCAGTAAGCGTCTGAGGCATGACCTCCTGGAAGGCTTCCGCCATGACTAGACCTGTGCGCAAAATGGGAACGATAATCGGATCATTTCCCAAAGATTTACCACCTGCTTTGCAGCCACGCACCTCGAACTTTAACTCCGTTGTAGGCAAAAAAAGGGTCACCTCGTAAGCAAGGAGAAAGCTGATGTGCCGCACCAGAAGTCGATACTCCGCACAGTTAAGCGGTTCCCGGCGCAATTGCGTCAGCTTATGTGCTACGAGCGCATTGCGACTGATGGTAAAGTTACCGCTCATCAACCAAATTCCCTGACAGGCGTCGCGGCTCCGCGACTTATTTCGCCAGCCCTGACCCGGCTCGGCGCAAGGAAATAAGGCTTTCCTGCGCCACAGGCAAATAAATTGTCACGACATTTTATTTTGGAGAGCGATTCCGGCAAATTAGCCATAGCAGCGATTGCTGCAACCTGATCGGGTCGAACTGGATGCCAGGACGTTGCGTGGATCAAGATTTGAGACTTAGGGTGCGGCCATGCGAACCGGCAACAGAGCTAGATAGTGATCAGTTCGGCTAGCTTGGCCGCCACGTCTGCCATCGGCTCTTCTGCGGTGCTCAGGCCGCTTCGCGAACCCAGCAGGGGGCTGACGTTACGAAGAGCTTCATATGTCGTGTTGTGGCCTGTGCGGCTGAGCGGAACAGAAAAGCGGCGTAAGGCTACTCAAAAGTCCCATGCGGAAGTAGGGTTCCTGAGTGGCCTGAGACCGCCGTTCATAACGGTGTCGGGCAGCGAGAAGTCGTACCGCCCGAGGAAGTTGAGATGGCGCCAGATCAGCGGGGAGAGATGGGCGATGTCGTCGTTGCTGACATCCATTCCGTCCAACCTGACTTGGCGAAGGGCTTCCTGCATGTAGATGGCGTTCCAATGCACGACGGCGTTGAGCGCGAGGCCAAGGGCGCCGAGCTGCTCTTCCTGTCCCTGCTGGAGCGGACTCCTGATTTCGCCGCGTTCGCCGTGGTGAATGCGCCGGCCGAGGCGATGGCGCAGTTCTGTATGGTTGAGCTGGGTCAAAATACGCCGCCGGAACGCCGCGTCGTCGACGTAGTGAAGGATGTGGATTGTCTTGGCGATCCGGCCGATCTCGGAGAGCGCGCGCGCCAGGGTGGTCGGCTTATCTTTCACCTGAAGGGTTCGCATGATGCCCGCCGCCTTGAGATGCCCGAGTTTCAGCGAGCCGGCGAGGCGGATGACATCCGGCCAGTTCTCGCGGATCAGCGGCAGGTTGATGGTGCCTTTGCTGACGCTGTTGAACGGGCCGTAATCGGCTTTCCGGTCGATCCGCCAGAGCCTAGCGTCGCCGAGGTCGGCCAGGCGTGGGCTGAACTGGTAGCCGAGCAGCCAGAACAGGCCGAACACCGCATCGGAGTACGCGGCGGTGTCGGTCATGAATTCGACCGGCTCCAGCTCGGTTTCTTGTTCGAGGAGAAGGGCGAGCAGCACCAGGCTGTCCCGCAGGGTGCCGGGAACCACGATGCCGTTCAGGCCGCTGAACTGGTTCGACAGCAGGTTGTACCAGGTCACGCCGCGGGACTGGCCGAAATACTTCGGGTTCGGCCCGGCATGGATGGCACTCGACGGGGCGGTGAAGCGCATGCCGTCCGCCGAGGCGACATCGCCGGCACCCCAGATTTTGACAAGCGCCAGCGCGGCATGGGCGGACACGATCCCCGCACTGGCGGCCGCGATGGTTTCTGGCCGGATGAAGTTCTGGCTGACCCAGGCCAATCGCTCCCGGCGAAGCGCGGGAACATCCTGCCGGCTGACCGCTTCAATACCGATATTGCAGGCTTCGGCGACCAGGGCGGCGCACAAGCTGGTCTCGAAATGCTCAACCTTGGCCTGCCGCTCACTGAGATGGGTAAAGGCTTTAGCGAAGCCGGTACGCTGCATGATTTCCAGGAACAAGTCAGGCATGCCGGCCTTCGGCATGCGCCCCTGAATGGCCGGCCGCAGGGCGCGCAGACCTTCCGTATCCTCCAGCCGGTCGAGCGGCGTGACGACAATGCGGGTTTTGCCGTCCACGGTCTCGAAGCGCAGATCGGGGTTACTCGCCACCCGATCCGCGACAGTGCGGTAGGCGCCATCGAGCAACTTTGCCAAGGCTGCGATCTCGGTCTCGGCATCCAGCGAGCGGTTGAGCGCCCGGCAAACTACCAGCTTGGATGCCTGCCATGTCGCGCCGTCCAGCATTCCGCGCCGCGGGTCGCCGTACCGGGTGCCGGGGCTGGCAAAGATATCGCGTCGCTTCACGGCGGCCCGCCATGCGTCGATGACCGCGAACACATAGGCCCTGGAATCGGCTACGCGACCTTTCGCGTCGAGCACATGCTGCTGCCAGGCTTTCGGGACTGCCGCTGTCGGCGCATCGCGCATTTTCGCATGGGACCAGTCGGCGATTTTCGCGAGGTAGCGGATCGCTTCCTGCACGGCCTTGCCGCCGGGTCCAGCATCCGTTTCGAGCCTGGTGGCGATGTTGAAGAACAGGCGGCGCGCCCTGCGCCATCGGGCGAGAAGCTCCGCATAGGGCTTGGCGTCACGGGGCCTGGCGATCGCATCGACCTCGGCCATCGCGGCCACGAGATCGTCGCGGGGAAGCCGCTCGAACAGGGCGTCGCGCCATTGGTCCAGCGGCAGGGCGTTCTCTTCAAAGACCAACTTGGCCATGTCACGGAGCAGGATGGCGGCATCATCGAGATCGCGCAGGCTTCGCAGCCGGGCCTTCTTGTCGGCGGCTTCGGCATCCTTGACCAGATCGGTGATCAGCGCCTCGGCCAGTTCGGCGGCGTCATCCTGCGCTGCCGCCTCCAGCGTATGGAACAGCGCCGCCACGGTTGCCGTCCGTCGGGGTTCTTGAAGGGCGGCGATCGCGGACGGCTTTCCTGCGCGCGCAACTCGCGCCAGCCGCTCAAGTGTCGCGGCCGGAACGCCTTTGGGCGGCGACGGACGAAGATCGAACGCGCGAATGGCTTCGAGCCGGTCGAGGTGATGCAGGAACTCGCCGGACGACCGCTGGGTCGGCACGGTCCGCAGGGCGTCCAGCGCGAAAAAACTGGTCTCGCCGGGTTCATCGAACAGCTTGGCGATGCGCTCGCGCTGCTTGTCGTCGAGGGCCGCGACAAGCCGTTTCCAAAGACGCTTTTGCGCCCGGTCCCGGATGCGGCCGACAAAGCGTTCGAGGACGCTGACGCCCGGCAGCAGCACCTTGTTGACGACCAGCCACGACGCAGCGCGCTCGACCAGCGGGCCGGGGTGGTCGTCGCCGCTCCAGCACAATGCATAAAGCCATCGGGTCAGACGAAACCGGGCAGGTCCATTGTCAGAAAATTCAGTAAAGCCATAACGCTCACGGATCAGGGCAAGATGCCGGATGCGCCGGCTATTATGGTCAAAATAGCCCTTGATAGAGGTCCCTTCCTTCAGGCCCAACTGGCTGACCAGGAAAGCCATAACAGGACCAGGGATTTCGAGATCAGCACCGGGGAAGACGCCGAGGAACCTGGCTGACCCCAGCATGAGCGCAAAGCCCAGGCGGTTGTGGTCTCCACGCAGCCCATCGGTGACCTCGCGGTCGCTTCGGTCCAGATGGAAATACTGCGCCAGCTGATCCGGCGAAGGCTCGGCGGTGAAATTGGCGTAGCGTTGCCGTTGCTCATCGGACAGGTGGCGGGTGGGCATATCGTGCGGAACTTAGGACATTTGCGAGGGATCAACGAGACACGGAAAACGCGGGATATTTTCCTTGCAAAACACCTATGCGGAAGTCACTATATTTGCAATATGTTTTGCAACGTTGGGAAGGCACGCGCATGAAGCTGGGGTACGCACGGGTCTCAACCGGGGACCAGAACCTCGAAGGCCAGTGCCAGCGCCTCTCCGCAGCCGGATGCGAAAAGCTGTTCGAGGAGAAAATCTCCGGCGCCACGCGCAACCGCCCGAAGCTCGAGAAGCTGATCGAGCACCTGCGCAAGGATGACATCCTGGTCGTGACCCGCCTCGACCGCCTGGCCCGCTCGACATCCGACCTCCTGCGGATCGCCGAGCGCCTCACCGAGAAAAGCACCGGACTACAATCACTTGATGAGCCGTGGGCCGACACGACAAGCCCTTCTGGGCGGATGGTCTTAACGGTCTTCGCAGGTATCGCCGAGTTCGAGCGCACCCTCATTATCAGCCGGACAAACGACGGCAGGGTAGCCGCAAAAGCGCGAGGCGTTGCCTTCGGCCGGCCGAAGAAAATGCGCCCAGATCAGCAGCAGGTGGCCAGGGAACTCGTCCGCGACGGGAAGTCGATCAGCGCCGTTGCCAGGACCTTCGACGTTCACCCGGCGACGATTTACCGCGTCATTGAGGGATAGGAGGCCTTACGCCGCTTTTCTGTTCCTCTCAGCCGCACAGGCCGTTGTGGAGGATAGGGACAAGCTGTTCACGGGCCAGAAGTGCCGAAAGCTCTTTCTCAACGATGCCCTCTGCTAGGAGGCGGCGCAGCAATGCGGGGGTCACCAGCACGATCCCAATTCGCGACTTCGCTAGTCCCTTGTCGATTTCGCGAAGCAATGGTGTGCCGAGAAGAACGTCCTTTTCGCTGAACCAGACCGAAACACCGCGTGACACGAGCAGATCGTGCAGCTCTTTGGCAACCCCCTGCCGGTCGTCCCACGCGTGACAGAGGAAGACATCGCGGAGGTCAGGCAGGGGCGCTCGATTCTCGACGGTGTGGCGAACCGGCGTGAGTGCCCGCACCTCTATAGGCGTGTACAACACGGACGAACCAGCTTTCGACCAACTCGCTTTTACGCGGCCGGACGACCCGCCGCCGCTGCTTCGGCTGCCCCCACTGCTCCCCGACGGGGAATAATAGGACGGGGACGAGGACGAATACCCGCTACTGTAGCCGCTGAAGCGCCCGTAGCGGTGACGGCACGCAGGGCAGTTCGCCGCAGCGTTCGCTGAGCGGTGGCCGTCTCGGGGTGCTGTGCATCTAGGGTCGGAAGGGACAATCGTGCGAAAACGTACGGTAAGAAACGTGAACGCGGACACAATTCCTACGACTT
>JBBSOT010000106.1:0-13112 GCA_038259455.1 Hyphomicrobiales bacterium | reverse complement strand
TGGGGCCGATGAAGACGATACCTGCCTCGGCGCAGGCGTCGGCAAATTCGGGGCTTTCCGACAACAGGCCATAGCCAGGGTGGATGGCATCGGCGCCGGAAAGCCTGGCGACGCGCAGGACCTCGTCGATGGACAGATAGCTCTCGATCGGACCCATGTCCTTGGCGAGATGGGGGCCGCGCCCGACCTGATAGGATTCGTCCGCCTTGAAGCGGTGCAGTGAGTATTTGTCTTCCTCCGCCCAGATGGCGACCGTCTTCAACCCCAGTTCGTTGGCTGCCCGGAAAACACGGATGGCGATTTCCGAGCGGTTGGCGACGAGGATTTTTGTGATCGGCACAGTTACGCTCCAGACGTGCAAAGGCGGCTTAGCATCCCTGTTTAACGGGAAAATGCTGCAGTGCAAACAAAAACCGGCCCACGCAGGCCGGGCGCCAAAGAGGCCGGCACAAACAAAAATGCCCGGCGCAAAGCGCCGGGCATTCGGGCAAAATGTCTTGCCAGCTTACATGTCGTTTTCGAAGTAGCTGTACTTGCCGTCGTCACCCTTTTTCCAGGTGTACATGACGTAGTCCGGACGGGTGATGTCGCCCTTCTCGTCGAAGCCGAGATCGCCGATAGCGGTCGTGAACGGACCGTCAGCCTTCAGCGCGGCAGCAACCTTCTGCGGATCATTGTCGCCTGCCTTGGCGGCAGCAGCAGCAATGACCTGCATGGCTGCGTAAGAGTAGAGCGTGTAGGCTTCCGGCTCGAATCCGGCAGCGCGGAACTTCTCGACGAGCTCCTTTGCGTTCGGGTTCTTGCGTGGATCGGGAGCAAACGTCATCAGCGTGCCGTCAACCGCGTCGCCGGCGATCGATGCCAGCTCGTTGGAGACAATGCCGTCGCCCGACATGAAGCTGGCCTTCAGGCCCTGGTCGGCGAGCTGACGCATGATCAGGCCGGCCTCGGTGTGCAGGCCACCCCAATAAACGACCGTGACGCCGGCTTCCTTCATCTTGGCGATGAGGGCCGAGAAGTCCTTGTCGCCGACATTGACGCCTTCATACATCACTTCGGTGACGCCGTTAGCGTTGGCAGCCTTCTTGGTTTCGTCGGCCAGACCCTGGCCGTAAGGCGTCTTGTCATGCAGGATGGCGACCTTGCCGTCCTTGAAGTTGGCGGCCAGATAGTCGCCGGCAACCTTGCCCTGCTGGTCGTCACGTCCGCAGGTGCGGAAGGTGTTCCACAGGCCGCGCTCGGTGAAGGTCGGGTTGGTCGAGGCAGGCGTGATCTGCAGAACGCCGTTTTCGGCGTAGACTTCCGACGCCGGGATCGAGACGCCCGAGTTGAAGTGGCCGACCACGAACTTGACGCCATCGGCGACAAACTTGTTGGCGACCGAGATGCCCTGCTTAGGATCGGAGACGTCGTCGCCGACGACAACCTTGATCATCTCGCCATTCATGCCACCTGCCGCGTTGATGTCGGCGGCAGCCTGCTCGGCGCCCTTCTGGAGCTGCGCGCCGAAAGCGGCGTTAGGACCGGTGATGGGGCCGGCGACGCCGACCATGATGTCTGCCCATGCGCTGCCGCTGAAAGCTACCATGGCAGTCAGGGCTACGGCGGACAATAGTGATTTCTTCATTGAAAAACTCCCGTTAACTGAGTGGGTTTTGATGATGTTTTCATGCGATGCCCACTCGATCGCAGAAACATTAAGTTTGCCGATTTTCCGGCTGTTGTCACGCTCAATTACCTCGCAAAGAGGTTAATCATGAACGTCAACTCTTGTCCCGCCAGCTCAGCGGCGATGCCCGCTCGTAGAGCCAGTGGTATTGGGTGACCATCTGGTTGGTACGCGTATACCTGTAACCGGTGAGGCCGATGATCAGGAGAATGATCGTGTCGACGACATAGAACTGCGCCGAAAACATCGTCCCTTCAAACAGGGCGTGGTGAATGAAGCGGATGGCAACACCAAGCAGACACAGGTAGACGACGACGCTCGGCAATGCCTTCCAGACCTGCGCACTGGCGCGTCCCGTCATCCAGGCAGCCCAGCCGCCGAGCAGGCATGTGACGAAGAAGAACTGCCAGATCGAGGTTTCCTCGTAGAGTATTCCGTGCATTCTTCAGTCTCCAGACATCAGTGCCTGCCGCCTTCGAGATAGGCGGCGCGGACTTCCGGATTGGCCAGAAGTTCCTTGCCCGTCCCACTCAAGGTGACCAGGCCATTGACCATCACATAGCCTCTGTTGGCGAGCTTGAGTGCGCCGAAGGCGTTCTGCTCGACGAGAAACACGGTCAGGCCCTGAGAGGCGTTCAGTTCACGAATGGCGTCGAAAATCTGCTTGACGATGAGCGGCGCCAGACCCAGCGACGGCTCGTCCAGAAGCAGCAGCTTGGGCCGCGCCATAAGCGCGCGTCCGATCGACAGCATCTGTTGCTCGCCGCCCGAAAGCGTGCCGCCGCGCTGCGAGGCGCGCTCCTTGAGGCGCGGAAACAGATGGAAGACCTTCTCGACGTCCTCGTCGAAGAATTCCAGCTTGTCGAGGCTGGCGCCCATCTGAAGGTTTTCGAACACGGTCATGCGCGGAAAAATGCGACGGCCCTCGGGCGATTGCGCGATGCGCATGCGCGCGATCTCGTGCGTCGGCATTTCGGTGATGTCGGTGCCCTGAAATGTGATGGTGCCCTTCCGGGCTCGCGGACTGCCGAAAATGGTCATCATCATCGTCGACTTGCCGGCCCCGTTGGCGCCGATCAGGGCGACGATCTCGCCGCGGTTCACATCGAGGCTGACGCCGCCAAGGGCGCGGATGTTGCCGTAGTAGGTCTCGACATTGTCGACCTGCAGCATCTTCTCGGCCATCACTTGGCTCCCCCAGTACCGGCCGCCTTCTTGGGCGCGGCCCTGACGAGCTTTCTTGCCTGTCCGATCCAGTCTTCGCGTGCGATGCGACCGTCAAACGCCAGATAGGCTTCGACAGCGACGATATCGGCCTTGGTCCAGGCGGCAATCTGGTCGAAATGATAGATGCCGTGCTGATTCAGCTTCTTTTCGTTGACCGGTCCGATGCCCTTTATGAGCGTCAGCTTGTCGGCCGTTCCGCCACGCGGCGCCGAGAGATTCCTTGCCGGCGATTTCGCTTTTGGCGAGGCAGGCTTTGCCGGAGATGCCTTTGCTATGGTCTTGGCAGTGGCCGGCGCGGCCTGGGCCTTTGCCGGCTTGGCGGTGGCCGGCCTGGTTGCGGGTTTTGCAGGCTTGGCGGGAACCGCCATGACAGCTGCAGACCTTGCCGGGGCAGCTTTTGCCGGCGCCTTGGCTGCGGCAGGTTTGGTAATCGGCCCGGTGGCAGCACTGCTTGCTTTCGGCTTGCCTGCCGATGCGGATTTCGACGCGGGCTTTGCCGTGGCCGGCTTGTCGGCCTTCGGCTCGGTCCTGGCCGCCGCGCGGCTGGCAGCAACGGTCGCCGCCTTCACCTTCTTTCCTCGCCGGTCGGCCTGATCGGCCTTGGATGCCGAGTGGGAAATGCTGACGACCTCGCCGAGCGCATCGCTGTGGCTGACCGTGTCAGAAACGGGGCCGGCCATCATGGAAGCCGAGTCATGCGGGCCATGCGCGCGATCCGGCTCGCCATCGAGCCTTTCGATCACATCGGTGTCGCCGACTTCCGTCAGCACGTCCACCACCTCTTCGTCGTCGACGCCGAGATAGGCTGCGATGACCTTCGGGTCGTTCTTCACATGACCAGGGTCGCCGTCAGAAATCTTGCGACCATATTCGAGCACAACGACATGATCCGAAATCTCCATGACCACCGACATGTCGTGCTCGATCAGCAGGATCGACGTTCCGGTGGTGTCCTTGATATCGTTGAGCAGGTTGTTCAGGGCCAGAGACTCGCGCGGGTTGAGACCGGCGGCCGGTTCGTCGAGACACAGAAGCTCCGGGCCGGTGCACATGGCACGGGCGATTTCCAGCCGGCGCTGGGCGCCGTAGGGAAGATCGCCGGCCGGATCGTCGGCGCGGTCGACAAGCTCGGCCTTCTCGAGCCAGAACTTGGCCAGATCCACCGATTCGGCCGAGGCTTTCCTGTAGCGGCTGAAGCCGAGCATGCCGAGGACCGTATAGCCGGAGGCCAGCATCAGCTTGTTGTGCTGGGCGACCAGCAGGTTTTCGAGCAGCGTCATGCCGGAGAACAGCCGGATATTCTGGAAGGTGCGCGCCACCTTGGCCCGGGCAGGAATCTCGAAATCGGGCATCCGTTCAAGCAGGTACTGCTTGCCGGATTTCCGGTTCAGCTTGATCATGCCTTCGGTCGGCTTGTAGAAGCCGGTGATGCAGTTGAAGACCGTGGTCTTGCCGGCGCCGTTGGGGCCGATCAGCGCGGTGATGTCGCCCCGCCTGGCCTGGAACGACAGGTCGCCGATCGCCACCAGACCGCCGAACTTCATCGACAGGTGCTCGACCTCGAGGATCGCATCCTTGTGGGGAACTTTCATCAGCCGTGGCCCTCCTTGGTGAAGGAGCCCGCGACCGACTTGCTCTCATGCAAGAAGGCGGTCGGCTCCCGCGAGCCGACGAAACCACGCGGTTTCCATAGCATGACGATGACCATGGCCAGTCCAAACAGCAACATGCGGTAGAGTTCCGGGGTGAAGCCCTCGCCGAAGATGACTTTCAGGAACTGCAGCTCGCGCAGGATCTCGGTGCCGCCAATCATCACCAGGGCGGCGATGGCGATGCCGGTGAGCGAGCCCATGCCGCCGAGCACCACGATGGCCAGAATGATCGCCGATTCCAGGAAGATGAAGGATTCGGGGCTGACGAAGCCCTGGCGGGCAGCGAAGAAAGAGCCGGCAAAACCGCCGAACATCGCGCCGATGGCGAACGCCGTCAGCTTGGTGGTCGTGGTGTTGATGCCAAGCGAGCGGCAGGCGATCTCGTCCTCGCGCAAGGCCTCCCACGCGCGGCCGACCGGCATGCGCCGCAGCCGGATGGTCACGAAGGCGGTCAGCAACGCCAGCGCCAGGATGAGATAGTAGAGGAAAATCTTGTAGTAGGCGCCCGACTGCGCGATGTCGAAGACCTTGGCAATGTAGTCGGGCGACGAGACGTCGAAGGAGAACAGGCCGAAGAAGGTCACCTTCGGGATGCCCGAGATGCCGGCCGTGCCATTGGTCACCTCACGCCAGTTGATCAGCACCAAGCGGATGATTTCGCCGAATGCCAAGGTGACGATGGCGAGATAGTCGCCGCGCAGGCGCAGCACCGGAAAGCCGAGGATGACACCCCAAAGGGCGGCCATTGCGCCGGCTGCCGGAAGCAGGATCCAGAACGACCAGCCGAACTCGGTGCCGAGCAGGGCATAGCTGTAGGCGCCGACCGCGTAGAAGGCGACATAGCCGAGGTCGAGCAGGCCGGCGAGGCCGACGACGATGTTGAGGCCCCAGGCGAGCATGACATAGATGAGGATCTGGATGCCGAAATTGTCGACCCATTTGAGCGAGCCCTGGAAGCCGACCAGGAAAACGATGACGACCGGGTAGAGAATAAGCGCGCCGATGGCGATCTTGGTCCAGTGCTTCCAGAAGAGCGCATTGCGGGCCGTCTGCGCAACGACCGGCGCCTTGGCCCTGGTCGATTTGCGGGCCGCGAAATAGGGCTGCACGTAGATGACGGCGATGAAGCGGCCGAGCGCCACCAGCGCAACCACAATCGCAAGCAGGCCCCAGCGCGGGACGAGCACGAGCTCGTTGCGGATGTTCTGGTCGGTCTTGATGCCGATCATCAGGACGAACAGGCCGAACGCTATGGCGCCGGCGAACATCGCTTCCTGGATGGCCTTTGCAAACAGGTTCTGCCCGTCGCGGGTATTGTCCGGAGCTGCCATGCGGTCAGACCTTTTCGACTTCAGGCCGGCCAAGAATGCCGGATGGCAGGAAGATCAGCACGATGGCAAGGATCGAGAAGGCAGCGACGTCCTTGTAGTCGATCGAGAAGTAGGCCGACCACATGCTTTCGATGAAGCCGATCAGCAAGCCGCCGAGCACCGCGCCGGGAATCGATCCGATGCCGCCCAGAACAGCTGCCGTGAACGCTTTGACGCCCGGCACGAAACCATCGGAGAAAACCACCACGCCGTAATACATGAGATAGAGGGTGCCGGCGACGGCAGCGAGCGAAGCGCCCATGATGAAGGTGATCGAGATGGTGCGGTCGACGTCGATGCCGAGCAGCGCCGCCATCTTGCGGTCCTGTTCGCAGGCGCGCTGGGCGCGGCCGAGCGAGGTCTTGTTCACAATGTACCAGAAAAGGGTCAGCAGCACGGCCGTGACGAGCACGATGACGATCTGCTTGGCCGATATGGATATGCCGAAGACATTGTAGACCGTCGTGATCATCGGCGGGATCGGCTTGTTGCGCGGACCCTGTGTTACCTGAACGAAGTTCGACAGAACGATCGACATGCCGATGGCCGTGATCAGCGGCGCCAGGCGGAACGAGCCGCGCAAGGGCCGGTAGGCCAGCTTTTCGATGGTCCAGGAATACAGGCTGGTGAGCAGCATTGCCACGATCATCATGATCAGCAGGAAGACCACCACGCCGGCGCCGGCCAGCGCCGTCGTCAGAAAGAGAAACACGATGAGTGCGATGAAGGCGCCGACCATGAAGATATCGCCATGGGCGAAGTTGATCATGCCGATGATGCCGTAGACCATCGTATAGCCGATCGCAATCAGGCCATAGATAGATCCCAGCGTCAGCCCGTTAACAAGCTGCTGGACGAAATATTCCATCTCTAGTCGGCTCCCCTGGAACGTCACCGATGTGGCGCGTCCCTTATTTACTTGCCCCTAGTCCTAATGGGTCGGTTCCAGATTGCAACATCATTTTGCGGCGCACAATCCGGCCATTTGCGACCTTGTGCCGGTGTGTTGCTTGCTCCGGTAACCCCCTTGGACTAACCCCACGCTATCATCGGTCGAGCGCTGAGTCTCATCCACTTTGTGTCGCGGTTGCTTTTAGTTTTCAAGCCACAAATACTTTCCGTCGGGTCAGACTTCCTGCGAGAAGCTGCACACGCAACCAATTCAACCACATTAACATCCTTCCCCTAGCTGACGACGAAGCCGTGCGCGAACGGATCGCGGTCGTCGATGAAGATGGTGTTGAGACCGGTCATCCGCGCCCAGCCGCCGATCGACGGGATGATCGCGGGCTTGCCGGCAACGGTCGTCTCGCTTTCGACGCGGCCCCTGAACAGCGAACCGATGATCGATTCATGAATGAAATCGTCGCCGGCTGCGAGCCTGCCCTTGCCGTGAAGCTGGGCCATGCGCGCCGAGGTTCCGGTGCCGCACGGGCTGCGGTCGATGGCCTTGTCGCCATAAAAGACCGCGTTGCGCGCGTCGGCCTCGGGCGACACGGGGGCGCCCGTCCACAGCATGTGCGACAGGCGGTTGATGTCGGGGTTGTCGGGATGGACGAAGGAATATTTCTCGTTGAGGCGCGCCCGAACGACCGGGCTCCAGGCGATCAGGTCGCCGGCCGAATGATCGGCCATGTCGCGGAAATTCTCCTGCGGTTCGACGATGGCGTAGAAATTGCCGCCATAGGCGACATCGACCCTGATCTCGCCAAGCGTCGGGCACTCGACGGTCAGGTTCTCGGCATGGAGGAAGGACGGGACATTGGTGATGCGGACCTCTTCAACATAGTCGCCGACCTGTTTGTACTCGGCTATGACCAGGCCCGCGGGCGTGTCGAGGCGCAGAATGCCCGGTGTCTTCGGCTTCACCAGCCCCTGTTCGATGGCCATCGTGACGGTCCCGATGGTGCCGTGGCCGCACATCGGCAGGCAACCCGACGTCTCGATGAAGAGGATGGCAATGTCGCAGTCGGGTCGCGTCGGCGGATAGAGAATGGAGCCCGACATCACGTCATGACCGCGCGGCTCGAACATCAGTCCGGTGCGGATCCAGTCGAACTCGGCGAGGAAATGCGCACGCCGCTCCATCATGGTGGAACCTTGGAGCAGCGGCCCGCCGCCGGCAACCAGGCGCACGGGATTGCCGCAGGTATGACCGTCTATGCAAAAGAAGGAATGGCGCGCCATGTCAGAACCGTTGGGGGCTGAAGGGTTTGAGGTCGATTGCCGGAGGCCGCCCGAGAACCAGGTCGTGGATCAGGCGGCCTGTTGCGGCGGATTGCGTGAGGCCGAGATGGCCGTGGCCGAAGGCGAGGAAGACATTGGCGTGACCGGCCGAGCGCCCGATCACGGGCAGGGAATCGGGCAGCGACGGGCGATAGCCCATCCACTCGCGGCCGCCTGCGGTGTCGAGATCGGGCAGGAACATGCCGGCCTTCTTCAGCATCGCCCTGGAGCGCCCGAAATTGGGCGGACGTGACAGCCCGGCGAACTCGACCGCACCGCCAACGCGAATGCCATTGTCGAGCGGCGTGACGACGAATCCATGATCGACAAAGGTCAGCATGTGCCTGAGGTCGAGGGCCGTTTTCGGCAGCGTCGTGTTGTAGCCACGCTCGGTCTCCAGCGGGATCGTGTCGCCGAACGGCCGGGCGATCCGGTGAGACCAGGCGCCGGCGGCAATGACCAGCCGGTCGGCCGTGACGGTGCCGCCCTGCTTGAGATGGATGGCGATTCGCCCGTTCGACGGCGAGGCGTTCCCTACTTCTGCGCAAAGAAAGCGGGCGCCTTTCGACTGCGCGTCGTCCCAGATGGCCTTGCCGAGCAGCTTGGGGTCGGCAACGGTCTTCCATCCGGGCAGGAAAGTGGCGTGTCTGAAACGCGGCGAAAGGCCGGGCTGGTAACTGTCCATCTCCGACCGGTCGAGATGACGGTATTGGATGCCATGCCGTTCGCGGGCAATCCAGCCCGGCAGAGAGGCGTTGAACGAAGCCTCGCTGTCATAGATTTCGAGCGCGCCACTGTCGCGCAGCATGCTGCCCGTGCCGGAGCGCTCCATCAGGCTCTTCCACTCAGCCTCGGCGAGCTTCATCAGGGCGGCCTGCGCCGCGACGGCCGCCTCAAAATGTTTCGGGTCTCCGGCGCGCCAGAAACGGACCAGCCATGGCAGCAGCTTCGGCAGGTAGGCCGGCGGAATGGTGAGCGGGCCGAGCGGATCGGCGAGCCATTTCGGCAATTGCCGGATCATGCCCTTGTGGGCCAGCGGCAGCACGTCGCTGAAGGCGAAGGCGGCCGCGTTGCCCGAACTCGTTTCCTCGCAGATGCCGGTGCGGTCGATGAGCGTGACGCTCTTGCCCGACTGAGCCAGAAAGCTCGCCGCACAGATGCCGACAATGCCGCCACCGATGACGGCAATGTCGCAGGCAGTATCGTCACTCATGCGCGCTTGCCCGGCCGGTCGAACCGAAAGGCCGCTCAGGCGGCCTTAGCCACTTCGAGCCTGGGCAACTCGGGTCTCGTTGCAAGCGCATCACGGACAATCTTCTCCACCACGGTTCGCCGTTCACCTGAAAGGGGGCGACGCGGCATGCGTACACGATCATTGGTGCCAATCGCCAGCACTTCGGCGAGCTTGATGTTCTGCACCAGATAGGTCGATACGTCGAGGTCGAGCAAGGGCCGGAACCAGCGATATATCTGCAGCGCTTCCTCGCGCCGCCCCTGTTTCAGCAGCTGATATATCGCAACCGTCTCGGCCGGGAAGGCGGTTACGAGTCCGGCGACCCAGCCGACGGCGCCGACCGAGAGCGCCTCGAATGCAAGATTGTCGACACCGGTGAATAGGTCGAAGCGATCGCCGAATGCGTTGATGATGTCAGTCGAGCGGCGGATGTCGTCGGACGATTCCTTGATCGCCACGAAAAGCGGATCGGAAGCCAGCTCCTGCATGATCTCGATGGTGACGTCGACACGGTAAGCGATGCGGTTGGAATAGATCATGACCGGCAGGCCACCAGCATGGGCGACCGCGCTCAGGGCGCCAACTGTCTCGTCGGGATTGGTGTGGTATACTGAACTTGGAACCACCATCAGGCCATCGGCGCCGGCCCTGGCGGCGCGCTTTGCGATACTGGCCGCCTCGCGCGTCCCTGCCTCGTTAACGGTGACCAATACCGGCTTGTTGCCAGCGACATTGCGCGCGTTCCGGAAGACCTCGATGACCTCGTCATGGCTGAGCATCGGGCCTTCGCCAAGCGATCCGGCGACGACGATACCGTCGCACCCGGCTTCCATCTGCAGGGCGAAGCAGCGCTCCATCTCTGCATGGTCGAGGCGGTCGTCCTCGCTGAACTTGGTCGTAACGGCTGGGAATACACCGGTCCACATGAGCTTTCTCCATCAGATATATCAGTGGTATATCTGATGTCTGGCGTGGCTGTCAACAGCTCCGGCCTTGTGACAGATGGGGAATATCATTGGGTTTCGGTCGAATAATCCGCTCAGTCAAACCAATGAGGCAGCCGCGACGCGAGTTTATCATGCGCTCGAGCGGCTGATCGGGACGCTTGAGCCTGTTCCCCGCAGCGTTGCTACCAATGGCGCGCTGATCGAGCGGCTGTGGCTTTGGCGCACGCCGGTGCGCGATGCGATCCAGCGGCTGGCTTGGGAAGGGCTGGACGGCTAGCCGCCTTGCAGAGCAAGGCTCGTCAGCCGCGTGCCCTGGAGACCATCCGCGAGCCAAATACGGTGAAGCCTGCCCAATATCGGGGATGGAGATATCGCTCCCTGGTCTTCATCTGCGCATGGCGCAGCGCTTCGGCCGGACTCATCGTCTCGAGATTGTCGACGAAGTCTACCATGATGCCCTCGGTCGCGTCGTCATCGACGTTCCAGAGGGTCGATACCGTGGCGGACGCCCCCGCGATGACAAAGCTGCGGGCAAGTCCGACAATGCCGGCGTCGAGTGGCCCGCCGAGGCCGGTCTGACAGGCGCTCAGAACCACGAGCGGCGTTCCCCGTAAATCAAGGCCAAGGATCTGGCGCGCCGTGAGCCGTCCACCGTGCAGGGCCAAGAAACTCCCATCGAGAGGATCGTCGACGCTGCTGAGGCCATGGGCAGCAATGTGGATGTAGTCCGCGTCGCCGATCCCATCGGCGACGCGCTCTGGAGTCACTGCAGCCCCGACGAGCGGCGTTACGTCGAACCGCGATGCTATGGCGAAGACCTCGCGTGCGGCGCCTGGCAACCTGGGAAAACGCCAGTCCGGATCGCGACCGGCATCCGGATCGCCGAACAGCACGGGTGCCTCGATGTTGCCGTCCCATACGAATGAACGGTTCTCGTAGACATGCCTCAGTTCAGCTTCGACATTGATCGCCGTCACTTCAACGAAGGGTTTGCCATCCCGGTCCGGGTCGAGCGCCGCGAACGGTACGATGCCGATGTTCAGGCAGGGAATGATCGTGAGGCTCGCCAGATCACCGACATGGTCGGCGATCTGGCCCGGGAACAGCAGGTGCGAAAGCTCGGCGAGAAGATCAGGAACAGCCCGCCCGGTGGATGCCTTGAGGCTGAGTGCGCCTCTGGCCATGCCCGCCTTTGCCCCGTCCCTGGGCTCTGCCCGGCGAAGTGTCCCGGCGTCGGCATCCTGCATGCCCTCAACAAGCCCGTCGATCAGCGGCACGATGTCGGCCGGCGGGACCGCGAGCCTCTCGATGATGAAGACATTGTTCTCGCTCCCGGCACCGATCCGCCAGAACATGGCGCACAGCGTCTGCGAATTGCCGATGAAGAACAGCAAGGCCCTGTCCCGCGCATCGCCGCTGCTCTGGTGGGAGAGGTAGCGTTGGACGCTGCCTTGCAGGTCTTCAGCAAGCAGTTGTGTGAGGTCGTAGTCGAGACCGCGCGCGCGGAACAGATGCTTGATCTGTTCGCGTTCGAGCGTCACCGTTTCGTCCATCGAGATCGGGCAGAGCGAAGCATCGATTTCCGATGCCTTTGTGGCTTGCAGTCCGCCCAAGAGAAACATCACAAAGGGAAAGGCGGCAGCGGCTGCAAACCGTCTCAGCCACCGCCCGAACCCCATTGTCGTCTCGAACCCGAACATCTGAAACCGCAGTCTGGCATCGTCACCCAAACGTTAGCGACGATGCCTTGCGATCACAAGCGTCAGTTCATGGTCGGGATGACGAACTCTGCACCATCCTTGACGCCGGACGGCCAGCGCGAGGTCACCGTCTTGGTCTTGGTGTAGAAGCGGAATGCGTCCGGGCCGTGCTGGTTGAGGTCACCGAAGGAAGAGGCCTTCCAGCCGCCGAAGGTGTAATAGGCGATCGGCACCGGGATCGGCACGTTGATGCCGACCATGCCGACCTGGACACGGGACGCGAAATCACGGGCGGCGTCGCCGTCGCGCGTGAAGATCGCCACGCCATTGCCCATCTCGTGGTCGTTGGCGAGCTTGATGGCGTTCTCGTAGGTCGGCGCGCGCACGACCGACAGAACCGGGCCAAAGATCTCTTCCTTGTAGATCTTCATGTCTGGCGTGACATTGTCGAACAGGCAGCCGCCCATGTAGTAGCCCTTCTCATAGCCCTGCATCGAGAAGCCGCGACCGTCGACGGCGAGCGTTGCGCCTTCCTTGACGCCGGTATCGACATAGGACTTGACGCGCTCGAGCGCCTGCGGGGTTACCAGCGGACCGAAATCGGCTGAAGAATCCGTCGACGGACCGACCTTGAGGCTTTCTACGCGCGGGATCAGCTTGCTCATCAGCCGCTCCGCCGTGTCGTGGCCGACGGGCACGGCGACCGAGATGGCCATGCAGCGTTCGCCGGCAGAACCGTAACCGGCGCCGATCAGCGCATCGACCGTCTGGTCCATGTCGGCGTCGGGCATGATGATCATGTGGTTCTTGGCGCCACCGAAGCACTGCACGCGCTTGCCGTTGGCGCAGCCGCGCGAATAGATGTACTGCGCGATCGGCGTCGAGCCGACGAAGCCGATGGCCTTGATGTCGGGGTCGTCGAGGATCGCATCGACCGCCACCTTGTCGCCGTGCACGACGTTGAACACGCCGGCAGGCAGCCCTGCCTTCGCGAGCAACTCGGCGCAGAAGTTCGCCGCCGACGGATCGCGCTCGGAGGGCTTGAGCACGAAGGTGTTGCCGCAGGCGAGCGCCAGCGGATACATCC